>DASSGM010000082.1:0-5211 GCA_035693465.1 Bradyrhizobium sp. | reverse complement strand
CGCGCGTTCTGCGAACTGCTCGCCGATGTCGACAAATTCGATCCGGAGACGCTTTCGTCCGGCCCGAGGGCCTGACGCCACGCCACTTAAGCGATTGCAATAACTGGCTAATATCCCGAGCTGGCAATTCCTCGGCGGCGAATCGAACCGGAATCGAGCAGGCTCCGTCCAACCGGGCATGCGGACCACAACGGTCCGTGCACAACCGGATGGAGTTTCTCATGTCGATCAGGACCAGGATTGCCGCTGTCGCGCTTGCCGCGCTTGCCCTCACCGGCGGCCTTGCTTCCACCACTACCCAGGCTCAGGCCGGCGGCGGCCTCGGCTGGGGCATCGGCGCAGGCCTGATCGGCGCCGCCGTGGTCGGCACCGCAATCGCTGCCAACAATGGTCCTTATTATGGCGGCTATCGCCGCTGCGCTTTCGTTCGCCAGTTCGATGCTTACGGCAACTACATCGGCACCATTCGCAGCTGCAATTTCTACTGATGATCTGATGATCGGCTGAGCCGATTTTCATTGACGCGTTTTGTTCACGCGAACCGGAATCCACTTCGCTCGAAAACGCTCTGGTTGTGGATCCCGCGTCCGGCACGGGCGCTTCATCCACCCCCGTGCCGCACCCGACCCGCCCGGCCGTCCCCCCGGGCGGGTCACCCTTTTTCCGGCGAAGTCATGGACCGTGCACGCGGCTAGCGCATGATCCGGAAAAGTGGAAACCGGTTTTCCCTCGGGACAAACGCGAAGCGTTTGCCCGGAGATCATGCTCAAACAAAGAGATGCGATCATGATCCGATTCAATCTAATCGGATCATGATCTAAGCCGTCGGCGTGCCGGTGTTGAGAAGGTTGGAGACCGCGGTCACAAGTTGGGCGGGAGCGAACGGCTTCGACAACATGATGCTGTTGGGGACACCCCTGGAGGCCCAATCCTCGGCGCTTGCGCCGCTCATGTAAACGACGGGAAATTGCGGGTCGATCTCCCGCGCCTGTCTCGCGACTTCCCAGCCGTCGATCCTGCCGCGCAGAGTGATATCGGTCACGAGCGCCCGATAGTTGACGATACGGCCCTTGAGCAAGGTCACCGCCTCCTCGCCCGACGGGGCGATGGCCGGCTCAAAACCACCTTCAGTAAGAGCATCCTCAACAAGGCTCTGTATCGCCTCGTCATCTTCGATGATGAGGATGACCGGCACGTCTTCCCTCAAATCCCCACTCCCCGTCGTCGGAACCAGGCCGGAAGCTTAAGTTACAAAGTGAACATAAGTTCCCTAAGCTCCGATGCCGGTCTTCGGCTGCAATTGCATCCTCAACATGGCGCTGTGGATTGACTTGGCATAGGGGGGTACCCTATCTATGTCATCATGGTACACACGATCCGGGAAAAGAAAAAACTGCTCGCCCGCGTTGGTCGCATCCGCGGCCAGATCGAGGCGATCGAACGGGCGCTGAACGACGAGAAGGAATGCGAGCGCATCATGCACATGATTGCGGGCGTTCGCGGCAGCGTCGCCGGCCTGATGGCCGAGGTGGTCGAAGACCACATCCGCACCCATCTCGTCGACCCAGAGAGGAATCCGGACGCGCTTAACGCCGATGCGGCGGATCAGTTGATCGAGGTGGTCCACACCTATCTGAAGTGAGTGCACGTCATGACCGATACAGAAAGCACGTTTCAGCTTCCGCCGCACGATCACATGTTTCTGGGCAAGGATCACGACAGGGCGGAGCGTCGAACCTGGGCGGTGATCATCCTTTGCGCCGTGATGATGATCGCCGAAATCATCGGCGGCGCGCTGTTCGGCTCTCTCGCCCTTATCGCCGACGGACTGCACATGTCGACCCATGCCGGAGCGCTGCTGCTGGCCGCACTGGCTTATACTTATGCCCGCAAATATGCGAACGATCGCAATTTCACGTTCGGCACCGGAAAGTTCGGCGACCTCGCCGGATATTCCAGCGCCATTGTTCTGGCGATGATTGCGTTATTGATCGGCTACGAAGCCGTATCGCGCCTGTTCAACCCGGTGCCCATCAGCTTCAACGAGGCGATCCCGATTGCCGTCCTTGGCTTGGCGGTCAATGTCGCGAGCGCATGGTTGTTGTCCGGCGGGCATCACGGCCACAGCCATGGCCACTCTCATGGACATGACCATGATCATGGCGATAAACCTGCCCGCATCGAGCCGAACACCGGCGCGCTCGACGTCGAAGCGGAAGAACACGATCACGATCATGCCCATGGCACGCATCACCGCGACAACAATATGCGCGCCGCCGTTATCCACGTTCTGGCTGATGCCGCGGTATCGGTTTTGGTCATCGTGGGGCTGCTCGCGGCCCGCACATTCGGCTGGCTCTGGATGGACTCGCTGGCTGGCTTCATCGGCGCGCTGGTGATCGCCAACTGGTCGGTCGGGTTGCTGCGCGACACCGGCAGCATCCTGCTCGATCGCACGCCGGATCCGCGCATGGCCGAGAAAGTCCGCATGGTGATCGAAAGCGAGGGAGACCACGTCACCGATCTGCATCTTTGGCGGCTGGGCCCGGGTCATCTCGGCGCCATTGTCTCGGTCGCAACGTCGGGGGCACGCGAGCCGGCGCATTACCGCAAGAGATTGGCCAAGTTCGCGGACTTGTCGCATGTCACCGTCGAGGTGCAGCATTCCCACTCGGCAAATGCCTGACCCAACCGGAACGGTTGTCATCCCGGTGATGCTTTGAGCCGAATGAAATTCGCCGTGTTGCATGCCTGTCACTAGGCGGCGCGATTCATCAGCATCGACCAAATTCCTTCTTGCCCGTTGCGAATGATTTGCAATAAGGCTGGGGGGTGAATTGCGCGTTCCTTTGATCCGGTCCTCGACCGTAGCAACCGGACTCCGAACGGACGCGATCAATAGCCTCATTTCCCTGGCGGCAGCGCGCCGGCATATTTTGCAGTAATGACGAAAGAGACCGCCGGAATGCTCGCGCTGGAATTGTCCGCATGAAAAGCTGCAGCCGATTCCGGGAGCGCCTCGTTGCCGGCATCGGCCTGGGCCTGCTCGCGCTCGATGGGCCTGCGGTTGCGGCGGATATGCCGGTCAAGGCGCCGCACATTCAGGCGGTCTTCGATTGGACCGGGCTCTATATCGGCGCCCATGCCGGCTATAGCCGCGGCCCTTCGAGCGCCGTGCTGTCCGATCCGACGCCCATTGCAGCCGGCGGCACCTTCAGCGGCACGATCGGCGGCGTGCAGGCCGGCTACAATGTTCGGCTGTCATCCGGGCTGCTGCTCGGCGTCGAAGCCGACATTACGTTTCCAAACTTTCTCACCTCGAATTCGATCGTTTCCTCGCTGGCCACCGCCCAATCGGATGTCACCGAGCAGTGGGACTATGTGGCGACCGCGCGCGGCCGCATCGGCTACGCCACGGGTCCGTGGCTCGCTTATGCCACCGGCGGAATGGCCTTTGCCGGCGAGCGCTTCCTCAACTCGCCGGCAAACGGCAGCGATGAAAAGCTCCTGCACACCCGGCTCGGCTGGGCTGCCGGCGGCGGCCTCGAATATGGCTTTGCGCCGCACTGGAGCGCGCGGCTGGAATATCTCTACAGCCGGTTCGAAAAGGTCGACATCAGGTTTCCCTCGGGCACCCAGTACACATCAACCCTGGATTTTCAGTCGCTCCGTCTCGGCCTCAACCGCAAGATCGACTGGCCGGGTTCCGGCAACTTCTCGCCGGCATCGCTGGCCGATCCGGAATCCGATCGCTGGGAAATCCACGGCCAAACCACGTTCCTGCCACAGGGCTATCCGGCGTTTCATGCGCCCTATTCGGGTCCAAACAGCCTGACACCGGCGCCGCAGCTTCAGCAGACCTGGAGCAACAGCCTGTTTTTGAACGCGCGGCTCTGGCAAGGCGGCGAGATCTATTACAACCCCGAACTGCTGCAGGGATTTGGATTGAACAACACCGTCGGGGTCGCGGGATTTCCGAGCGGCGAGGCGCAGAAATCCAACTTCCCCTATCCGCACTACAACACCTCGCGCCTGTTTGTGCGCCAGACGTTTGGCTTCGGCGGCGAGCAGGAAGAATTGGCCAGCGGACCGACCCAGCTTGCCGGCAAGGTGGACGTCTCGCGGTTGACACTGCAGGCCGGAAAATTTGCGGTCGTCGATATTTTCGATGGCAACGCCTACGCCAAGGACTCCCGCAAGGATTTCATGAACTGGTCGATCTGGGCCCCCGGGGCATTCGACTATTCAGCCGACAAGGTCGGCCTGACCTACGGCGCGACAGCCGAGTTCAATCAGAAGCAATGGGCGTTGCGCGGCGGCTATTTCCTGATGCAGGCGGTCTCGAATTCGAACAGCTTCGACACCAGGGTGTTCGAGCGCGGCACCTATGTGCTCGAACTGGAAACCCGCTATTCGCTGTTCTCGCAGCCGGGAAAACTGCGGACGATTGCGTGGCTCAACAGCGCCTTTTCCGGAAGCTACCGCGAGACGCTGGACAATCCCGCCTTTGAGCTCGATATCGCGCAAACCCGAAGGGGTCGCATCAAATACGGCTACGTTGTCAACCTCGAACAGGCCCTGAGCGACGAAGTCGGCCTGTTTGCCCGCTGGAGCTGGAACGACGGCAAGACCGAGATCATGGCGTTCACCGACATCGACGCCTCGCTCTCGCTTGGCCTTTCGCTCAAGGGCGCCAAATGGGGCCGGCCCGACGACGTGATAGGGATCGGCGGCGCCATCAACGCGCTGTCGCGCGACCATCGCGATTTCATCGCCGCAGGCGGGCTCGGCATTTTGATTGGAGACGGCCAGCTCAATTACCGGCGCGAGCGAATCCTCGAGACCTATTACGCATACGCGATCAACAAGCAGCTGACGCTGAGCGCCGACTACCAGCTCATCACCCACCCCGCCTACAATGCCGACCGCGGACCGGTCCACATCTTCTCGGGGCGGCTGCACGGTGAATTCTGATTTTTTGTCGTCCCGGCCAAGTGAGCCAACGGGTCGCGCGAACGCGCGCCCGATGACAGGCTGCGCGAGCGCGAGCCGGGACCCATAACCACCGGCTGTATCGGGCAAAAAGCTGGAGCGGCTATCTAAAGCAACAACAAACATTGGTGGTTATGGGTCCCCGCTTTCGCGGGGACGACGAGGAAGCGGCAAACCCTACCCCGCAGCCGCAAAACTGTCCGCGCGCGCCATCGCCCA
>DASSGM010000081.1:0-4807 GCA_035693465.1 Bradyrhizobium sp. | reverse complement strand
CTTGAGTCGGAAACCGGACTGAAACTCAACGCCTGACGGTCGGATTATTACCCACGCGGAGTAGTACCTTTCGGGAGGGGTATTCATGGCCCGCAAAAAGCGTTCTGCAAGTTGGCGCGAGCAGGCCGAGGCATTGAAGGCCGAAGCTAAAAAGCTTCCTTACGGCAAACAGCGCGAAGAGCTCGAGAGGAAGGCACGCCAGCTGGAATTAGCATTCCAAATCAATCAATGGGTATCGTCACCGGGCCTTCAGCCACCAAGGTGAAGTGCGGACCAACTTGCCCTCATTGCGGGGCCTTCTTGATCCTAGCGCTGCCAGGTCTACTTCTCTGGCTTGACGGCCGGCATCATGACATGGCCGTCGCTTAAGACCATCCTCAGCACCGAAGCAAACGTCGGATCGCCAAGCAACGCGTCGGCGACGCTGAATGAGGGGTCCGGATCCCACTTCGCGCCGCCGCTAGCTTCAGAGAGCGCGGCTTCGGTCATCGCGTAGCCTATCCGGCCGCTGCCAGCTTCCACGAACTTCCGGACCCTGTGCACGACCTAATGCCCTCTCGACGCGTTCGAACAGGGTAATGCGTCCATGACAGGCCGCAACCAAACTCGCCTGTTAAGCTGAATCGCCGTGTTTTGAGTTAATTCCGGAACCGCTAGCGATGACCAGCGCGACCGGGCACGCGCTACCCGCGGGCATGTCACCGGGGTTCAACTCGCACGATTGCCCTAGACTGCCCTGCGCTCCGGAGAGATATCGTGGGAATAGTGAGTACACTCCACGACGGCTGAGAGGGCGGCGATTTTCAACGCCGTCGGGTCTCGCTCGCCTTTCGCGGCACATGCAAGAATATGCGTCGCGATTTCAGCTTTCATCGTCGAGGTGCGCTTCGCTTCGGGAAGCATCGCAGTGGCATCGTCGAGCACTGCTTTCATCAATTCGATTAATTCAGGCTGAAAAACCGCTCCAATTACGCCCATCGCCGTTTCCTCACTCGTACGCCCTTTTTCTTTACCTTGAGGCGGTAATTGGAGTGTTGTCTGTCCGCTACCGAACCAAGGCAGAGCTTATTTCATGGCACCGGCCCCAGCGTGGCGGCGGCTCCGGACCCTTCGCTGTCTCGATTTCCGCGTCGTGAACATGCGGAAGCACTCCCTATTCCGTCGCCTTGGCACTCCGTATTGGTCCGCGCTGTCGGATGGATTAGCGCAGCGCAATCCGCCGTTCACCGACGACAAAGAGGCGGGGTACGCCGAAGCCTGTCATCGGACTGCCGTTCGATTTGAGGTGGGTGGCGGCGATGCCGGGGGATTATCGCGTGTCGGGGCAAAAGCGGAAATGCCGCCACATTTGTTACTCCCATCGTTCGAATTTCCGGTGCCAAACTATCGCATGACCAACAAGGAGCGATGAGCCGCGAATGGAAACTCGCCTCAGCCACGCGGCGCGGGAATTCGCCCAGATCAGGAGTTTCAAAAGCCATGACGACATCAGCCGAGAACGAACGGAAAGGCAGACAGCCCGCCATGCACACACCACCGGTGGTGTCGTCGCAGGCGTGGGAGGCGGCACGCCAGCAGTTGCTGGTGAAGGAAAAGGCCCAGACCCGCGCCCGTGACGCGCTCGCCGCCGAGCGGCGCCGAATGCCGTGGATGGCCGTAAAGACGGCGTATGCGTTCGAGGGGCCTGCGGGCAAGGCCAGCCTGCTCGACCTGTTCGACGGCCGGCGTCAGCTGATCGTCTACCGCGCCTTCTTCGAGCCGGGAGTGTTCGGCTGGCCCGACCACGCCTGCCGGGGCTGCTCCATGGTGGCCGACCAGGTCGCCCACCTCGCCCACCTGAACGCCCGTGACACCACCCTCGTTTTCGTCTCGCGTGCGCCTCAGGCGGACATCGCGCGGCTGAAGGCGCGGATGGGCTGGAAGATGCCGTGGTTCACCCTCACGGACGGCTTCGACGCCGACTTCGGCGTCGACGAGTGGCACGGCACCAACGTGTTCTACCGCGACGGCGACAGCGTGTTCCGCACCTACTTCATCAACAATCGCGGCGACGAGCAGATGGGGGGCACCTGGAACTACCTCGACATCACCCCGCTGGGCCGGCAGGAGGTCTGGGAGGACTCGCCCGAGGGCTATCCTCAGACCCCGACCTACAAGTGGTGGAACTGGCACGACAGTTACATCGCAGACGCGGCGCCCGACAAGAAGTGGGTCGAGGTGTCGGACGCCGGAGAGGCGGCGTTCCGGAACAAAGACGCGGGCACGACGCCATGAGCCAGGCCTGTTGCGGCGGGATCTGACGCAGAACCCGCCGCCACTGGTCTTTTCAAATGCCGGGCATTTGTTTCAGCTCGGTAGCGCGGCTACGCCGCCCGCACTGTCGTGAGAAAACCCTCGACCTCTTGCTTCAGCCGCTCGGACTGCTTTGCGAGTTCGCCGGCCGAACCGAGAACCAGCTCGGCGGCGGTTCCCACCTGGCCCGATGCCTGCGTCACGCCAGCAATGTTTTGCATGACCCCCTGTGTGCCCTGCGCGGCCTGCTGCACGCTGCGGGCAATTTCCCTGGTCGATGCACCCTGCTCCTCCACCGCGGCGGCGATCGTTGTGGCGATCTCGTCGATCTGCCCGATGGTGGCGCCGATCTCGCGAATCGCCCCGGCGGTTTCCCCGGTGGCGTCGCGGATCGCCTGGATCTGATCGGCGATCTCCTCCGTCGCTTTCGCGGTCTGGGTCGACAGCGCCTTCACTTCGCTCGCCACTACGGCAAAGCCCTTGCCTGCCGCGCCGGCTCGCGCGGCCTCGATTGTCGCGTTCAAGGCCAGGAGGTTGGTCTGTGCGGCGATGTTTTGAATGAGCCCCATCACCTCGCCGATCTTCTGTGTCGCCTGCAGCAGCCCTTCCACCATCGCATTGGTGCGGCCGGCCTGAGCAACCGCGCTTTGCGCTATCGATGCCGAGTAAACAATCTGGCGGGAGATTTCTTGCCCCGATGTCGCGAGTTCCTCGGCCGCGGCAGCCACGGTCTGCACATTCGCCGTGGTCTGTTGCGCGGCCGCGGCCACGGTGGTGCTCTGCCGCGTCGTCTCCTTCGCGATTGCCGACAGCGATTGCGCCGAGTGCTGCATTTCGGTGGCGGCTGAAGCGGCCCCGGCGACAATTCCGCCGACACTGTTCTCGAACTCGCGCGCGATCCGGCTCATGGCCGATTTCCGCTCCGCCACGGCGCGAGCCGTCGCCTCCTCCCGCTCGGCGCGGAGACGTTCGGCCTCAATCAACCGATCCTTGAAAACCGCGAGGCTGCGCGAGATATGGCCGATCTCGTTGCGATGCTCAACGAACGGGACCTCAACGCTCAGGTCACCTTTCGCCAGACCGTTCATAACGCCGCATATCGCACCGAGCGGACGAACCAGGCCGCGACCGAGAGCGAATGCGGCCAATGCCGCAACCAGCAATCCGGCCAGACCGCCCGCGGCGATCCAGATGGCGCGGTCGAACACCACCGCGTCGATGTCGTCGGTATAGACACCTGCCTGGATTGCGAGCAGCTTGTCGCCCTCGCCATATCCGCCGGCATAGGTCAGCTTCGGCAACTCGGGACCGCCCGCCGCTTTCGGCACCTGGTATGTGAGGTAACCGCCGCCGCTGCGGGCCTTGCCAACGATATTTTGAATCAGCAGCTGGCCCTGGTTGTCCTTGTAATCCCAGCGATTGACATTGATGTATTTCGGGTTGGCGTGCACATAGGTGACGCCGGCATTGGTGCTGCCGGCGCCATAGACTCCGAGATAGTCAGCGGATTTGCCCCAGCGCATTGCGCCGATCGCATCGAAAGCAAGCTGCCGTGCGTCCTCGGCCGAGATCTTGCCGGCTTTGGCCTTTTCCTCGTAATTGGCCAAAATCTTCTTGGCGGCCTCGACCAGATCGAACACCTTGGTCCGACGTTCCTCGATGACGGTATCGCGAAGGACCATCACTTGAGCGGCCAGCGCGGCGACGAAGACAACGGTCAAAACCGCGATGATCAGCGCAAAACGATTGTAGACGGTGAGATGTCGCATGATGAACGCCTTCGTGACAGAAGCGATCGGCGACAGTATTTCTTTACCAGTTAAGCTTTTATTGAGAACGAGGCGGAGTCCATCACGCTTGCGCTTTGGATGCATTCAGGGGCAGGCCGGCAGGGCGAAACCTTGGCTCCTCATGCACCGACCACCATTGGACCACGGCTTGAGCGACCTGGTCCCAAATCGGCGTCGGAAGGTCGGGGACCGCGATCCTGACCACGCAGCGATTGCGGGTGGTGTCGCGGAACCATTCCGCCGCGCCGAAATCAAAACCGAAGCTCCCCGCGTGGTGCAACGGCAATCCGGCCTTTCGCAACTCGCCGCACAGATTCGCCGCGATCTGCCTGGCCTGTCTCTCGTCCAGAACTCGCTTCGGCGCCAGCGTGACATAGAGTCCGTGGGCGAAATGCAGCTCCGCCGACGAACCGGGGAGCGCGGAGGCAAAATAGCGCGCCGTCCGTCTGCTGTTGCGCAAAATGGCCGCCACGCGCTTGTCGGTCAGCGCGCGGTAGGCTTTCGTTCCGACGTAGGGCGGGAAATGCGCCGGCAGCGCCGCGCCGCCGAACAGTCGCACGGCGTTGCGCATCTCCGTGGCGAGATGCCGCAGCCGTTCCTGCTTCACCCTGGCAGCGCGATTTTCGCAGGCGACGAAAACCGCAGAACCGAGCCGTCCGTACTCCAATCCGAGAGAATCGAGCTTGGTATGGCTGCGCACAAGCACGATGGGAATCTCCCAACGG
>DASSGM010000080.1:0-2548 GCA_035693465.1 Bradyrhizobium sp. | reverse complement strand
TGCTCGGCGTGGTGCGCGCGCCATTTGCCTCGATATTGGCCGCTCCCGAAAACCCCTGGGTCGCGCGGGCCGTGCATTCGGTATTCGGGGTCGCGCTCCCAGAGGAAACCGTCAAGATTCTCGTTATTGTCGCGGTTTCGGTGCGGCGCCGGCCTTTCGCCGATCCGATGGACACCGTGGTCTATGGCGCAGCAGCAGGGCTCGGATTTGCGGCCTACGAAAACCTCGCCTATCTCGTGCGCCACGCGGAGATGTGGCAATCGCTGGCCGCATTGCGCAGCGTCCTGACGGTGCCGTTCCATGGGTCGCTCGGCATCATTGCCGGCGCCTATCTTGCGATGGGGCGAGCCGGCACCGCGCTTGGCGCGCACCGGCATCACCGCGACTGGGCGCGTATTTCAAGCCGACTCCTGATGCTGTTTGCGCCCCTTGCGCTGCACGCGGCTTTCGATTTCCCGCTGCTGACGCTGCAGCAAGCCCCCGACATCGAGGCCTCCACCAGACTAATGCTGGGAGGGGCGAGCGTGCTGATCGGATTCAGCGCGATTGCGTTTGCGGTCCGCCTGGTGCGGCGGGTCGGCCGTCATCACGCGCCCCGCACCGAAATCGCACGCGAGCGGTTAAGCCGGCTGCGACGGATGTGGGCATTACTGGTGGTGGGCGGCGGCGCTGGATTTACGGGTCTGGCCTTTGTGCTGACATCGATCCATCACTGGCTGGCAAACCCTGATCGCAACATGGCGCTCGTTCTCGTTCCAATCGGCCTCATCTCCATCCTGATCGGCAGCGCCCTGTTGGTAGCCACCACGGCGATCTATATCCTTGGCCGCAACCGGATGCGCACGACGTCCGAGGGCTTCTCCTCCGCACCCGGCCGCGGCTAGCCCATGTTCAATAACAAATTTGAATCGGTGGCATTGGCGAATGTCATATTCGCGCGCCATAATAAGGCATCATCGGCGTTGCCCGCACGAGGAGATTTTCCATGACCCTTCCCCACGACGTCACCAGGCTGCAATCGGACATGCGCGCTGCGGTACGCGAGCATTGGAAGGCCTTTTTGATCGAAGGCATCCTGCTGATGATCCTCGGGCTATTAGCCATGATCGTGCCGCCGCTTGCGAGCCTTGCCGTCACCATCTTCCTGGGCTGGATGTTTCTGATCAGCGGGATCGCCGGCCTGGTGCTGACGTTCTGGGCCCGGCAGATGCCGGGCTTCTGGTGGTCGCTGATTTCGGCGATTCTGGCGATTGGCGCCGGCATCATCCTGTTGGCTAAGCCGGTGCAGGGCACCCTCACCCTCACCATCGTGGTCGGGGCCTATTTTCTCGCCGAGGGCGTTGCCACCATCATGTACGCGTTGGAGCATCGCCGCGAACTATCGGAGCGCTGGAGCTGGATGCTGTTCGCTGGCGTGTTGGACATTCTGATTGCCGCCATGATCATCGCCGGGCTGCCGGGCTCGGCGGAATGGGCGATCGGATTGCTGGTCGGCATCAATCTCTTGTTCGGCGGCGCATCGATGGTCGGCGTGGCGCTCGCTGCGCGCAACGCCTGATCCATGCAGCGCGATTCAGCAGCCGCGGCAAATGCTCTTGATTTTCTTGTCGAGCGCGGCGTTTTCCTTGTTCAGGGGATCGTTAGGGTCGCCCAGGTTTTTCTCGGAAGGAACTTGATCGGCGCGCGGCTGACGGTGGCCGATCGGGGCTTCGGGAATATTCTGTGGCTGATTTGTAGCGCCCGGCGGCGATCCCTTGTTGTTCGCTTTCTGCGCCATCGCGGCGGGTCCGCCGATCAGGATCAGCAGCGCCGCCACGGCTCCGATCAACCTTGTCGTCGGCAACTTTCGCATCTCGCTTCTCCCATTTGCTATCGCGCCCGATCCGGGACTTCTATCGTCGCACAATTACGGCGTCCCTGGGCGGCGCAATCCTGAACCCTTCGTATGTCCGCCATGGTAGCAAGCAACCAGATTCCCGCCACCACCAGCACGATAAAGAAACCAAGCATTACCGCATTCTCGATGTTGCGATTGCCCTGGTTATCCGGGGGCTCCGGTTCTGTTCTCCCTCCGTCCGTCATCTGCCGATCATGGTTTCGGAGGATAGAGATGAACGTCGCCGCAATAGTCGATGATACGATAGCGCGTTTCCCCGGTCTGTTCACGTTCCCCGGCAAAAGAATTTGCCTCCGACAGGTAATTCGGACCGACCGGCGCCTTGCCGTGGCCGCCGGGAATGTCGAGGACGTAATCCGGCTGGCACAGTCCGGAGACCCGTCCCCGCAAGGCACGCATCAATTCCTGCCCGTGCCTGAGCGTGGTGCGCAGATGCGCCGTGCCGGGCGCGAGGTCGCCGTGATGCAGGTAATAGGGTTTTATGCGGCATTCGACAAATGCCCGCATCAGCGCTTCCAGCGCCGCGGCGTTGTCATTGACGCCCCGCAGCAACACCGACTGGCTCACCATGGGAATCCCGGCATCGATGATATCGGCGCATGCGGCGCGGGCCTTGTCGGTCAATTCCCTGACATGGTTGGCGTGCAGCGC
>DASSGM010000079.1:0-5824 GCA_035693465.1 Bradyrhizobium sp. | reverse complement strand
GCGCGCGACGGCTTGAGTGAGCGTCGCCCGCGGCGCATTGCCTTCGCTGGCCAGCGAAACCAGCGCGGCGGCATCGCGCAAGGCACTGCCGTAGTCGACCCGGCCGAACTCCAGCACCGGCTTTGGCGCAAGACTTTCCAGCGCCGCGGCATAGACCCGCTCCGCTCTCGTTCGGTCGCCGACCAGCGCCAGCGCCGCCGCCAGTTGCGATTTTGCAATCGGAGTTGCCAGATTGTTCAGCTTGGTATCGGCGAGGTAGCGCAAATCGCCGATCGGCGCCGTGCCATTGCGGGCGAGAACATAGAGCCCGTAAGCGAGGTCGCGGCCACCATCCTTTTCAGGCTCGTTGGCGTTCACGACCGAGTTGCGGATGCGGTCCAGCGCGCTCCTGAACGAGATGTCCGGTACCGCGAATCCCTTTTCCCGGGCGCGGGTCAGGAAGTCCGTGACGTAGGCATCCAGCCAGGCGTCATCGCCGCCGGCCGACCACAACCCGAATGATCCATTCGAGCCTTGCCGCGCCAACAGCCGATCGATCGCATCCTTGATGCGCTGATCGACCCCGGTGTCCATCGCAAGATGGGCGCCCGCCGCGAGATCGTTGACATACAGCAGCGGCATGGCGCGGCTGGTGATCTGCTCCGAACAGCCATGCGGGTAACGATCCAGCGCCTTCAGGATGGTCGCGGCATCGAGCGCCGTGGACAGGCTGATGGAAAGCGATACGCCGCCGGTGCCCTGCACCAGATCCGAGAACATATCCGAGGTCAGCGTCAGGCTCTCGCCCTTGGCCAAGGTCCGGATTGAGCGCCGCGCGAGGATCTGCGTCGCCGCCTTGACGTCGAGGGCATAATGCCGCGCCAGCGTCAATCCGTTCGGTCCGCTGATATCGACGTCGAGTTGCGCCGTGCCGGCGCCGCCGGCATCGAGCGCGAGCGACATCGAGGTGCGCTGCTTGGCCGCGAGCTTTACGGTCGCAGCGGGATTGCCGGTCACCTTCACCGGTCCCGATGTCTTGATGTTGATGGTGTAGTCACCGGGCAGCCCCTCGACGTTATCGAGATCGAAGCTCATGGTGCCGCGGTCGCCGCTGAGCAGGAAGCGCGGCAGCGTCGCCGTTAGCACGACGGGATCGCGCACCGTGACGTCGGTCGTGGCGCGACCCAGCTTGGTAGCGGTCCACGCCACCGCCATCACCCGTGCCGTGCCGGCGAACTCCGGAATATCGAAGCTGATTTCGGCCGAGCCGTCGGCGGCTACCGTGACAATCCCGGAATACAGCGCGAGCGGCTTCTGCGTGGGCGGACTGCCCTGCAGTTCCGCACCGGCGGAATCGCCCCCGGTCTTGATCTGGCCGCGGGTGCCCTGCATCCCGTCGATCAACTGCCCGTAGAGATCGCGGATCTCCGACGTCATGCGACGCTGGCCGAGATAATAATCGTCCGGCGCCGGCTGCTTGTAGTTGGTCAGGTTGAGAATTCCGACGTCGACGGCGGCAACGACGATCTTTGCGTCCTCGCCGGGGTTAAGGCCGCCGAGCCTGACCGGAAGCTTTAGTGTCGTATTCGGACGCACCAAGGCCGGCGGCGAAAGGCTGACCTCGAGCGTACGGACCTTCTTGTCGATGCCGAACCATTTCAGGCCGATGGCGCGACCCGGCATCCGCAACGCGGCGGCATCGAGCGGGCGGCGCAACGTTGCCACCACGTAAGCGCCGGTGCCCCAATCCTTGCCGACGGGAATTTTGACCTGCGCGGTGCCTTCCTTGACTTCGGTGGTTTGCGTCGTCAGCAGCCGGTCGCCCAGCACGTTGACGGTCAGCTTGCCGGCCGAGCGCGCATTGACCGACACCACCATGGTGTCGCCGGACTGGTATTCCGGCCTGTCGACCGAGGTTTCCAGAAGATCGGGCGTATCGGCGCTGCCATCGGAATACCAGCCGACATCGAACTGCACCGAGGTCAGCGGCCCGTCGGGCTCGGTGGACTTGACGTCGAGGCGATAGCGGCCGGGCTGCGGCGACAGTGTTATCCGCGACGGCTTGTCGGCTCCGATGGTCAGATCGCCGTCGGCGACACGCGTGGTCGACTTGACCGGCTCATATCCCCAGGACGAATTCTGGCGGTACCATTGATAGCGCGATTCGATCTTCAACAGCTCGTAGCGCAGCCCGTCGCGCACCAGCTGCTTGCCATCGGGCGCGAGAAAGACGACATCGAACGCGGCCTTGTCGCCTTCCGCCACGCTTTTGTCGCCGAACAGCGGCTTGACGCCGATCATCGCCGCTACAGGCGCGACCGGCAGCACCAGTTTGCGTTCAACGGCGCGGCCGCCGGTTTCCGCCATGCGGATGAAGATCTGGGCTTCCTGCGCACGCGTCGATGTCGGCGGCTTCGCAAGGCTGACGGGAAACGCCGCAACCCCATTGGCATCCGCCTCGGGCAGATTTTCAATCGGAGTGCGCTCGTTGCTCGTGGTCTCCTCGTCGGCGACGCCGAACTGGTAGCCGGCAAAACCCGGCCGGCTGGATGCAGGAGCGACCAGCATGTCGCCCTCGAGCTGCAGGCCGGAGGCTGGCGCGCCATAGAGGAAATGGCCGTTAACCTTAAGTTCTACCGGAGAGTCAGCTTTGATCTCCTTATCCTTGCTGGATAAATCGAATTCGAGGCGTTCCGGGATATAGTCTTCGACCATGAACGTGGTCTCACCGACCGATGAGCCCTTCGGATCAGTGAAAGCCCGCACCCGCCAGGTCCCGGACGGCACGGCGGAATTGAGCGGCACTGTCATGCTGCGCCCACCCGCACCTTGGTCTGAAAGGACAGCCCTGCGGAATTCCACGCCATCGGGGCGCTCGATCACCAGTGTCAGGGGCCCGCCGGTCACGGCGTTGCCCTGGCCGTCGCGCAGCAGCGCCGTGAGGTAGACGGTCTCGTTGGAGCGATAGACGCCACGCTCCGCATAGACGAAGGCATCGGCGCCCGCGGGCACAGTGCGGCCGGAAACGCCGCGGTCCGAAAGGTCGAAGGCGTTGGATTTCAGGCTGAGGAAGGCGTAGTCGGTTTTCTCGCCGCTGACAGTCAGCATCGCCGGCGACAGACCGCCCTCGCCGCGCGCCAGGCCTGCCTCGAACAGCACGTGACCGGTTTGGTCGGTCTTCCGCGTTGCCAGGATCTCGTTGTTGCGCGCAACCAGCCGCACCTCGGCCTTTGCGATCGCATCGGTCAAGGCCAGTGAATTGACAAAGACGTGGATGCCGTCGTTGCCCGAAAATGCCGTAAGGCCGAGGTCGGAAACGATGAACCACTGCGTCGCCAGCGACCCCTCGTCATCGCTGCCCGGGCCTTTGGCCGCAGCCGTCATGATGTAGACACCCGGCTGCAGATCGCCGAGCGCCTGATCGACCGGAAACGCCGTGGTGACGTCCTGATTGAGGGTCGTGGCGGTAGCAAGTTCGCCCGACCAGACTTTTACGCCGCGCTCGTCGCCGAGGCTTGAGAGTTCGTACTTGCTCAGAGCACGCTGAAAGTCGCTGTCGATCACCGTGCTGATCAGATTGCGGTCGCCGATCCGAAACACGCTCACGGACACCGCGGGAGTATTGACGCTGACCAGGGGAATACCGCGTTGGCCGGTACGCGGCAGCACATAGGCGCGGCCGGTGAAGCGCACGAACGGCTTGCGGTCGCGCACATAGATGTTGAATTCCGCCGATTTGGGCAGCGTTTCCTTGACAGTGGACGGAAGGCCCGCCCGCAGATTGATGTTGTAGCGCTCGCCGTGCTTCAGACCATCGACGCAAAGCTGCTTTCCTTCCGACGACAAAGCCGGCTTGTCGTTGCCGGCCAGCGCCAGGTACGGCGCGAAGTCGGTGCGCTTGGCGAGATCTTCGGAGAACTGGAAGCAGGCGCGCGGCGAGGCCGAATCGGAATCCACCGTATAATCCAGCAGGCGAAAACCGTGCTCGTCGCGCATCTTTTCGTATTGGCCGCGCACCTCGGCGACTTCCCGCAGATCGAGCGAGAGCCTTAAACTATCCAGCGCCGGCCGCCACAGCTTGCGTTCCGACATCGCGCGGCCGAGCACGGCCAGCGCGTCCGCCTCTTCGCCGGCATTGCCGGCGCGCTGATAGCCGATATAGGCCGCGGTCGAGGCGCGCTCCAGGAGGAAAGTCTGCTCGCTGGAGTTCCTTGGCGTAATCTGGAAGATGACGTGGGCGAGCCTTAGCCAGTTGCCGCTATCTTCCGGGGCGACGGCGGCGATTTGGCCGAGGATTTGCAGGCCGGTTCGGAAATCGCTGCGCTTGAAGGCTGCGTCGGCGTCGGTTTTCAGCGTCGCGTTGGTTTTGGCAACCGCTCCCGCTTCGCGCTTGATCTGGGCTTCCAGCTTGACGGCCGAATCGGCCAGATCGTCGCGTTTGAAGGCCTTGTCCGCGGCCTGCGCCGTGACCAGGCCAAGCGCCAGCGTTGCGCAAAGTGCTGCGGCGCGAACAAAACCAATCATGATGGAGCTCCCTGCGCGGACGAACGCCGCGTGACAAACAGAACTGCGCTAAAAGGTGACGGACTCATGGCGATGGAACTGGGCGGCGAAAAAGTCGCATGCGACATGGCCGGAGCGAGCCTCGCTGCGCCGCGATCGGCGGCGGCGCAGCATTGCGTTGGGCGGGACCGAAGAACCGGGTCCGCCGCTTGGGATTTGTCGTGACAACGGGCAAAACGGTTCGCAACCGGCTTGGCGGCAAAGCGGATTTTTCATATTGGCAGTGCTATGAAGGCCCCGACGGTCCCATAGCTCAACTGGATAGAGTAACGGATTTCTACTCCGTGGGTTGCAGGTTCGAATCCTGCTGGGACCGCCAATATAAGCCACTGATATTAAGCGATTTCTGGCTGTTTCGGCCTTTTTTCAGTCCCTCACCGGGACAGGAGATCGATACCGGTGACGCCGGAAGCTGGTGCGCGATCGATGCCGAAGTCCGGTAAGGACGCGGGCGATCGCGCAAACCGAACAGTAGCATGTGTGCGCTGCTTTACCGGTTTGGACCCGCCGTCCAACGTTTCGCGATGATATCGCTGGGGCTGGTGGGCAAAAAGAGATCGATCACACTGATGGCGCCCCAGAGCGCAAATGGCACAGCCATGAAGATGACAACAAGGATCGCAATTTCCCGCCTGGTGATACTTTTCATTTTTCCGCCCGCATCGAACCGATACTCCGCACAACCTTAGTTCGAAATATTTCGCTGCCAAGAGACGCGACGCCGCGCGTGCGATCAAGGAGAACAAGACAGCAGCGGAGATAAAACACGGGCACAAGAAAAAAGCCCCGGACAATGCCGGGGCTTGAGTTGCCAGAGAAACTGGATTCAGTACCTCGCGACGACCGGGCCACCCCAGTCGAAAGTGTAGTTTATTCCAACGCGGCCGATGTGATCGTGCACAGTGTAGCTGGCGCGGAACGGTACCCCATCAATATCGAAAGTGTTGATCGTCCGTGTGCCCAAATCGACGAAAAGATACTCGCCCTTCACCGACCAATTCCTGTTCAGCTTGTACTCGCCGCCAACGCCGACCGCATACCCGATGTCGGTCGATGATTGGCGAAGCGCATATGTCGTTGGGCTGGGCGGGAAATTATTAACTGCTCCCGGCTGCGCGAAACTAAAGTTATATTCGGTTCGGCCATAGGCCAGACCACCGGTGATGAACAACAGCCAATCCGGCGTAGGATTATAGCCCGCCCGCAGGCGCACCGTTCCGAACCACGGGAATTTCCATTCATGGCTGAGCGTCGCCGGGCCGCCCGGCCGCGGAACGAAATC
>DASSGM010000078.1:0-4348 GCA_035693465.1 Bradyrhizobium sp. | reverse complement strand
TCGCAATGACGATGAGCATGGAAAATCCAAGTGACGAAGAAACCTGGAGCAGTTGGTATCGCCGCCGGTCAATGCCTGTGCGGAAAAGTCTGTCTCGAGATCGATGTGCCCGCGCGCTGGGCCTGGCATGATCATTCCGCGGCGAGCCGGCGCGCGCATGGCGCGGCCTACGCGACCTATGTCGGATCTTGGCGCAAGCGTTTTCGCATCGCCAGCGGCAAGGCGGCCATCACGCGCTTCGAGGACAAGGCCGCAAAAACCGCGCGCAGCTTCTGCGCGCATTGCGGCACGCCGCTATTTTACGAACGCGCGCGTTCGCCGCACATGGTGAACATTCCGCGCGCGCTTTTTTCCGGCCGCACCGGCCGCCAGCCGCTCTATCACATCGCGATCGAGGAATTGCAGGAGTGGACCTACACCGGCGAGCCGCTGGTGCCGCTCAAGGGATTCCCGGGCGTGGTCTGGCAACGCTCGAAAAAGAAGAAGCGCCTCGATCATGACAGGATGTTTTGACCTTGCCGCTACTGTGGGATTGACCTCATTTTGAGTCGCGCAAAGTTGCAAAGGCCTGATCGAGCCGTTGCGCGGCGGCCGCCACGCGAGCTCGTGTCGCATCGAGCCACACCCGATCACCGCCGAGCCGGTCCTTCGCGGCGGTCAGCATCCGCGCCACTTCGGAAGGCTGTGGTCCGCCAAGTCCCTGGCTTGCGTTCACCATATTTTCTGCCGTCAGCGAGCGTCGAAATTGCTCCTCCGATAGCGGTAGCTTTGCATCGACCTTGGAAGCAGCGGCAACGTCGGCATAAATCCTTTGGGCCTCGGTGAATGGAATCTGGCTTGCCCGCAAGTGGTGGGCGCGGCCGTAATTCACCAGCTCTGACGCGAAATGGTGACCGATGCGAAACGGCACGTTGGCTTCACGCTGAAGCGTATCGGCTAGTTCGGTCGTGGTGGAATAGTCACTGTTGACTTCATCGAGCGCCCGATCGGGTTTGAAGGTCATCGTCCGGACGACATCTTCGGCGTGCGCGAACAGAGCGGCCATGTCGCGCAACAGGGCGTCCGGATACTCCTTCGGATTTCCGGAATCTTTGTAGTCGCCCATTCCCGGCTGCACGTTGTGCGCGACGAAGGAAAACGTCGCGGACTCGCCAATGAGGTTGCTGGCTTCTGCGCGCAAGCGGGCAAGTCCAGTGGGATTGCGCTTTTGCGGCATGATACTGCTGACGCCGGTCTGTTCTCCTTCGGTCAGCAAAATCCAGGGTTCGGTCTGGGCATATTGAGCGGTGACGTCGGCGATCAGCGCTCCCAGCACCAGCGCGCCAGATGTCGCCAGCCCCGCGATCTCGGCGCCGCCGTCGATCGGTGAGATTTGATTGGCGTCGTAAGAATTCCCGACGGGTGCGTCGAAGCCAAGCAGCTCGGCAAGCCGCGGCCGGTCGACTGGAAAGCTCGACGTTCCCAATGCTGCCGCCCCCAGGGGCGACAGATTGAGGCGGGCATAGGTCTCGCGCATGCGTGTTGCCTCGCGCTCGAACGCCGCGGCATAGCCCGACAGATAATGTCCGAATGTGATTGGCTGGGCCTGCACGCCCCAAGTATAGGCGGGAATGATGGCGTTCGGTGATTGCGCTGCCAACGCCATGATCGCGTCGCGCATTCCGTTCAGCTTTTCGAACGCGGTGAGGAAATCGTCGCGCGTGATGAGGCGCTGGATGGTCGCGCCGATATCTTGCCGGCTTCGTCCCGAGTGAAGACGGCTGATATCGGAACCGCCGATAGCCATTAGATCCCGTTCTACCTTCAGGTAGTCGCCCGATCGCACCGCGCCGGGCTGATCGGCCGCGGCGTCGACGCGATTGATGGCGTCGAAAATCCTCGCCCCCAGCGGCTTGGGCACAATCCCCCGCTCGACAATCATGACAGCGGAAGCCCGGTTGATTTGGGAAAGCCAGAAAAACCGGTCGCGGGGAGCAGCAAAGGAAGGGTCCACATTGCCAATTAAAAAGACGATACCTGCGAACCACGGGAAGTGAGCGCGCGCCAAGATGTCCTCCCATATTCCATATTTTTTGCCGTCTGCCGCGTCGAGGCCTCGCATTGCCGGCAACACCATGAGTACAGAGGCGGGCAATACAATAGCTCAGCTGCGCGCTCCCGTCAGCGCAGGGCAGCCATGAGCGCGCTTCCTTGATCTCACCGTCTTATCAGTCATGATGCCAAAATCCCGAGGGTAACGGCGTTCGGGAAGGAGGGGACATGAAGAACCGCATCACCGGGCGCTCAGCGTTCCTCGCATTGCTCAAGGACGAGGGCATCACGCATCTGTTCGGCAATCCCGGCACCACCGAACTGCCGATCATGCACGCGCTGAAGGAGCACCCTGATCTCACTTACGTGATGGCGATGCAGGAGAGTCTCGTGGTCGCCATCGCCGACGGTTTCAGCCGCGCCTCGGGCCGGCTGGTGGCCTGCAACGTCCACGTCGCGCCCGGGCTCGGCAATGCCATGGGCTCGCTCTACAACGCAAGTTTTACCGGCACGCCGATGATCCTGACCGCCGGCCAGCAGGAGCAGGGCCACGGCTTGACCGAGCCGCTGCTTTACGGGCCGCTGGTCAAGATGGCGGAGCCGCTGGTGAAGTGGGCGGTCGAGGTGACGCGGCTGGAAGACCTGCCGCGGATCGTGCGCCGCGCCGCCAAGATCGCGACCACGCCGCCGACCGGGCCGGTGTTCATCTCGCTGCCCGGCGATATCCTCAATTCCGAGGCCGGCATTGAGCTCGGACGCTCGACCCGCGTCGATAGCCGCGTAAGACCTTCCGACGAGGCCTTGCAGGCGCTGGTGGCGCGGATTCTGAAGGCGCAGCGCCCGGTGATCATCGCCGGCGATGAAATCGTCAAAAGCGACGCGCTGCAGGAAGCGGCTACGCTGGCGGCAACGCTCGGCTGTCCGGCCTATCAGCAAACCGCGCCCTACGGCGCGCAGTTTCTGCCGGAAAGCCCGTGCTTCATGGGCGCGCTGTCGCGTTCGCAAAAACAGGTTCGCGAAGTCTTGTCGCCCTTTGACCTGATGATCGTGCTCGGCGCTGATCCCTTAAGGATGTCGGTTTACAGCGAAGTTGATCCATTGCCCGAGGGCCTGCCGATCCTGCAGGTCGGCCTGGTCGAATGGGATCTCGCCAAGAATTATGGCGCCGAAATCGCGCTGAAAGCCGATGTCAAGGAAACCTTGCGCGCGCTGGTCCCGGCGCTGAAGGCTGCCGGTGGCGCCGCGCTCGAGGCTCGCGCCAGGGAGGGCATCGCGGCGCTGAAATCAAAAAACTGGACGGCGCGTCGCGCCGCCCTGGTTGAGCAGCTTTCGAAAGCAAGAGATCGTTCGCCGATCGATCCAGAGTGGCTGTCGCTGCAGCTGATCGAGGCGATGCCCGACAATGCCATCCTGGTCGACGAGGGACTGACCTCTTCGCGGCAGATCAGTGCGCTGCGCCCGCATCGCGATCGCTATGGCTACCACGCGCTGGCGTCGGGCGGCATCGGCTGGGGATTGCCGGCGTCCGTCGGCGTCAGCATGGCGAACCCAAGCCGTCCGGTGGTGTGTTACTCCGGCGATGGCAGCGCGATGTATTCGATCCAGGCGCTGTGGACCGCGGCGCATCACAAGCTGCCGCTCACGGTTGTGATCGTGAACAATGGCGGCTACCGCATCATCAAGCAGCGGCTGCTGGCGTTTCACGGCGACGATCACTATGTCGGCATGGATTTTGCCGATCCAAAGGTGGATTTCACCGGCCTCGCCAAATCGCTCGGGCTGGAAGCGATGCGGATCACCGAGCCAGGGGACGTCGCGCCCGCGCTGAAATCCGCCTTCAACCGGCCCGGCACGAAACTGATCGAGGTCATGGTCGACGGCTCGCTGTGACAGCGTCATTCCAGGGCGAAGCGCCTACGCCTTACAGCTCTGCCACGATCTGAACCTCATCCAGAGGAGCGCGCGTAAGCGCGCGTCTCGAAGGATGGCCGCGGGCCTCATGGTTCGAGACGCCCGCTTCACGGGCTCTTCACCATGAGGGTCTCCTCGCCTTGCTTGCTGATTTGCCGCCATGGCAAATCAAATCCGCACCTTTGGGCTGCGGCAAATCAACGCGACGGGCAAATCACTTCTGATTTTCAGAAATCGTGTCAAGCCCCGAAATCAAAAATATTTTTGTTTTCGCCCGACCCAAATCAGTTCACTGATTCGCACCGTCTCGTCCCACCAGAGGGGCGATCGCGCGTCGTCACGAGCGCGGGGCGGGATGCGGTGGACGCAAGAGCGTCAGGCGCGCAAATAGCAGTCGCAGGGCGAG
>DASSGM010000077.1:0-10473 GCA_035693465.1 Bradyrhizobium sp. | reverse complement strand
GCCCGCGCCAGCAACCCGTCGAGATTTTTGGTGACGATCGCAAGGCTCGCCTTGGTGACGGTGTCATCGAGCCGCACCACAACGTCGCCGGCCTTGACGAGATCGCCATCTCGCGCGCGCACCTCGCCGACCACGCCGCCGGTTGGATGCTGCACTTTCTTCACGTTGGATTCGACCACCACCGATCCCGGCGCAATCAGCGCTCCGGAGATCTGGGCCGTCGATGCCCAGCCGCCGAGCCCGCCGGCAAGAATGACGACCACCGTCAGGCCGATGATCAGATGCAGCCGTATCGACTGCAGCGATCCCTTCTTCTCGCTGCCGCTCATGATTTGGCAACGCCTCCATCAGATACGATCTTTATCGGACTGGGCGGCGCAACGCGCTGCAGCACTTGCCCGAGAACAGTTTCCTTGGGGCCGAACGCCTGCATGCGGCCATCCTTCAACACAAGCAGTTGATCGACGGCTTCGATCCCGATCGGCCGGTGCGCGACGACCACCACAATGGCGCCACGCTCGCGCGCGGCGCGAACCGCACGGGTCAGCGCCTCATCTCCCTCGGTGTCGAGGTTGGAATTCGGCTCGTCAAGGACGATGAGGAACGGGTTGCCGTAGAGCGCCCTCGCCAACGCCACGCGCTGCGCCTGGCCGGCCGACAACGCGGTACCCTGCTCGCCGATCTGGGTGTCGTAGCCATCGCGCATCTTTATGATCATCTCGTGGACGCCGGCTTCCTTCGCGGCCGCGATGATGGTGTCGGAGCCGGCGTCCGGATCGAAACGGCAAATATTCTGGGCCACGCTGCCGGCGAACAGTTCGACATCCTGCGGCAGATAACCGATGTAACGGCCGAGCACATCGGAGGACCACTGATCAAGCGCCGCGCCATCGAGCCGCACCTTGCCGCGGAACGGCTGCCATACGCCGACCAGCGCGCGCACCAGCGAAGACTTGCCCGATCCGCTTGGCCCGATCACGCCCAACCCGGTTCCGGCGTTAATTGCGAAGGTCACGTCCTGGACAATGACCCTCTGATCGCCGGGCGGCACGATGCTGACACCCTCGACCGACAGGCGGCTCGACGGGCTCTGCAGCAAGGTCGTCGCGGCTTGCGGGGGCAGCGATTCGAGCAGCCTGTTCAAGCGTTGCCAGCTCTGCCGCGCGGCAACGAAGCCTTTCCAATGCGCGATGGCCAGATCGACCGGCGCCAGCGCCCGCGCGGCCAGGATCGAACCGGCGATGATAATGCCCGCGGTCGCCTCCTGATGAATGACCAGATAGGCGCCGACGGCTAGCACCGCCGACTGCAGCATCATGCGCATGACCTTGGCGATCGCGCCGAGGCCTCCGGCGACATCGCTGGCGCGCTGATTGCCCGCCAGATAGTTCTCGTTGGCCTCGCTCCAGCGCTTAGCCAAGCGCCCAGACATTCCCATCGCGACCAGCACTTCGGCGTTGCGCCGGCTGCTGGCGGCCAAATCGTTGCGGCGCGCCGCGAGGGTCATGGCCTCACGCGCCGGGGCGCGCGACATGAACTCGGTCACCAGCGTGAGGGTGACCAGAATGATGGCGCCGACCAGCGCCGTCACGCCGATCAGGACATGGAATGCGAAACAGATCGCCAGATAGAACGGCAGCCACGGCAAATCAAAGAACGCGCCGGGGCCCATGCTGCCGAGGAACGAACGAACATTGTCCAGATCGCGCAGCGGCTGAAGGCCCTCGTTGCGGCCGCCGACCATCAGCGGCAGCCGCACAATGGTCACGAACACCCGGTTGTTGAGGGCTTCGTCGAGCGAAGTTCCGATACGGCCCAGGATTCGTCCCCGGATCAGATCGAGGACGCCTTGGGCGATGTACAATCCGCCGGCGAGAATCACCAAACCGACCAGGGTCGGCACGCTCCGGCTTGGGAGCACCCGGTCATAGATCTCCAGCATGAAGATCGACCCGGTCAGATAGAGCAGGTTGATCATGCAACTCATGGCGCCGACGCCAATGAACGCATTGCGGCAGGCGCGCAGCGCATCACCGAGTTCGGAACGCCGGACACCGGGAACGGCTGCCATCAATCCTGATCTCTTCAACGAAAGGTTGGCGTCCCCCTGATACACGAAGGTACGCGAGGTCTCATCTTACCGATTTTTGCAGCTAGCGTCCATTGAAGTGAGGTTAACCTAAACGCCTTCAGCAGCCCATCGCGCTGGGCTGGAGGCGAAAATTGGAACCAGGCCTGGCGCGAGAGGCATTGCTTGGCCGGTATGGAAGGCGGACCAGCAAGCGTGGTGCGGTCTGGATGGCGGTCGGTTGGAAAAGGAAGGCGCCGCAGCGGCTAATTTGCCGCCGCTGCAGGCTTTGGAAACGGTACCAGGACGACGGACATGGAGACGCGGCCAATCTCGCCGCGCACGTCGAGCAATGTACCGCTGCCGATTCCAACCCCCGTGGCCGGTTGCCAGCGGGTCTGCGCGCGAATGCCAACCCATTCGCCGAGCGGCTGCCTGAACAACTGGACGGTCAGGTTGGGATTGGGATCCGCAACGACATTCTGGAATGGCCGCGCAATGCCATGGGTCCAATCGGCAGGACCAAGCACCGAGGACAGCGGGCCGGCGCCATCGATAATCCGATGATTGAGGCGAAACCAGGCGACGTCATCGCCCACGCGCGCTTCCATGGCATCCATGAACCATGGCCGGCCATGGCCGGCGTGCGGGGTTCGCACCGGAAACCGTGTCGGGTCGAGCGCATCACCAAGCGTATCGACAGATCCCGGCAAGCCGACCGCGCGCTCGCGCGACAGCGTCACCCGCACGGTGGCGCAAGGCTGCGCTTCGCCGTCGGACCACAGCGTGTTGTCGACGACGCTGACGCGGCCGCCTTCGGTCAGAACGGAAAGCTGTGTTCGCAAGCTTGCCATTGGCGTCGGCCGCAAGAACCATGCCGTGGCAGCGACTGCGGTGCCCCATTTTCGTTCTTCGGCCAGGGCTTCGACTTCGGCCGTCAGCAGACTCGCGACCGCCCCGCCCTGCAATCCCGCGAACGGCCCGGCGGCCAAGGCCGAGGGCTGCCAACAGTTTGGAGCGGCAAGCCGTTCGAAAATTGCCAAGGAAATGACCTCAGGTGAAAAATATTGGGCCCATGCGCAAAATGAATGATAAAGGTTCCAATAACAAAGGCTATTTCATCACCTGAGATGAGCAATTTTCACCATTCCGCCATGCCGGAGTTGCCGCTGCGGGCGATTCCTCCGCTGACGGCGCTACTCGCCTTCGAGCGCGCCGCTTCGCAATTGAGCTTTCGCCGCGCCGCGCGCGACCTCGCGCTCAGCCCGTCGGCGATCAGCCATCAAATTCGTGGGTTAGAGGCGCTGTTCGGCGTGAAGCTTTTTGTTCGCGGCGCCCGCTCGGTGCGGTTGACCGCCGACGGCGAGCGCTATCTCGCCAAAGTTTCAAGCGGGCTGGCAACGCTGCAGGAAGCCGGCCGCGAGATGCTACGGCATCGGCGCGATCGCGGCGGCGAGCTTTGGATCAGCGCACTGCCCTTCTTCACCAGCACCGTGTTGATCCCGGCGCTGGCGGATTTCAAACGGCGCAATCCCGCAACGACGCTGCGCATCGAAGCGACCCACCAATATGCCGATTTCAACAGCTCACCGGTTGATGTCGCCATCCGCTATGGCCGCGAACATTCGACCGGCCTCAAATTCGAGCCGCTGATCGAAGTCAGGGGCTTGCCGGTCTGCGCCCCTGTGCTGATCAAGGGTGGTCTGCGCAAGCCCCAGGATTTGTCCCGCGAGATTCTGATCCATCTGACATCACAGCCGCGCGCCTGGCCGCTCTGGCTCAAGCAGGCCGGGATTGCGGAGGTGACCCCGCGCGGTCAGCTTTGGCTCGACAGCGTCCCGGCGATGTTGGAGGCCGCCGAGCAGGGCCTTGGCGTCACGCTCGCAATGGCGCCGCTGATCAAGGCGCGGCCAGGATTCGGCAAGAAGCTGGTCGCTCCCTTTGACGTCGGCGCCAGTCCCACCGAGACGATTTATCTGGTGTCCCGCACCGAGCAGGCCCGTGACCGGCGAATTGCCGCGCTCCGGCGATGGATCGTCGATGCCGTCGACCGCGCCCGATAGAGGCGACTTTGGAAATTGCCGTCCTAGAAGCGGCCGCCGCCTCGGAAGAGCCGTACGATCAGCAAAAGGATGACCGCGCCGATCGCGGAATAGATGATCTCCCGCACGAGGCCGGTGCCGATGGCAATACCGAGCTTTGGAAACAACAGACTGGCGACCAGCGCCCCGGCGATACCGACAAGAATGTCGCCGATGATGCCAAAGCCGGTGCCGCGCACCACTTTTCCGGCCAGCCAGCCCGCAACCAGGCCGACGAATAAAATTACCAGAAGGCTTTCATTGGAAAGTTGCATCTGAAGTTCCCCCCTTTTTCGCACGCGGCATTTCTCCGCCGGGTTGGAGCCTATCGATAATCGCCTGATGTGACTATTCCAATCTGGGGGAACTGGTGGTTCGGGCTTGCCGATTTGCGCCATGAGCCGAAGCTTCCGCATGGACGGACGAAACTTTCATTCGCTCCCGGCGTTATGCAGCAATGGCACAACCCGATATCTGGTATGTGGCCTTTGAGCCGCAAAAACCTTTGAAATCGAACCACGGCGGTACCGGCGCGGTCCGATCAACCCGGACGTTCAAATCCGAGATCGACGCCAAGTTGTTTGCCATGCAGATTCTGGCGAAAGGCTGGTCGGCGAGCGCCGGCACGCTCAATCCGCACCAACCCAGGCAGATTGTTGCGCCTTCCCAGATCGAACGCTGGGCCGACCCGGGCCTCGGCGGCTGATGCATGTGGTTTCACCGCGACGACGTCGCGGCATCGGCTTCGACGCGTTCCGCCAGGATGCACCTTGCGATTCGGTCCTGCCCCAACTGCACGTTGGGCGGCAGCTGCTCGACGCAGCGGGCTTCCGCGAAGCCGCAGCGAGGCGCAAACGAGCAGTTGTTCGGCGCCCTGTCGAGCGAGGGCGGCGTCCCCGGGATGGTCTCCAGCCGCTGGCCTCGCTTGGCGCCGTGGACGGTGGAGGCCAGCAAACCGCGCGCATAGGGATGCATGGGTGAACGCACGATCTGGCTTAACGAGCCCTGCTCGACGATCTGGCCTGCATACATCACAGCAACACGGTCGCAGATTTCGATGGCAACTCCGATATCGTGGGTGACGAAGATGACGGACATGCCGAACTCGCGCTGCAGCTCGCGCAGCAACAGCAGGATCTGGATTTGCACGGTGGCGTCCAGCGCCGTCGTCGGCTCGTCGGCAAGAAGGATTTTAGGCTTGCAGGCGAGCGCCAGCGCGATCATGGCGCGCTGGCGCATGCCGCCGGACATTTCGTGCGGATAGGCATCGAGCCGGCGTTTGGCCGAGGGAATGCGCACCACTTCCAGCATTTCCAGCGCGCGTCCCCGCGCCTCGGTCTGGCTCTTGCCTTCGTGACGCATCACGGTTTCCGAAATCTGCCGGCCGATGGTGTAGACCGGATCGAGCGCGAGCGCCGGCTCCTGAAAGATCATCGAGACGGTCTGGCCGCGAAACGCCGACAGTTCTTCGTCATCGAGCGCCAGCACGTCGCGTCCGAGCACGTTGACGCTGCCGGAAATCTGCGTCCGCTTTTTCGGCAACAGCCGCATCAGCGCCCGCAACGTCACGCTCTTGCCCGAGCCGGACTCGCCGAGCAGGCCGAGCACTTCGCCGTCGCCGAGCGCAAGACTGAGATCGTTCACGGCGTAGACGGTGCGCTCACCGGTGAAGCGGACATTGAGGTTACGTATCTCGACAAGACGGGTCATGCTGGCTTCGGCACCCTTTCGTGAAAATCGGTGACGCGCTGGAACGCAGCCCCAATGCGCAACAGCATGGCTTCATCGAACGAACGACCGATCAGCTGCATGCCAACCGGAAGGTCGCCGCGCGTGAAACCAGCCGGCATCGAAAGCGACGGCAGCCCGAGATAATTGATCGGACGGGTGAACCGTGTCAGCCGCTGGATCACTGATTCGGCGTCGGGACTGTTGCCGACATCGCTCTCGGCAATGGTCGGAGCCGCGACCGGCGCCACCGGCGCGATCACGGCATCAACCCCGGCGACGGCGGCGAGGTGCGCTGATAACGCCGGACCACGCCAGCGCATCGTTTCGAGATAGGTCACGCCGGAGATTGCAAGCCCGTTATGCAACCGCATCAAAACCTGCGGACCGTAATCCTGCGGGCGCTCGATCAGCCAGCGCTTGTGGAACGCGGCCGCTTCGACCGCAAGAACCAGCTGACACGCAGCAGTGAGCTGGCGCTGGTCTGGAAGTTCGACCTGGATGATATCAGCGCCCTCCCGCTGCAAGACCGCAACGGTTTCGTCGAGAATACGCGCCACCTCCGGATCGAGGTCGTCAATATAGAACGCGGAGGGCACGCCGATCGTGAGGCCTTTGATCGGCTCCCGCACCGCTGCCATATAATCGGGAACTGGGCCGCCAACCGCGGTGGGATCTTGCGCGTCCGCGCCCGCCATCAGGCCCAGCAGCAATGCGCAATCCTCGACCGTGCGCGCCAGCGGCCCGACGGTGTCGAGCGACTGCGACAGTGGCATTGCGCCGGCGCGGCTGACCCGGCCATAGGTTGTTTTCAATCCGGTCACGCCGCAGAAATGCGCGGGCATCCGGATCGACCCGCCGGTATCCGATCCCAGCGCCGCAAAGGTCAACCTTGCCGCCACCGCCGAGCCCGATCCCGACGACGAGCCGCCGGTGATGCGATCGACAGCCCAGGGATTATGTACCGGTCCGTAATGGGAGTTGTGGCCGGTCGGTCCGTAGGCGAATTCGGCCATCTGCAGCGATCCCAGCCGAATCATGCCGGCATCCTTCAGCCGCTGCAGGGCGGTCGAGGTTGTCGTGGCGACGAAATCGCGTCGGATCTTCGAGCCGCAAGTGACGACCTTGCCGGCCTCGTAATACATGTCCTTGTGCGCCAGCGGCACGCCGTGCAGGACGCCGCGCTTGCTGCCTTTCGCCGGCGCGCCGTCGGCCGCATCGGCGGCCGCCAGCGCCGCTTCCGCTTCGATGGCCATGAACGCATTGAGGCGGGGCTGCCAGTGGGCGATCCTGTCGAGACAGGATTGTGTTACCTCGCGCGAGGAGAAGCGCTTTTCCGCGATCGCCTTTACGACAGACGTCAACGACATCAAGGCCGGCTCAGTGTTCATTGCGCGCCTTTTTATTGGTGGTCTTGGCCGCCTGCTGGACGACGATAAATGTCGCGGGTTCCAGATCGAACGGCAGCGTGCCGGCCACGGCTGCAAATCCTTCAAACGCCGGACCAATTGAGTTGGCGATGCGCTCCGCAACCTCAAGGCTCACGGGCACGCCGCCAACGTCAGCTATCGCCTTGATCTCTTTCGCCGCAGGTCTCGTCATGCAGCATTCGCTCCCTTTACCGGCGCGAGGCTGTGGCCCGAGCCCGGTATCGCCATATAGCACGCCGCCTGATGACCCATTGAATCGATGGCGGTCAGTTTTGGCGTCGCATTTGCGCACAGCGGCTCCGCGAACGGGCAACGGGTGTGAAACCGGCAGCCCGAGGGCGGATCGATCGGATTGGGCGGATCGCCCGATATCGGTGGCGTCTCCGTGCGGTTGTCCGGATCGGATGATGGCATCGCCGCCAGCAGCGCCTGGGTGTAGGGATGAGCCGGCGCATCCCACACCCGATCCACCGGACCAAGCTCGACCACTTCCCCGAGATACATCACCAGCACCCGGTCGGAAATGTAGCGCACCACGTTGAGATCGTGGCTGATGAACAGATAGGTCAGTCCGAACTCGCGCTTGAGATCCACCAGCAGGTTGAGCACCTGCGCTTCGACCGACTTGTCCAGCGCCGATACCGCCTCGTCCAAAATCACCAGCCGCGGCGACAGAGCAAGCGCGCGCGCAATGTTGACGCGCTGACGCTGGCCGCCGGAAATCTCGTGCGGGTAGCGGTTGGCAAAGTTTTCCGGCCGCAGGCCTACCTTGCCGAGCAGCTCGCGCGCCAGCCCACGCGCCGCGACATCGGCCATGCCGTGGACCTTGGGGCCAAACGCAATCGATTCCTCTATCGTCAGCCGCGGATTGAGCGAGGCATAGCTGTCCTGAAACACCATCTGCATGCAGCGGCGAAGCTCGCGAAGCGACAAGGCGCGCCCGACGTGCATGCCGTCATAGATGATATCCCCGGCATCGCGCTTCATCAGGTGCATCAACAGTCGCGCGGTGGTCGACTTGCCGCAGCCGGACTCGCCGACGATCCCGACCGTTTCGCCCTTGGCAATTGAGAACGACACGTCATCCACCGCGCGTACCGTCTTGCGCTTGCTGAAGAGATCGCCGCGCACAGGAAAATGTTTTGTCAAGCCATCGACCTGCAGCAGCGGTTGCGCGGCGCCGCCGCGATCCTCGACCGGCTCAAGCATATCTACCGAGATAGCTGTCTGGTTCATGGGTTCAATTCCGGATGTCCATGGCGCTGCGCATGCCGTCGCTGAGCAGATTGAAGCAGATCGACACCGCGAAGATCATGACCCCGGGCAACGCAGCCACCCACGGATTGATATAGATCGCAGTGCGCAAGGTGTTGAGCATCAAGCCCCATTCCGGCTCCGGCGGCTTGGTGCCGAGGCCGAGGAATGAAAGACCCGCTGCCAGAATCATCGACACCGAGATCAGGCCGGTGGCATAGACGAAGATCGGCCCCAACACGTTCCCGAGCATGTGCACGCGCATGATGGTGAAGGGCCCTGCGCCGGACGCGCGCGCTGCCTCGACGAAATCCATGTTGCGCACCCCGGTGCTGACACTCTCGGCCACCCGGGTAATCTGCGGCACGAACACGATCGTCAACGACACGATCGAGTTGACGATGCCCGCGCCCAGCGCGCCCGAAATCGCGATCGCCAGCAGCACCGAGGGAAATGCATAGAACACGTCGACGGTGCGCATGATCGCGGTGTTGATCTTGCCGCCGACATAGCCGGCGACGAGGCCGAGCGAGGTTCCGACGACGAAGGCGAAGATCACCGGGAGAATTCCGACCAGCAGCGACAGGCGCCCGCCATAGATCAGCCGCGCGAGCATGTCGCGGCCGAGTTCGTCGGTGCCGAGCGGATAGTTCGGCGTTCCGATATGGCGGAGCCTGCGGATCATCGAGCCCTGATAGGGATCGGCCAACCCCAGCCAGGACGCACACAGCGCGGAAAGAAAAATCGCGATCAGAATGCAGGCGCAGGCCATGCTGACCTTGTCGCGCAGGACGCGGCGGCCGACGGTCGCCCAGTAGCCGCGCGCTTTCGACGGCGGCGCCGTCTGCAGCGCCGCATCCGATATCGCGCCGATCGGGCTGATACTCATCGACTCAGCTCCGCTTGATGCGCGGATCGATCGCGGCCTGCGCGATATCGACCATCAGATTCAGGAACACGAAGAACAGCGCCAGCACCAGGATCGTGCCCTGCAGCAGCGGCAGATCGCGCTGGAAAATGGCTGAATTGAGCAACAGTCCCGAGCCCGGCCACGAGAATACGGTTTCGATCAGGATCGAGCCGCCGAGCATGTAGCCCAACTGCAGTCCCATCACCGCCATCGCCGTCGGCGCGGCGTTCTTGATGACGTGTCGGAAAACCTGGGTTTCGCGCAGACCCTTGGCGCGCAACGCCTCGACAAAATCCTGTGACAGGATATCGCCGGTCAGCGCGCGCACGGTGCGCGTGACAATCCCCATCGGAATAACCGAGGTGGTGATCGCGGGCAGGATCAGATAGCGGATATGCTCCCAGTCCCATCCCCAGGCGCCGGAGCCGCCGGGGCCGGCACCCACGGCAGGCAGCCAGTTAAGCTGCACCGAGAAGATGATCACCAGCACCATGCCGAGCCAGTAATGTGGCACCGAGACGCCGGCGATCGCGACCGAGGTAGCAACCTTGTCGATCCAGCTATCGCGGAAGTAGCCGGCGATAAGGCCGAACAACAATCCAAGGGTAAATCCGATCATCGCGGCCGCGATCGCCAAGGTGACGGTGTTGCCGACCGCGCGCATCACTTCCGATAACACCGGACGCCCGGTCGCGATGGAATGACCGAGATCGCCGTTGACTGCCTTCCATAGCCAGAGACCGAACTGGACCGGCAACGGACGATCAAAGCCGTAGGCGATGCGCAATTGCGCCGCCAGTTCCTGCGACGCGTCCGCCGGCAGGATCGCGACCAGGGGATCGCCGGGCGTGATGTGCACCAGGAGAAAGCACACCAGCGCCACGCTGATGACGATCGGGATCACGTAGACAATGCGACGGGCGACGTAGGCGAACACGGAGTTACCTTCAGATATTGACCGAGATCGAGCCGCGAATTTCCCCTCCCCCTTGCGGGGAGGGG
>DASSGM010000076.1:0-3220 GCA_035693465.1 Bradyrhizobium sp. | reverse complement strand
TTCGCCGGCGGTCATGGTGTTGATGGTCACCCTGCGCGTCAGTGACAGCCGGATCGCCGAGCCGTCGGGATCCCGCCGCACCGAGCCGACATAGTCGGGCACCGCGTCGGACAGTTGATCGACCGGAATATCCACCGGGCGTTTGAACCGCACAACAAGAACAGAGCCCGCGGCGATCACTTCGGTATCGACGTCTTCGGCGAGCTTGAAAACCAGCCGGGCGTAGCCGCCGCCCGCCGAAAGCGAGGCCTCGCCCTTGACCGGTTCGGCCTGCGAGGCACCGGAAAACATCAGGGCGATCAGGATCAGGCCGGCCTTTAGCGATGACGGCGCACCGGCCCCACGCTGGAGCGTCCGCGCGCCTGCACGGCCTAGCGACCAAAATCCAGCGGCAACCGTTCGCGCCATTCCAGGGTTGTCTTTCGGTTCGACGGTCTGATCGCCGGCGAAACGCCCTCACGCGCCCGGCGCATTCGAATCTAGAATTGCCGATTTAAGGACTTGTTAACGTCAACTGATTGATTGCATTAAGCCGTGTGCGCCAAAACAGCCCTTTGTGCGCCGCTACGTTGCCTTTTTGGATCGGTTCATCCGCCGATCCGGCGAGGGTCGCGCCCCAGCCCCCGATTTTCCCGGCGAGCCCTTGCGCCAGCGCGATTCCCGGCCAGTCAGACGCCATTGCCCGGAGGGCGCATAATTCTGTCACGATTTATTGGCGCGGCCCCGCGTGACTCGCGATTTCGGCGAAGTGGCCGTGTTTGGTTATCTTTTCGCCGCAGCGGAACGACTGAGCAACCGCTTGCGCTTCACGCGGTCGGGCAGCATCAATTGGTCGCTATTCGCTTTTCGTCATCGGCTGGTTTTAACGCGTTGAACTGTGTGAATGCTTCAAATGCATGGCTCGCGTACATCACCGATGGACCGGCACCCATATAGATGGCCATTGCGAGCGTCTCACTTACTTCATCTCTTGTAGCACCCCGTTCCACCGCAGCCTTGGCATGAAAGGCGATACAGTCATCGCACCGGACTGCGACGGCGATACCGAGTGCGATTAGTTCCTTCGTCTTCGCGTCCAGCGCCTTCGATGCGGTCGCCGCTTGAGCCATCCCCGCGAAGGCTTTCATGATGGCGGGTGCCCCGCCCCGCAGGTCGCGCAGGAGAGTGTTCAATTCAGTTGTTAGTTGCGGCCAGTTGTTCATCGATCTACCTGTTGCCTACCTTCGGCAACATAAGTGTTGGGCCAAGGTCCGCCTTGATCCGAATCAATGTCACTATGCGCGCCAACCGCTTTCTCCCTCTCTAACGGCCAGCCTCGTTTGCAACATCGGCGGAGCCTCTTCCCGTGATCAATTTTGCACGCAATTGGAGGTCTTTAGCCGCTGGCTTCTGTGGAAGTGCGGCTCACTCCGGCCTCATGTTCTTAAAATCTCATTTCGATTTGCTTCCGTCCTTTCATCCGTATGAGGACTTGCAGCGAAGCCTGAGCGAACTCGTCGGCAGTTCAGTTCATCCTTGGGTGCCGTGGGCGCTGTCATTTTTGAACGGTTCGATTGTGCTTGGATTTCTTTTTGGCCGCACATATCGCTTGCTGCCCGGCCACAGCGGAGCGGCAAAAGGATTTGTATTTGGTTTTCTCGGCTGGCTTGTGATGGGGCTGCTATTCTTTCCGATGCTAGGTCGAGGCGCATTCGCCATTCAGGTGGGTCTTGGCTTTCTTCCCGCACTTTTTTCGCTCCTGATGGTGCTCAGCTACAGCATAGTGATGGGAATTGCGTATTCCACGATGAACCGGAAGAGCGCAGCGGAGCCTTGAACAAGTCTGTACCGGCGGCTGATATCGAGGGTGAGCGTGATCCTTCACGCGTCACGGTGGCTCCCGGACACCTTTGCGCGTGATCCGACCGCGTGCCGCTAATTGGGCCTTTGCGGCAGGACTTTGCCTTCGATCCTGGGAAGATCGGCCACGGTGGCACTTTTGTCTGCGCCGGCGCGGCGCGCCAATTCCACCGTCAGCCGCTCGGCCGCTTCCGCCGACATCTGGCCGAGAATATCGGACATCTTGCGCGGCGCGATCTGCGAGGCGATTTCGATCAGCACCGGCATTTCGAGCCGGTCGAACACTTTTGCCGCGTCCTTCGGCTTCATGGCCTCATACATCGTAATGAGGCCCTTGAAGCGCGCCGCATCGGCTTCGTTCTTCTGTCCGGTCGCGGTAAAGATCCGCGACTCGACCGCCTTCAATTCCTCGACCCGCGATTCGATGCGCTTTTCGGCGGCCTTGAGCAGGCTCTCGCGAATTTCGATTTCGCGCGCACGCGCCTCAAGCTCCTGGCGCCGCGACTGCAGCCGCTCGAGAATCGCGCGCTCCGCCGGAGACACCGGCTGGCTCTGCTCGGGCTTGGCGATGGCGCCGTCGAGCTTGGCCGCTTCTGGCGCCGCGGTGGCGGCCGGTTTGGCGGCTTCCTCCCTGGGTTTTTCTTGAACCGATCCCGTGATGTCCGCGGCGTTGTTCTTGCCGGTTGGGAAGTTGAAGGTTTCCTGCGCCCAGGACGGCCTGGTGGTCTGCGGCTGATAGTCGAAGACATAGCCGCCATCGATCACCAGGCCTGCGACCTTCAGCACGGCGAGGCCGAGGATCGCGGCCAGCACGACCGGAATGACGCGAATGTCGCGGAAGGATTTCATGCCGCCAGGCCGTCAGACCTTCTGCGCTCGGAGAACGCCTGGGCCGCCGCGGCGACCGCCTTGGCCGCCGAGACCGCGGGGGCCGCGGCCTCCGGCCCGGACGGGGGCCGCGCGGCGATCGCGATCCGGGACAGCCGTCGAAACACGGCGTCGCCTTCGGCGAGCTGCTTCTTCAACTGCACCGACAGTTCGGACGCCGCTGCCAGCTGGCTGCCGAGATTTTCGTTGACGTCGCGAACCGTGAGTTTGAGGCCGCCGATGGCGCGCTCGGCGATTTCGGTCGCGGTGATCAATTCCGCGATCGTCGCCTTGAGCGAATGTTCATCCGCCTTCAGCCGCTTCAGCCGGGCGTTCAACAATATGCAATAGCCGATTGTGAGCATTAGCAATATTGCCACCAGGCTCTCGATGGCAATTCCGAGTGAATGACTCATTGGGCCTCCATCAATTTGGTTTGCTCATCGGCCTTCTCGAACATCGCGAAGGTGGTATTCGGCTTGCGCAATTGCTTGGTGACGCGGATGGCGACGCG
>DASSGM010000075.1:0-2544 GCA_035693465.1 Bradyrhizobium sp. | reverse complement strand
CCGCCCGATTGGCGTCCCCATGTAGAACCATGTGCCATCGCCGCCGATTCGCATGTCGAGATCGCCGCAGAACGGCGGATTCCACAAATGCACCGGGGGCAGCCCCTTTGCGGCCGCGCCGGTGTTTGCGGCCTCCCTGGCAGCAGCCGTCAGTCCTTCAAGCCCCTGATTGGTCTGCCCTTGCTTCGCCATGGTTTGCCCTGAGTCTGACCGCCTCGATTTGGCACGATTGGTGCAGGTCTTCCGATCCGTCCCGGACTGGTTCCTCGGGGAGATCCCCGGGTTCAACTCGCCACATCGTGATGCAGTTCATACCCTGAAATGCCGTTAATGTGGGGATAGTTTAATTCAACGAATACATGGCCTTCGCATAAGTTTAGCATGGGATTCATGGCATGACGACGTAATCGCCGTTCCGGCAAGGATTGGGATTTATTTAAGGAGAAGACATGGCTGGCGCAGACAGTGTCGAAAAACTTGAAGACGTGATCGTCCGTTCAGCCGAACAGGTTGCCGGTCAAATCCGCGCGGCCAAAGATGCGATCTCCACCGTCATTTTCGGCCAGGAGCGGGTGATTGACAACACACTGGTGACGATCCTGTCGGGCGGTCATGCGCTCCTGATCGGCGTGCCCGGTCTCGCCAAGACCAAACTGGTCGAGACGCTGGGCGTCACGCTTGGGCTGGACGCCAAGCGCATCCAGTTCACGCCTGACCTGATGCCATCCGATATTCTGGGCGCCGAGGTGCTGGACGAAAGCAGTTCCGGGAAGCGGTCGTTCCGTTTCATCTCGGGACCGGTATTCGCCCAGCTCTTGATGGCCGACGAAATCAATCGCGCCAGCCCGCGCACCCAGTCCGCGTTGTTGCAGGCGATGCAGGAGCAACACATCACGGTCGCGGGCGCGCGCCACGATTTGCCGAAGCCGTTTCATGTGCTGGCGACGCAGAACCCGCTGGAGCAGGAAGGCACCTACCCGCTGCCGGAAGCCCAGCTCGATCGCTTTCTGATGGAGATCGATGTCGATTATCCGGATCGCGACGCCGAGCGGCGCATCCTGTTCGAAACCACCGGCGCGGAAGAGACATTGGCCAAGGCAGCCATGAACGCGGAGACCCTGATCGCCGCGCAACGGTTGGTGCGCCGCCTGCCGGTCGGCGATTCCGTCGTCGAAGCGATCCTTTCGCTGGTGCGCTCCGCGCGTCCGGGGGAGGAAGGCGGCGAGGCCGGCAAGCTGATCGCCTGGGGACCGGGTCCCCGCGCCAGCCAGTCGCTGATGCTGGCGGTTCGCGCGCGCGCCTTGCTCGATGGCCGTCTGGCACCCTCGATCGACGATGTGATCGATCTGGCCGAGCCGGTGCTCAAGCACCGCATGGCGCTGACGTTCTCCGCCCGCGCCGAAGGCCGCACCATTCCGGATGTGATCCGGCAATTGAAGATGCGGATCGGTTGATGGCCGCAGAAAGCAAGCACTTAAGCGGGGAGATCACAGCAATCCGACGTGCCGATGGCGAAAGCCGAACGCTCGCCGCATCGCTGCCGCGTCTTGTGCTTGAAGCGCGCCGCATCGCCGCCAACGTCATTCACGGCCTGCATGGACGGCGGCGAGCCGGCGCCGGGGAAAGCTTTTGGCAATACCGCCGTTTCGTTTCCGGCGAGCCGTCGCAGAACGTCGACTGGCGGCGCTCGGCGCGCGACGATCATCTCTATGTCCGCGAGCAGGAATGGGAGGCCGCGCACACGGTATGGCTTTGGCCGGACCGCTCGCCGTCCATGGCGTTTGCATCGAGGCAGTCGCGCGACAGCAAGCTGGAACGCGGTCTGATCGTGACATTCGCGCTCGCCGAACTGCTGGTCGCGGGCGGCGAGCACGTCGGCATTCCCGGCCTGATGAATCCCACCGCGAGCAGCGGCGTCATCGACAAGATGGCGCAGGCGATGCTGCACGACGATGCAGACCGGCTCAGCCTGCCGCCGTCGTTTGTGCCGTCGGCGCTGGCGGAGATCGTGGTGTTGTCGGACTTCTGGTCGCCGATCGGCGAAATCAGAAGCATGCTTGCCGGATTGTCGGCCTCCGGCGCGCACGGCACCCTGGTGCAGATCGTCGATCCGGCTGAAGAAACTTTCCCCTATTCCGGCCGTATCGAGTTCGTCGAACCGGAAATCGGCAGCATTATCACCGCGGGCCGCGCGGAAAGATGGGCGAGCGACTATGTCGCGCGCGTGGCCCTGCATCGCGACGAGATTCGCAGCGAGACTAACAGGCTCGACTGGCTGTTCTCGACCCATACCACCAGCCGTTCGGCCGCCGAACTGCTGCTGTTCCTGCATTCGGGCATGATGGTGAGCAAGGGAAGCGTGCGCCTGGCGACCGTCAAAGCGGGACGAAGCGCATGATCGCTGGCCTCCCTCTCAGTTTCGCAGAACCGGTGTTGCTGCTGGGCCTGTTGAGCCTGCCGGCGCTGTGGTGGCTGTTGCGGGTGATGCCGCCGCGACCGCGGCGCATAGAATTCCCGCCGACGCGACTGTTGTTTGACATCGCG
>DASSGM010000074.1:0-5354 GCA_035693465.1 Bradyrhizobium sp. | reverse complement strand
GAGGATCGCGACGTCCTCGCCATGGGTGGCGTCCACCAGGCGGTCGTAGAGACCGGGCTCGCGTGCGGCGCGCTCGCGCCCCAGACTCGCGAGCTTGTCGGCTTCCATCAGGCGGGGGTCGTCATATTTGCGCATGCCGCGCGGATCGGAATAGACGATGTATTTGAGATGCGGCACGCGCTCGGCAAGTATCAGCAGCTTGTCGACCTGCTCCTCGTCCTCGGCGAACACCAGCCGGGCCTCGCCGTAACTCAGGAGATAGGCGGCTTCCTCATCGAGCACGTCGCGATACAGGCCGAGCGACATGGCGCCGATGGCGTGGGTGGCGATTTCGGCCGACACCCAGTCCGGCCGGTTGTCGCCGATGATGCCGATGACATCGCCGCCGTTGATGCCGAGTTCGACCAGGCCGAGCGCGAAGTCCCGCACCCGGCTCTGATGGTCGTTCCAGGTGAACGGCCGCCAGAGCCCGAAATCCTTTTCGCGCAGCGCGATTTCACCGCCATGTTCCCGGGCGTTGAGACGCAATAGTTTCGGAAATGTATCGGCTTGCGCAGCCCGGCCGGCGTAATCCATCATGCCGCGGTCTCCGCGGGTGCCGGCGCTTCGTCCGGATCGACCAGAACCTCGTCCTCTTCGCCCAGATAGGCGCGCTTGACGTGAGGATCGGCGAGCACCGCGGCCGGGTCGCCTTCCGCGATCTTGCGGCCGAAATCCAGCACCATGACGCGGTGGGAAATATCCATCACCACGCCCATGTCGTGCTCGATCATCATCACCGTCATGCCGAACTCTTCGTTGAGATCGACGATGTAGCGCGCCATGTCCTCCTTTTCCTCGAAATTCATGCCGGCCATCGGTTCATCGAGCAGGATCAGTCGCGGCTCCAGCGCCATGGCGCGCGCCAGTTCGACGCGCTTGCGCAAACCGTAGGGGAGCGTGCCGGCGGTGGCCTTGCGCACCGGCTGCAGGTCGAGGAAATCGATGATCTCCTCCACCTTTCGGCGATGCTCGAGTTCTTCGCGCCGCGCGCCGGTCAACCAGTACAGAGATCCGGTGATGAAATTATTCTTCAACAGGTGATGCCGCCCGACCATGATGTTGTCGAGCACGCTCATATGATGGAACAGCGCCAGGTTCTGGAAGGTGCGGCCGATGCCGAGCCGGGGTCTTGCGTTGGGATTGAGCGCGGTGATGTCGCGGCCGCGATAGAACAATTGGCCTTCGGTCGGCCGGTAGCGGCCCGAGATGCAGTTGACGATCGAGGTCTTGCCGGCGCCATTGGGGCCGATGATCGAGAACAGTTCGCCGTCGTTCACGCCAAAACTGACATCGGTGAGCGCACGTACGCCGCCAAAGCGCAGTGACACCGCGCGCACTTCCAAAGCGTGTTCCACGCATTCCCTCCCTGGAGCATTCTCGGGCAAGCGGATTTCTACCGCCGAGAAGACGTCCGCGATCGAAAGCTTTTGGCGCCTGAAGCGCTCTGCTCTTGGCGGCTCCAGCCGGGCGCCAAGCCGAGCCTACAACGGTCAGACTGTTCAACATATTGGACTATTCGGCGCAGCTTGCCCAGCGCCCTGTGGCGCTGTCGGATTGCATCGGATACCCTGGGAAGTGCGTTGGACTGGCACCGCTGTGATCTGCAAGGGAAACTTTCTCCCGCAGCGGAATTTGCTGTTGGATGACTTCGAAGCGCGAGGGCCAGGGATGTTACTCCAGGCCGGAAGCCAGAGTTCACATAAGTTGCGTGCCTCTTTAGTCGGCGAAGCGCGCATGTGATAGGTTCCGGGCAACGGGAAATATTGATCAATCTGTATGATACGTCATCGTGCCAGACCTAAGCTGCGTGCACAATACGGCAACGTATCGTCCGCTCGGGGGACGCGTAGTGTCGAGCGCACACCGAATATTTCAGGGGGACGAGTGAAAGACCAAGACACTTCTCAGGATTGGGTTACGGTCGGGCTCGCAGAACTGGCAAAAGGCGGGGTCGACAGCGTCCGGGTTGAAGTGCTGGCCGAACGATTGGGAGTCACTAAAGGAGGATTCTATCGCCGGTTTAGGGATCGGCGGGCGCTATTAGATACGATGCTTGAGAAGTGGCGGGACGGCCGCGTCACGGCCATCGAGCGGCAGGCCGAAGAGGGTGGCACCACTCCGGCCGAGAGAATCCAGTCGTTGGCCAAGCTTTATACTGAACGGGCCAACGAACAGGGTATGGCGATCGAACTTGCGATACGGCAGTGGGCGCGCAATGACCCCATGGCTGCCGCAGCTGCCGCGACAGTGGACGCCGCACGCCTGAAGACGGCGAGTTCGCTCTATCGAAGCCTTGGGTTTTCAGCGCGTGATGCAGATGCCCGTGCCGTGCTTTTTTATGCGTTTTTGTTCGGCCAGAGCATGATGTTTCTCGACGAAGGGCCGCGCAAGCGGGCGAGCCTGATCGCCACCAGCGCGAGATTGCTGCTGGAAGTTGAGCAAAAGTAACACGCGCTTGCGCGCATCCCGCGGATTGCAGCGCTGACAAGCGCTCCGGTCACGCCGGCATGCCTTGCCCGCGGCCGCCATCCTGATCCCTCAAATGTGATACGGCACCGTATTGAACGGCCGCGCGCTGTGAGATACGATACCGTATCGCGCGCGCATGATCATATTTGAGGCGATAACAAACCGGAGTTTTTCCGATGACCAAGCAAAACCAAATTAACCTTTTGAAGCGGCTACTGCATTACGTCGACACCAGGACCACCTCTATGGCCGATGCGCCCTGGCGCAACGACGTGTCAGTCTACACGGATACGAAGCGGTTGGCCAAAGAGCGGCAGATTCTGTTCCGCCAGCACCCGATCATGATGGGCTTCGCGTCGGAATGGTCCGCGCCCGGTACCTTCCGTACCGATGATTATGCCGGCGTGCCGATTCTGATCGTGCGCGGGCGCGATAGCAAACTGCGCGCGTTCCTGAATGTGTGCCGGCACCGTGGCGCCAAAGTAGCCCAGGGCTGCGGCAGCGCGCGCGTGTTCTCATGCCCTTATCATGCATGGACCTACGATCTCTCCGGCAAGGTGATGGGCATCCCCGACGAGCGCTGCTTTCCGGACGTGCGCCCCGAGCGATCGTCGCTTGCCGAGCTGCCCCTGTGCGAGAAACACGGCCTCGTTTGGGTGATCCCGACGCCGGCAGCGGATGGTTCGACCGAGTTCAACATTGACCCGTGGCTCGGTGGGCTCGGGCCTGAGCTTGCCTCGTTCGAATTCGCATCCTGGACGTTCTACGACAAGCGCGTGATCCCCGAAACCATGAACTGGAAGATTCTCGTCGATACCTTCAACGAGGGCTATCACGTCGGCTTCCTTCACCGGGACTCGCTCAGGGACGTGCTGCACGGCAATGTCACGGACTTCGAAGCTTTCGGTCTCAATCACCGGCTGACCTTTCCGCGCAAGAAGCTGGAGCGGCTCAGGGCCGAGCCCGAAGACAGTTGGGACCTGATGTGGAATACAACGCTCGCTTACTCGCTGTTCCCCAACACAGTCCTGCTCGTTCAGGGTGACCATGTCGAGCTCGCGCGTGTCTTTCCTTGCGAGGGGCGCACGGATCGCGCCGTGATGGAGCTTGGACTTTACGTGCCTCGGGCGCCAAGCACAGACGATGAGCGCGCCCACTGGGACAAGAATATGCAGCTCATCCTCGACGTGGTGACAGGCGAGGATTTCCCGACCGGGCGCAGTATTCAGATTGGACTCACATCAGGGGCGCAGACGCACACGGTATACGGCCGCAATGAACCGGCGATGATCCATTACCATCAGTCGATGCGGGTTGCTCTTGGGCTTACTTCTGTTGGCGAGAAGCAGGAGGCTGCGGAATAGAGTCTGGAATTGGTCATGCCGCGCAAGCGGTCAAACTTCCAGCCATTCCTTGCGCACGGCCTCGTTGTCCCTGAGCTCGGCAGGGGTGCCCTCGAACACGATGCAGCCGTGGCCCATCACGTAGACACGATGCGATATCCGCATTGCGATCGAGAGTTTCTGCTCCACCAGCAGGATCGCGACCCCGCGCCGGGCGATCTCGGCGATCAGGTCGCCGACCTGCTGAACGATAATGGGCGCCAATCCTTCAGTCGGCTCGTCAATCATGATCAGATCAGGGTCACCCATGAGCGTGCGGCACACAGTCAGCATCTGCTTCTCGCCGCCCGACAGCACGCCCGCTGGCGTGTCCGCCCTCGCTGCGAGGTTGGGAAACATCTTCAGCATATCCTCGAGCCGCCATTTGCCGGGACGCCTGGTATCCTTGATGCCAAGCATGAGGTTTTGCCGCACCGTCAGGCCAGGGAAAATATCGCGATGCTCCGGAACGTAGCCAAGCCCCAGATGCGCGATGCGATAGCTCGGCAATCCTGCGATGTCGCCGCCCTTGAATTTGATCGAGCCCTGCGGCGGCACCTCGCCCATGATGGCCTTGACCGTCGTGGAGCGTCCGACGCCATTGCGCCCCAACAGGCTCACGACCTCGCCGGCGTCGATATGCATATCGACGCCCTGCAGGATATGGCTCTTGCCGTAGTAGGCGTGTAAATCCTGGACCTCCAGCATCACGCCGCCTCCTCGCCGAGGTAGGCTTCCTTGACCTTCGGATTGCCGCGAATTTCTTGCGGCGTTCCCGAGGCAATGATCTGGCCGTACACCAGCACCGAAATCCGGTCGGCCAGTCCAAAAACCACGCTCATGTCGTGTTCGACGATCATCAGCGTGCGGCCTTCGGTCAGGCGGCGGATCAACGCGACCGCGCGCTCGGTCTCGTGGTGACTCATGCCCGCGGTAGGCTCGTCCAGCAGGATGACGTCGGCGCCGCCGGCAACGGTAATGCCGATCTCCAGCGCGCGCTGCTCGGCGTAGGTCAGGAGGCCCGCAGGCACGTCGCGCCGTGCCGTCAGGTTGATATCGGCCAGAATTTGCGCGGTGCGATCGCGCACCTCCGGCAGATTATCGATATTTTTCCAGAACGCGTAGCGATGGCCGGTGGCCCACAGCACTGCGCAGCGCAGGTTTTCCCAAACGCTCATATTGGCGAAGACGTTGGTGACCTGAAAGCTGCGCGACAGGCCGCGGCGGTTGATCTGATAGGGGGGCAGGCCGGAGATGACCTGGCCCCGGAGCAGCACGCTGCCGGAGCTTGGCGCCATGTATCCACTGATCAAGTTGAAGGTCGTCGATTTGCCGGCGCCGTTCGGACCGATCAGCGCGTGGCGTTCGCCCTGGGCGACGCTCAGATTGATATTGCGAATGATGGCGACATTGCCAAAACTCTTTTCAACCCCACGCAGTTCGATGGCGGCGCTCATGCGG
>DASSGM010000073.1:0-6107 GCA_035693465.1 Bradyrhizobium sp. | reverse complement strand
GGTTGCGCTTGTCGCGGGACTTTGGATTCTCCGCGGTCCCGGTCCGCTTGCCTTCGCGGATGGCCCAAAGGTGACGCTCACCGACTATCGCGCCGCCAATCCCACCGGCGTGCCGGCCGCTCTTGCGCAAGCGAGCCTCGTGGAGCGCGGCGCCTATCTGGCGCGGGCAGCGGATTGCATGGCCTGCCATACCACCAAGGACGGCAAGGAATATGCCGGCGGGCTCGGCTTCAAAATGCCTTTCGGCACGCTGTACTCGACCAACATCACGCCCGACAAGGAAACCGGCATCGGCAATTACACCGATCAGGATTTTCTCAACGCGGTTCATCGCGGCATACGCGGCGACGGCGTGCGGCTTTATCCGGCGATGCCGTTTCCGTCCTATACTTACATGACGGATGCGGATGCGCTGGCGATCAAGGCCTATCTGTTCAGCCTTCCGCCGGTGCGCGCTTCTATCCCTGCCAATACGCTGATGTTTCCGTTCAACCAGCGCTGGAGCATGATCTTCTGGTCGGCGCTGTTCAATCCGGACAGGCGTTTCGAACCCGACACCTCGAAGAGCCCGGAATGGAACAGGGGCGCCTATCTCACCGAGGCGCTGGCGCATTGCGGCGAATGCCATACGCCGCGCAACCCGGCGTTTGCGCTCAACAACCGCCAGAAATTCGCCGGCGCGGTGACGGCGGGTTGGCGCGCCTTCAACATCTCTTCGGACAAGAACACCGGCGTCGGCGCCTGGAGCGACGATGACCTGGTCTCCTATCTTTCGATCGGACATGCTGATGGCCACGGCACCGCTTCGGGACCGATGGGCGAAGCGGTAGACCACAGCCTAAGTCACCTGGCGCAACAGGACATCCGCGCCGTGGTCGGCTATCTGCGTAGCGTGCCCGCAATCGCCTCGCCCGATCTGCCGGCGACCTTGGCGCTGCCGGCGCCTGCCTCGCACCGGGATGGCGGCGGCACCCAGGAGCCGCGCGGCAAGATGGTGTTCGAAGGCGCCTGCGTCAGTTGCCATGGCTGGACCGGCGAGAGCCCGATCTCGCCTTTTGCCACGCTCACCGGTGCGTGGGCGATCAACGATCCCAGCGCGACCAATGTCGCCCAGATCGTGATTTCCGGCACCAGACGGCAAGCGCCGGAGGGCACGATCTCGATGCCGGCGTTCGGCAGCAGCCACTCCGATGCCGAAATCGCCGCGGTCGCCAATTACGTCACCGCGCGCTTCGGCAGCAAGGGTTCGCGGCTCACGGCGCAGGATGTGGCGGAGCTGCGCAAGCAGGCGTCGCAGTAACGATCGAATCAAGCGCGTGCGACAACGGGGACAGTCCTAGCTAATCAAAACTGGGCAGGGCCGGCTCAAGCTTTCCGCCGGCCTCGACCGCGCATGCAGCTTTCCCGACTGAAGCAGGCTCAAGAAGGAGCCGCGATATGCTATGGCTCTCAAGAACAAAAAATCCAGGGAGAATGGTTCATGAGGCGGCGCGATTTTATCAAGACAGCGATTGGCACGGTGGCGGCGGCGTGGCCGATTTCATCGCGCGCGGAGAGCTTTCCATCGCGGCCAATCACGCTGATCGTGCCGTTCGCGGCCGGCGACCCCAGATGAGAATTAAGGGGTTCATGCTTTATCGATTTACCAAACGTACGGCACTAAGCGATATCTAACTTTATGCGTGTACTCGGTGTATCCCGGCAGGTTCCTTTGCAAAAACCCTTTCCTCATCAAGAAGGCGCCAGATAAGCGTAGGCAAGAAGAGGAAGGATAGCAGCAATCCCCACCACGAGCCGAGCGCAAAAGGCATCCCTATGATTATAGGGAGGGCTCCGGCATACATTGGGCGCCGCAGAAGAGCATACGGCCCGGTGGAGATGATCTTTTGATCTTCCGCAATCTCGATAGTAGAAGCCGCGTACCTATTCTCCTTGAACACGAAAAATGATGAGGAATCCGAGCGCCATCAATGGCAACGCTCGTCGTCGCGAGAAGCCCCATCTCACGGCACAGCTCGACAAAGCGCCCACAAACCTTGCGAAGCGCCAGGCCGTTGTCCTTGCGGAAGTCCGCAATCGTCCTACCGCGGCGCTGCTCCTGCATATCCCGACCCGCGTCGAAACGCCGTTCATTCAATCACCATCGCATGGTCGCTGCCTTCCGCGGACGGTGCGCTGCGCAGCAGGAGGATCAGGGGGATTGCAGCGAGCGAGAGTACCATCATCAATTTGAAATCGTCGATATAGCTGATGATGGAGGCTTGCATTTGTACCACCTGGTCGAGCGCGGCACGTCCGCCCGCGGTCCACGGGCTCCAGGCGTGCAGAACAATGCTGTTATCGAAGTTACGGTTGACCGCCGTAACATGACTCGAGATCGTAGCATGATTGATCTGTTGGTTTCTGATCAGCAGATAAGACACGATCGATATGCCAACACTGGATCCGACATTGCGGGAGAGGTTGAACAGACCGGTGCCATCCGCCCGCTGCTCCGGTGCAAGTGTGGCGAAGGTGACGGTGTTAAGCGGAACGAACAGAAATCCAAGCCCGGCTCCCTGGATGAAACCGGTCACCGCAATCGTCCATTGCGATACGTTCGGATTCCAGCCTGTCATGTCGTACATGGCCCACGCAGTCAGCAGCAGGCCCACCATGATCAGCAATCGCGTATCCACCTTTCCGATCAGGCGGCCGACAAGGAACATGCAGGCCATCGTACCCAATCCGCGTGGTCCCATGACCAGACCCGCCGTTACGATCGGGTAGCCCATCAGCGTCTGCAAATACGGGGTCAACAGCGCCAGCGACGCGAGATAGGTGATACCGACGATGAAGATGAACAGCATTCCGACCGAAAAGTTTCGATCCAGAAACAGCTTCGGATTCACGAATGAATCCTTCGCCGTCAATGTGTGGACAAGGAAAATGTAGAAGGCAGACACGCAAACGGTGGCCTCGATCAAAATCTCGAACGAGGAGAACCAATCAAGTTGCGCGCCGCGATCCAGAAACACTTGCAGCGCAGCGATAGCGGCGCTGAGGCTGCCGAACCCGAGCCAGTCGATCCTGGCCGCCGCCGAGATGTTTGTTTCCTTCATGAAGATCGAGATACCCGCGAAGGCAAGCGCGCCGATCGGCACGTTGATGTAGAAAACCCATCGCCAGCTGAATTGATCTGTCAGGTATCCGCCGATCACCGGTCCCAGCACCGGTCCCACCATGACAGACACCCCGAACAGGGCCATCGCCGAGCCGCGCTCCTCGGGGGTGTAGATATCAAGCAGGATCGATTGCCCGATCGGAACCAGCGCCGCACCAAAAAAGCCCTGCAGCAATCGGAACGCCACGATCTCCAGCAGCGACTGTGCGATGCCGCACAGGACTGACGCTATAACGAACCCCGCGACGGCCACCATCAGGACGCGCTTGCGGCCGAACCTGTTGGCGAGAAACCCCGACGGAGGCGTCATGATCGCGGCGGCCACGATATAGGAGGTCAGCACCCAGTTGATCTGATCGGCGCTGGCGGAAACGCTGCCTTGCACATAGGGCAGCGCGACGTTGGCGATGGTGGTATCGAGCGCCTGCATGACCACGGCCAGAATGACGCAGGCCGTGACGGCGGGGCGATTGATCGCCTGCGGGACACCGTCGCCGTCAGCCACGATCGACCCCTGATGATCCAAACCATTTGGTCAGAAAGCTCGGGAAGCCCCGCTCATGTCCGGTCGCGACGCTTAGCTCGACGCTCATTCCAACGCGCAATTGAGGCTTGCCGGGCGCATTGGTGACGCTGACCCGCATCGGTATCCGCTGTACCACCTTGACCCAGTTGCCGCTGGTATTTTCCGCCGGCAGCAGCGAAAAGCTCGACGCAGACGCCGGGCTGATGCTGTCGACGGTGCCGCTCCATTGCTGGCCCGGATAAGTGTCGACTTCGACCACAGCCTTCTGCCCGGGCCTGACGTAGGTCAGCTCGGTTTCCTTCGGGCTGGCCTGAACCCAGACATGGTCGGTCGAGACAATGTTGAAGCCGGTTGCCGCGGCGGCAAGGTATTGGCCAGGTTGAAGAGACGGCACGTTGGTGACAATACCTGCAAAAGGCGCGCTCACCACCGTGTGCGCTAATTGTCGCCTGGCTTCGTCGCGCGCGGCAACTGCATCCTTGTACCTGGGATGGCTTTCGATGGGTGCATCGGGGTCGCCGTTCAGGTTGGCGGCAAGCCCTGCGAGCTGCTGCTGTAGCGAGGCCAGCTTTTGCTGCGAGCTCTGGAGGGTATTGCGGGCCGCATCGTAGGTGGCCTTTGGCGTAAAATTGTTGGCAATCAGTTGCTCCTGGCGCTGAAAGTTGACCATGTTGAAGTCGACATCTTTCTGCGCCTGTCCGACCTGGGCCTGCATGTTGCGGTAGCTGGCCTGGAGCGCAATGAGATCGTTCCGCGTATTTCCGACCTGAGCCTCGGCGCGATCCAGCGCCAGTTGAAACTGCAGAGGATCCAGCTTGAACAGGATGTCGCCCTTGGCGACCTTTTGATTGTCGTGAACCAATACCTGCGTGACGATGCCGGCGACGTCGGTCGACAACCCGACCATGTCGGCCTGGACATACGCATTATCCGTCGACATGACGGCGCCGCCGGTCACATAGAAGTAGCCGGCCGCGATAAGCGCCACCGGCAACAGCGCGAACATCAGCGATCGCCGCAATGATTTCTTGGGTGCTGGGGTACTCGCCGCGACCGGCCTGTCGCGCGGTTCTTCGGACGGCAAGACTTCCGGCTTGCGATTTTCCGGATTCCGAGCCTTCCCTTCCGCCGACGCAGGCCGCTCATTTCCAATCGACAGGTCAAGACGATGAACGCTCGCCTCAACGTTGCGCCGGTTTCCATCCCCGCGAATAGCGGAACTGGTGCTCTTCGGATCAGCCATGACTTACTTTCTTTTGTCCTGCCGCCGGCGCATCGCACGCAAGCATCAGATTCGTTTTTAATGCCTGTAACGTCTTCAATAGGCGCTCCGTGTCGGCTTCCGACACTCCGGTCAGCGCTTCCCCGCGGGTGACGTCGCCAAGTCTGCGCAATTGCGTCAGCTTTGAACGAGCGGCAGGCGTTAGATGAAGGAGCCATACCCGCCGGTCGGACGGATGCGGATGGCGCGCTATCAACGCCAGCGTCTGGAGCTTGTCGACGATGCGGCCAAGCGTGATCGGCTCGATCTCCAGCAGATCGGCCAAGCCGCTTTGGTTGATGCCTTCGTTTTGCGACAGGTAGGCCAGGACCTGCCATTGAGAACGCGTGAGGCCGGAGCCGCGCGCGTTCTGCTCGAAGCGTTTCCTGAGCAATCGCGCGACGTCATGTAACAGAAACCCAAGTGTTGGCGCATTCACGTCCATCGTCACCATCTCATAAGCAAGCTCATGATAAGCTTGCATTGATATATTTCAAGCGCTAGGGCTTCTCTTCACGCAATTGGGAAGGACAGGTGATCTGTAGCGAATGCATCGTCTCGTCAGAGAATCGACTAAAAAGGCCGTGGTGGCTTCGATTAGCTCACTCACTAAGATCGCCGAGCAAGCCGGCCGGCTTTCTAAAATTTGAATTTAATGGCGTCGGCGGACTGCGGGCCTTAACCTACATCGAAGGACGGTTGCCCGCTTGTTTTGTCTTTTTGCGAAAAATTGGTGACGCGACATTTTGCGACTTTTGCAACACAATCGACCAATAAGCGACATCGATCACGGATAGCGGCTCAGTCAGCGGGGATCGTAAACTGAAAGAGAGCACCCCGCGGCTCGCACCTGGTCGCCCACAGCCGCCCACCATGGGCTTCGATAATCGAGCGGCAGATCGAGAGGCTCATACCCATGCCGTCGGGCTTCGTCGTGTAGAAGGGTTCAAAGAGACGCGGCAGGCTCTCCGGGCGCAGCCCGGTCGTGCGCCCGGACCCCGAACTCATCAGCTGACGACGATGCTCAGGAAGACGGCCAGCAGCGAGGCCAGGAAGATGGCCACGGCGACGTTGATGACGTACTGATGACCCATCGGGGAGTCTGTCGTGAGTACAGTCCGCACGGCCCGACCCCGTGCCTCTGGCCGGGTTGCGAC
>DASSGM010000072.1:0-6371 GCA_035693465.1 Bradyrhizobium sp. | reverse complement strand
CATCACCGAACCCGGCGCGGTGCTCGGAGAAATGTCGGTTCTTCTGGACAAGCCACACACCGCGACGGTGCGCGCCGCCTCAAAGTCGGTGATTTACGAGATCAACGATGCCGCCTCGTTCCTGCGCCAGCAGCCGGCGGTGGCCATTCTGATCGCGCGGATGCTGGCGCAGCGGCTCAATGTCGCCAACACCTATCTCGCCGACCTCAAGCGGCAATATGGCGGGCACGGCAATCATCTCGCCATGGTCGGCGACATCCTGCAGAGCATGATCAACCTGTCGCCGACGCAGGTTTCGCCAGGATCGGATCGGCAATCCGACCCAAGGATGTAAGCCACGCCGGCGGATCGGTGACCGGCGACGCCGGCCGCTGCAACGGCGCGTTGAGGTCGATGCATTGCTCGCTGGTGGCCGATAGCCAGAAAGCCCTGCCGTCATCGATATCGAGCACGATATAGACCGGCGGGCGGCCGGGCTGCAGGCCGGCATTGAATGCCCAGGTGGCGCCGAGCCGGTCGAACCACGAACCGTCGTGGATGAATGGCGATTGATGCACGTGCCCCGAGATCACCATCGAAGGCTGGTAGCTCTCGATCCATTGCGCGAGCTCGACGTCGCCGAAGAAGCGCTTGCCGCCCCAGCTGGTCGGGGAATTCGCCGGCGGCGCGTGATGGACCCAAATCCATCGCTTTAGCCGCGCCGCCGCCGCTTCGCGAAGCTGGCTGTCGATCCGCGCTTTCACCAGCGGTCCATCCCACCACGGACAGACCGTGAAAAGCGTGTCGCCGATGGTCAGGCTGTCGCCGTCGCAGGCAACGCCGAGCTCGCGGACCTCCCCGATCCATCGCGAGATCTTTTCGCCCTCCGGACTGCGTTCGTCGAGGTCGTGATTTCCCGAGCACAGAATCACCCGGGTGATGCCGGACAGCAGCGTCAGATATTTCTTCACCACGACGATCTGGGCGCGGAAATCGACGAACGATCCAACGTCGAGGGCATCTCCGGCGAAGACGACGAGGTCGAAATGCGGCGCCGCGCTGAGCAGCCAGTCGAATTGCGGCAATGAATAGTGCAGGTCTGCAACGACGAGACAGCGCATGATCAAATCAATCCGAATGCACAAGAACTGGGCGGCGCGAATGGCGCCTTGAACAAGTCAGGATGGAGCAAGAACCGTGCCGCAGGTTGCGCGACGCGACAGATTGCCGCGCAACGTCGGTCGTGCTGCCGTCGGTGTTATGCCCGCGCCATCGCGCGCAAAAACACCACCTCGATCAGCGTGCCCGAATGCGGGCCCCTCTTGATGTGGAATTGGCCCCGGTTGGCTTCGACCAGCGCTTTGGTCAGCGACAGCACGACGCCGGAGCTGTCGGGGGCCTGATCCGAGGGTGCTGGCGTTCGGAACGGCTCCATCGCGGCCGCGACCTCGTTGTCGTTGAGCCCGTGGCCGGTGTCGCGGATCCTCAAGATCACTTCGCCGAAATCCGACAGCGCGGTGGAAACGATGACCTGGCCGCCGGCATTGGCGAGATGCATCGAGTTGCCGATCAGGTTGAGCGTGATCTGACGCAACGCGCGGGCGTCGGCGACCACCGGCGGCAGAGCCTGCGCCAGCGAGGTGCGGATGATAATGCGTTCGCGGTTGGCCTGCGGCTGCATCACCGCGACGCAATTCTCGACGGTGTCGTTGAGGTTCTGGTTGGCGAAGGCGAGGTCCAGTTTGCCGGTTTCGATCCGGCTGAGATCGAGCAGGTCGTCGATGATGGCGATCACACGTTCGCCGGAAGCGCGGATATCCTTCATGTATTCCACGTAACGCTCGTTGCCGAGCGCGCCGAACCGTTCATCGATCATCACTTCGGCGAAGCCGATGATGGCGTTGAGCGGCGTACGCACCTCGTGGCTGATCCGCGCCAGCATGTCGGCCTTGGCGCTTGCCGCGCGATCGGCCAGCCGTCGCGCCTCGCGCAGTTCGCTCTCGCTTTTTTTCTCCGACAGATCGCGAAACACCGCGAAGAAATTCGAACCCCCGGGCCTCGCGCGTCCCATGGTCATCGACAGCGGAATCAGGCCGCCGCGACTCGCACGGCCCAGCACGTCACGGCCGTGATCGAGCAGGCTCGCGACCCCGCTTGCCCGGATGCTCTCCAGATAATCCCTGACCTTGAGCTGGCTTTCCGGCGCGAACAGCCCCGTCAGATTGCGTCGCACGAGCTCGCTGCCGTCATAGCCGAACAGCGCTTCCGCGCTGCGGTTGCAGAAAGTGATGTTGCCCGCGGCGTCGAACATCACGATGCCTTCGGCCGTGGTATCGAGGATGGCGCCGAATTCCTCGGCATGGCCGGCGGCAGGCGGCGGCGCGGGCATGGTCCTGGCGATCGCCGCAGCGGCATTTGCGCTTGATGCGCCGGTGCCGGAAAAAATCAGCGCCAGCGCGTAATCGTCGTCCCATGAGATCGCGAACAGGTGCGCATCGATCCCCGCTACTCCTTCTGCCGAAGCCTGGTTGGTGGAAATCGTCACCGGCGTGCCGCTGGCCGATGTGCTGCTGGCGCTCGACACGCCGGGCTCGACATAGAGCGCGTCGAGACCGCCGGCCTCCTCGAGGGCGTGCAGGCTCGGATAGCCCATCCGCTCGAGAAACGCGGCGTTGGCATAGAGCAGCCGGTCAAGCCGATAGATCAGCACGCCCAGAGGGAGCAGATCGAGCAGGGCCTTGTCGCGCCGGGCCTCGCCGCGCGCCGGCGGCTCGGGAGGCACCAGCCATTCGGGCGCTGCGCCCACCTGTTGTTCGGGAGCCTCGTCCACGGCCGGCGGTCCGGCGGGCGTTTCGAACGCGTCGGATGTCGCCGTCGTCGCGGCGGTGCTGCCGTTTTCAAAGTCGAGCCGCGCCGACAATTGCCGGGCGAGTTCGTTGAAGGCGCTGTTTTCCACCGCTGTCAGGGTCGGCGATTTCGTTTCGCCGGGCGGCCGAAACGGCAGGACGTTTTTTGGGGTTTCCACGGAAGTTTCCAGATCGGTTTGTTGTGAAGTCTCGGACGCAATCGATGCGGGTAATTCAGCGGTACCGGACAACGCAACATCGGACTCGGCAGCCAGGTCCGCGGCCGGCGAGCCCGTGGCAGGATCGGCCGCAACGATGTCGGCCGAAAACGTCTGCGGCGCCGCCGGTTCCCTGAACTCGCAACGGCGCAACGCGGCAAGCCGCGTCAGCGCATCGAGATCGCGGCAAATCCCAAAACCTCGATAGCCGGCAAGATTGCCGGCGCGATCGTAGATCGGAAGCCCCGACAATTCCACCGCCAATCGGCCGCCGCCATCGACCGGCCAGCTCAGCTTGATGCCGGTCCAGGTATCGCCGGTGGCGACCGCGCTGAGGACGCGGCCGTCGGGATCGAGCCCGAGCGCGTCGGCGATCTCGCTCCACGGCCGACTGAGGCAACCGGCGGTGCGCGGGCCGATCAGGCGGGTGAACTCGCCGGGGTCGAGCGAGAAGCGGCCCCCGGCATCGATCCGCCACATGAAACGCAACGGCTGCTGGCGCGGATCCGGCGAGGGCTGGTCGAGCCATGGCGGCAAATGGGCCGCGGGCGCGGCGGAACCGATGACCGATGACGGCCCGGCATTGGGCGGAGGTGATGGCTCGTCGGCAACCGGCTCGACATAGGGGGAAGGCTCATCCTCATGAACTTCGGGATCGGGCGTCGTTGTCTGCGGCGGCGCTTCGGCGTGTGACGCTTCGAGGCGGGGCCTCGCGAGCGGCAACACGTTCGCCGGGTCAGGCCTGATCGGCTCGCCCGCGGCCGTCGGTTTGACCGTTACCTCCGACGTTGTCGATTCAGCGAACTCGTCGATCAATGCGAACTCGGCCGGGGCCTCGCCTGATATCGCCGGCAGTTCGTAGTCGGGGATCGGTTGATCCGCTGCCGGCGCGATCAGAGCGACCAGTCCGACATCCGCGCCGCTGCCGACGCGCTGCAGCACCATGTGGCTGCTCCCGATCGGCATCTCGGCGCGGCCCTGGATCAGCGCGCTGCAACGCGCATCGTCAAGCCCGGCCTCGGAGAGATTTCGAAAACCGAGCAACGGTCCCGCGATCTCGCTGGCGCCGACCAATGTGCCGTCGCGGGCGAATGCGGCAATCGGCGTGTCGATGCCCTCGACCAAACGCTGCAACCGCTCTGCGAGCGGCATTGTGCGGCCCACGCTTTCGGCGGCCGCGATCAAAATGCCGTGGCTGCCATCGGCAAAATCAAGTCGCGAACAGCCGCAGGTAACCAGCATGCCGGGCGGCGCGCCGAACCCGCGCAGCCGTTCCAGCCGGACCGCGCCGTTCAATGGCAGCGTCCTTGCGAGCCGCGCCACCTGGCGCCGGTGCGGATCCGCCGGGCCGAACAGTTTCCTGGTCAATGCCGCGCCGTTGGCCGCGCCGAATATTTTGGCGCCGACCGGATTTGCCCACAGCACCTGCGTGCCGTCGATCGACCATAGCCATGCCGGGAGAGCGCTCGTTGCATGCACCGCCAGCCGTGGATCGCCGACGCCTCGCAACTGAAATTCCGCATTACTCATCGCAGTGACATGACAGGATAATGTCCCGATTCCGAAGTTCGCCTGGGTGGCGACAGATATCGGCCAGACAAATGACAGCCTTAACGGAACGTCAGTATTGCCCGCGGGCAGCGGCAGGTCCACGGCTTGATCATCGGCGAGCGGCGCAAAGCCCGGCTAACCTTAACTCGCGGGGCCCTCGTGAATTCGCCCGGACCCTGGTGCCGGCTCCCGCGTTGTTGTTTTGCAAAAGGCGACCAGAGGTCCACGATGGGGAACCGACGGGTGCCGCGTCATGCTGGCGAGGTCTTTCGTCGACAAGCTTGAAGGTGGGCGAGCCGGGAGGCGGGGCCGAGTATGGCCCTGCAAACGCAAAAGGAGTGGCACCATGAGCGATGAAGGGCGCGACCGTTTCGAGATTCCAAAGGATATGCGATCGATGGCCGAGGCCAGCGTCGATCAGGCCCGCAAGGCCTTTGATAAATTCCTGGCCAGCGCCCAGCAGACCGCCGGATCGCTCGAGGAGCGAGGTGCAAGCGTTCGCGCCGGCGCCAAGGACATCAGCACCAAGGCGGTCTCCTATGCCGAAAAGAACGTGCAGGCCTCGCTGGACTATGCCGAAAAGCTGCTGCACGCCAAGGATCTGACCGAAGTGATGCGGCTGCACAGCGAATATGTGCAGGCGCAGATGCGCGCCCTGGCCGAGCAGGCCAGCGAGATGGGCCAGATCGTCAGCCGGGCGGCGATGGATGCCGCGAAGCCGAAAAGTTGAGGCCTCTCAAAGCTCTGTCTCTCGTTTTGCGCAACCGGAAAGCCATGTTCCGCCGGGTCGCGGCCGGACGGTTGGCTGGGTTCAGGCTTCGGAACCGCAGTCCGTCCGGGTCTGGCATGCGGCATTGCAACTTAAAGTGCATTGCGTTGCACAAAATTGACACGATATAGGTGTTGATTGTGTGGCGTCCGAAGAACGGGCGTCCCGGTGCCTTTAACCCAATCAACTAAATCGAAGTCGTCACGTGATCCAGGTCGACATTCCCGGCATTTGGGTGCCGGGCGTTCGCAGGGGTCACCAAGTTCACCCATTGCGAAGGATACAACATGGCAAATCCCAACGATCCATTCTCCGCCTCGATCATTCCGTTCGAGGTCCCCGAGCAGGTGCGCGCGTTCGCCGAAAAGGGCGTTTCGCAGGCCCGCGATAACTACGCCAAGTTCAAGGACGTCGCCGAGACCCACAACGGCACCATCGAGGCGGTGTTCACCACGCTGAGCAAGGGCGCCAGCGAATACTCCGCCAAGCTGGTGGAAATCATGAAGGCCAACACCACCGCGAATCTGGATTTCGCGCAGGAGCTTTTGGGCGCCAAATCGCCCTCGGAAGCAGTCGAGTTGTGGACCTCTCATGCGCGCAAGCAGTACGAGGCCTTCACCGCCCAGGCCAAGGAGCTTGCGGAATTGGGCCAGAAGGTCGCGACGGAAACCGTCGAGCCGATCAAGGCCAACGCGTCGAAGCTGTTCAAGCCGGCCGCCTGATCGAACAGCGTTTTCGAAATCCGAAAAGCCCGGGCGTGAGCCCGGGCTTTTTGCTTTTGAGGGCACGCGGTTGAAGATAGAATAATGTGTCGTCGCTTGCGAACGCAGGCGCGGGAACGACACCAATTACGGCGCCGAAGCTGACGTCCGCCCGGCCTTGCCAAAGGCGGGCCATGCACCTAGTTTCCGCCCCGTTCGGAGCCCTTCTTCTTGGGCCGGCAAAGGATGCAGTTGTAGCTCAGTTGGTTAGAGCGCCTGTCTGTGGAACAGGAGGTCGGTGGTTCGA
>DASSGM010000071.1:0-6419 GCA_035693465.1 Bradyrhizobium sp. | reverse complement strand
TGGCCTGATGCGGAATCTTGACCCGCTCCAGATATTTCATCGCCGCGATTTCCGCCTCCTTCTTCGGGATATTGCGCACCCAGATCGGCGCCAGAGTGCAATTCTCCAGCACGGTCAGATGCGGAAACAGATTAAAACTCTGGAACACCATGCCGACTTCGCGCCGGACTTCATCCACCCGCCGCAAATTCGGCCCCAATTCGATTTCGTCGACGACGATCTCGCCTTCCTGAAACTCCTCGAGCGCGTTGATGCAGCGGATCAGCGTCGATTTGCCCGACCCTGAAGGACCGCAGATCACGATCCGCTCCCCTCTCGCGACATCGAGGTTGATGTCGCGCAGCACGTGAAAATCGCCGTACCATTTGTTGAGGCCGGCAATGTTGACAATCGAGTTCGCGGTCATGGTCATTTGCTCAATTACGCTGGTGTACGTTCAGCCGGCGCTCGACGAACAGGGAATAGCGCGACATTCCAAAACAGAAGACGAAGTAGATCAGGCCGGTGAAGGCGAAGCCGGTAAACAACGTCGTCGGCGTCGCCCAGACCGGATCGGAAAAGGACGCCCGCAACTGTCCGAGCAAGTCGAACAAGGAGACGATCGAGACCAGCGAGGTGTCCTTGAACAGCGCGATGAAGCTGTTGACGAGACCGGGAATGACGTGGCGCAGCGCCTGCGGCATCACGATCAGCCCCGTCGTCTTCCAGTAGGACAGGCCCAGCGCGCTCGCGGCCTCGCCCTGCCCGCGCGGAATCGCCTGCAGGCCGCCACGGATTACTTCGGCCTGATAAGCCCCGGCAAATAGCGCGATGCCGATCAAGGCCCGCACCAACCCATCGATCGTGAAGCCGGCCGGAACGAACAGTGGCAGCATGTAGGTTGCGAAAAACAGCACGGTGATCAAGGGAACGCCGCGCCAGAATTCGATGAACGCCACCGAAAAGACCCGGATCAGCGGTATCGTCGAACGTCGGCCCAGGGCGAGCGCAATGCCGACCGGCATCGAGGCGACGATGCCGGTGACGGAGACCACCAGCGTCACCAGAAGGCCGCCCCAGAGCCTGGTATCGACGATCGCAAATCCGCCGTGGTCCAGGCCCATGACCGCGATCACGATGCCGATGCCGGCAAAGATCGCAAGGCTGACGATGAGCGAACGCCATCCGGTGCGAATGCCGCCATTCAGGACGAACAGCAGGATCGAAACGATCGCGGCGGTCGCGGCAAAATCAGTCCATACCGCGCGGCTGGAGGCCTGAATCTGATCGCGCAGCCAGGTCAGCGGCCAGATCAAATAAGAGATGGCGGTGCTGAGCAGGACGATAAGCTTTCCTAATAACACGAACAGCGGTCCGATGACCGCCGTGGCCTCGCCTGCTCGCGCAAGTTTCCGGCCGCCATCGCCGATGCTGTCATTGAACCCTGACAAAATTCCGGCCGTCCAGCTGACGCCGAAACCGTCCAGCCCGCCGCCGTGCAGCAGGAAGAAGGCGATGACGGGAAGCACAATGAAGAACAGACCGGCGTTGAGGCCCTTGGCCGGCAGGCGCGGAATCAACAGCGGCAGCAGCAACAACGCTGCGAGAAAGAACGTCAGGTCGACGCGCCATCGCTCGGCCTCGGGATAGAAGCCATAGATGAACTGGCTGAATTTGGCCTGCACAAAAGGCCAGCAGGCGCCGACCGTGTGTCCTGCAGCTTCTGGAAGACAGGCGGTGCGGTCCTTGCCGGTCCAGACCGCATCGACCAGCAGGAACTTCACCGCGGGAACGACGGTGAACCACAGCAAGAGGATGCTCACAATGGTGAGCAGGATGTTGGCCGGCGAATTGAACAGGCGCGTGCGCAGAAAGCCGACAAAGCCGGTGGTCTTGATCGGCGCGGGACGCTCGGGAACGAGATCCCGGCGCACGAAGGAGGAAGCGGCGATGTCGCTCATGTCTCCAGGCTCCGGCCAAGCCGCCATCCGTAAAAGCTCATGATCGCGCTGGTCACCAGCGAAATCAGGAGGTAGACGCCCATGGTGATCGCGATGATCTCAATCGCCTGCCCGGTCTGGCTCAGCGTCGTTCCCGCAAATACCGAGAACAGGTCGGGGTATCCGATCGCCACCGCCAGCGACGAGTTCTTGGTGAGATTGAGATACTGGTTGGTGAGCGGCGGCAGGATGACCCGCATCGCCTGCGGCACCACTATCAAGCGCAACACGGAGCCCCGTTGCAGTCCGAGCGATGAGCCGGCTTCCATCTGCCCCTTATGCACCGACTGGATTCCGGCCCGCACGATCTCTGCGATGAACGCAGCCGTATAGGTCGACAGCGCGACCGTCAGCGCCACGAATTCCGGGATGATGCGCGAGCCGCCGGAAAAATTGAACCCCTTGAGTTCGGGCATTTCAAACGTAACGGGCGCACCGAACAAAAGCGCGGTCAGCAGCGGCAGCCCGATCAGCAGGCCCACCACATAAGGCCAGATCGTGACCAATCTGCCGCTCTCGAACAACTGCCGACGCGCGTAGTGCAGCAGCAGCAAGGAGGCGACGATCGCAACCAGGATCGCCACCGCGAACGGCTCCAGACCGGCGTGGGCGATCGGCTTCGGAACCACGAGACCCCGGTTGGAAAGAAAGACGCTGCCAAATAACGAGATGCTTTGCCGCGGGTTTGGCAGCGCGCCGAGCACGGCGAGATACCAAAACAGGATCTGGAACAGCGGTGGTAGATTGCGTATCAGTTCGACATAGCCGCCCGAGATGCGCGACAGCAGCCAATTCGGCGATAGCCGGCCCAGCGCAACAAGAAATCCGATCACGGTAGCGAAGAAGATGCCGATGATCGACACCAACAGCGTGTTAAGCAACCCAACCAGGAACACGCGGGTATAGGTGTCGGATCCTGAATACGGGATCAGGTTCTGGCTGACGTCAAAACCCGCCGTATTGTTCAGAAACCCGAAACCGGATGTGATCCGCTGCGCCTGCAGGTTGGCGCGCGCGTTGGCGACGATCTCGTAGCCGATCCAGACCAGTAAGGCGACGAACAGGATCTGAAGGGCAAATCCTGTCCAGCCCGCACGGCCACCGAGGGCACGCTTCAGCCTGAAGACAAACTGCGGCGGTGGTTTTCGGGCCTCGATGGTCATCGCCGCAGCCGCCTGGCGCAATCAGCGGATTGGTGGCGCATACTGGATTCCGCCCTTGTTCCAGAGTTGATTGAGCCCACGGGCAATCCCGAGTTTTGAGCCTGCGCCGACATTACGATCGAAGGATTCCCCGTAGTTGCCGACCGCTTTCACGATCCGCGACACCCAATCCTTGGTCAGCCCAAGCTGTTCGCCGAGATTGCCATCGGTACCGAACGCCCGCTTGAGCTCAGGCTTGTCCGATTTCGCCATCTCATCGACGTTCTTTTGGGTAACGGCGAGCTCTTCAGCGTCAACCATCGCAAACAACGTCCACTTGACAATGTCGAACCATTGATCGTCGCCGTGGCGCACCATCGGGCCGAGCGGCTCTTTCGAAATCACCTCCGGCAGCACGGCGTGGTCGGCAGGATTTGAAAGCTTCAAGCGCTCGGCATAAAGCTGCGATACGTCCGAGGTGAAGACGTCACAACGGCCTGATTCATAGGCCTTGACGGTTTCGTCGGCCGTGCTGAACGCGATCACCTCGTACTTCATGTTGTTGCCCTTGAAGTAGTCGGCGAGATTCTGCTCCGTCGTGGTGCCGGTTTGCACGCAAACCGATGCGCTGTTCAACTCCAGCGCCGAATTCACTTTAAGCGATTTTTTTACCAGGAAGCCCTGACCGTCGTAGTAGGTCACCCCGGTAAAATTGGCGCCGAGCGAGGTGTCGCGGGAAAGCGTCCAGGTCGTATTACGCGACAGCACGTCGATTTCGCCGGACTGCAGTGCGGTGAAGCGATCCTTGGCCGACAACGGCACGAACTTCACCTTGGTCCCGTCGTTGAAGATGGCGGCGGCAATTGCGCGGCAGACGTCGACGTCGAGTCCGGTCCAGTTGCCCTTGTCGTCGGGTGACGAAAAGCCCGGCAAGCCCTGGCTCACGCCGCAGGACAACATGCCCCGGTCCTTGACCGTCTTGAGGGTTTGGGCAGTGGCAGCCTCCGTCGAAAAAGCGGCGGCGAGAGCAAGGGTGAAAACCAGGGATGCACGTTTCATGGCAAAGCCTTTCAAGGGTCGTCTGGGAACGTTCGCTTTGTCGCCGGCGCTGATGGGCCTAACCGTGATCCCCGCTGCAAACGCCAGCCCGAAAGGCGGTATAACGTGCAGTGTGTTGAAGCGATGGATCGAAGGTCGCGGCAGGCCCCTCAACGTGCGGCGACGGATAGCTGGGACGCATCACAGAACGACTGGCGAGCCGGGTCAAGGGGTTGACGGCCGTCTTCTGTGTCCTGTTATTAACAAACCCAGCCCGAACCCGCCGCCCGGCGGGCTTTCACAGGGCGTCGCGGCTGCGGCAAAAGGTCTTTTGGTGGCGGCAGACGCATGAATTCTCCCGGAAATAACCAACCATCGAAGCCGCTCAAGGCCGAAACCAGATTGGTGACTTCAGGCCGCGACACCCAGGCCCAGAAAGGATTCGTCAATCCGCCGGTCGTCCATGGGTCGACTGTGCTTTATCCGACGGCCGACGATCTGCACGCCCATCGCGGCGAGTTCCAGTATGGCCGCCACGGCACGCCGACCACCAAGGCGCTGCAGGAGGCGCTGATGGCGCTCGAAGGCCCGCAATGCGCGGGCGTCGGTCTTGCGCCCTCCGGCCTGTCGGCGATCAGCACCACCCTGCTCGCGGTGCTGAATGCCGGCGATCATCTCCTGGTTTGCGACAATGTCTACCGTCCCAGCCGCAATTTCTGTAATGGCCTGCTCGCCCGCTACGGCGTCGAGACGAGCTACTTCGATCCCTTGATCGGTGCTGGCATCGCCAAGCTGTTCAAGCCAAACACCAAGGCGGTGCTCGTCGAAGCGCCCGGCTCGCAATCCTTCGAAATGCCCGACATTCCGGCGATCGCCACCGTGGCGCATGCGCGCGGCGCCCTGGTGATCGATGATAACACATGGGCTACCCCGCTCTATCACCGCTCGCTGGATCAGGGCGTCGACGTCAGCATACAGGCCGCGACCAAATATGTCGGCGGTCATTCCGACATCATGTTCGGAACCATTGCGGCCAACGCCAAGGCCTGGCCGATGATAACGGAGGCGATCCGGCTGCTCGGCGTGTGCGCAGGTCCCGACGACGTGTTTCTGGCGCTGCGCGGTTTGCGCACGCTCGCGGTCCGGCTGTCGCAGCATCATCATTCCGCGCTCGAGCTCGCGCGCTGGCTTAAGACCCGGCCCGAGGTTCTCATGGTGTTGCACCCAGCGCTCGAAAGCGATCCGGGCCACGCGATCTGGAAACGGGATTTTACCGGAGCGTCGGGGCTATTCAGCATCGTTTTGAAGCCCGCGCCGCAACAGGCCGTCGATGCATTGCTCAACGCCGTCAAGCTGTTTGGCATGGGCTATTCATGGGGCGGCTTCGAAAGCCTCATTATTCCGTTCGATTGCGCACCCTACCGCACGGCCACCACATGGGCGCCGGGCGGGCCAGCGTTGCGGCTTCACGTCGGGTTGGAGAATGTCGACGATCTCAAAGCCGATCTCGAGCGCGGCTTTGCGGCCTTCAACGCCGCGTAGCTCGTTCCAGCCACGCGAGGGATAGTGCGATGTCATCAACCTACAATGCGCGGAGCGCTACTGCCTACGAGCATTTCATGGGACGCTGGAGTCGCCAATTGTCCCGTCGATTTGTCGAATTTGCGGGGATCTCCGATGGCGAGCGCATTCTTGATGTTGGGTGCGGAACCGGAAGCCTCACACGCGTTGTGCTGGAATCCGCCGACGTAAAAAGCATCGCCGGCGTGGACCTTGCGGAGGTCTATCTGGAATCCGCGAGACAAACGATCCGCGACCCGCGGGTTGATTTCAAGATCGGCGATGCGACCAGCCTGCCTTTTGCGGACAAGAGTTTTGACCTGGCTCTTGCGATGCTGGTTCTTCATTTCGTGCCCGATGGAAAAAAGGCGGTGAGCGAAATGCGGCGCGTGGTCCGCTCGGGTGGGGTCGTCGCAGCCACGGTTTGGGACAGTCTCGGCGGAATGCCGGCGCAAAGACTGTTTTGGGACGCCGCTGCAACCCTCGGAATCGCGGACGGCAAGGTGCTGCGCGATTTCTATTTCCGTCCGATGACGCGGCCAAACGAAATGCACGCCGCATGGTCCGAAGCCGGACTCAGGTCTGTCGAGCAGTCGAGTATCACCATTCGCTTCGAATATGAGAATTTCTCAGATTACTGGCTTCCGATCGCGGCTGGAGAGGCCGCACTCGGCAAGTTCGCGCTCAGCCTCAAGGCCGA
>DASSGM010000070.1:0-11679 GCA_035693465.1 Bradyrhizobium sp. | reverse complement strand
CGCTGGTTTTCGACGCTGTATGGATTTGCCTTCGTCAGCCATCAGGTCGGCGGCTTCCTCGGCGTTTTACTCGGCGGTATCGTGTTCGAGAAATTCGGATCCTACGCGCCGCTTTGGTGGTTATCGGTCCTGTTCGGGGTGCTGTCGGCGCTGATCAACCTGCCGATTGTGGAGGCGCCGGTGGCGCGCCCGGTTGCGCGGCCGGCCTGATCCGGTAAACATCCGATAGAAAAATCGGGGGTTTACGTTGGGAACAATCAAGGCGATCAGGATCGACAAAGCTGACAAAGGCACTACCGCGGCGCTGACGCAATTCGACGAAGCCGAGTTGATGGATGGCGACGTCACGGTGCGGGTGGAATGGTCCGCGCTGAACTATAAGGACGGCCTCGCGGTCACCGGCAAGGCACCGGTGGTGCGACGTTTTCCCATGATCGCGGGCATCGACCTTGCGGGAACCGTCGAGCAGTCATCGCATCCGCAGTGGAAGGCCGGCGACAAGGTAATCTGTACCGGCTGGGGCATGGGCGAGACCCATCTCGGTGCTTACGCCGAGAAGGCGCGTGTCAAGGGCGACTGGCTGGTGCGCTTGCCCCAGGGAATGTCGACGCGCGAGGCGATGGCGATCGGCACCGCCGGGTTCACCGCTATGCTTTCGGTGCTGGCGCTGGAAAAGCATGGACTGACGCCAGATCACGGTCCGGTTGTCGTCACCGGCGCTGCCGGCGGCGTCGGCTCGGTCGCGACCGCGGTGCTCTCGAAGCTGGGTTTTCAGGTCATTGCCTCAACGGGGCGCCTTTCGGAGACGAATTATCTCAAGGGGCTCGGCGCGGCCGAGGTAATCGATCGCAGCGAGTTGTCAGGTCCGGCGAAGCCACTGGCGAAAGAGCGCTGGGCCGGCGGGGTCGACAGCGTCGGCTCGACCACGCTCGCCAACGTGCTGTCGATGACGAAATATGCCGGCGCCATCGCCGCCTGCGGCCTCGCCGCCGGCATGGACCTGCCGACTTCGGTGGCGCCGTTTATTTTGCGCGGGGTGTGCCTTCTCGGCATCGATTCCGTGATGTGCCCGATTGAGGAGCGCAAGACCGCCTGGAGTCGGCTCGCGAGCGACCTGGATCGGGCAAAACTAACTGAAATCACTCACGAAATCAGCCTAGACCAAGTCATCGACGCCGGCGGCAAAATCCTCGCCGGGCAGGTTCGCGGTCGAATCGTGGTAAAAATTTCCTGACGGCGTTCAGACTTTACCAACCAAGCTGCGCCAATGTTGCCACGGTTCGTATGGTAAGCAGCGGGTAAAGAGACATCGGTTGCCCGCGGCTCGGTAGGTCGGAGTTATAGCATGGTTGCGCGTTTTGTGTTGGGGGCGGTCACGGCGGGGGCGGTGATCGCGCCCGCTCTGGCCGGTCAGATGATGAATGCCGATGAGGCCCGCAGGTTCGTAGCCGGAAAGGTATTCGCATTTACGTGCTTCGACGGTACCCGCGGCGCAGGCCGGGTGTTCGAGGATGGCGGCGCGGCGGGCGCGGTGCAATTCTCAGGCGCCGGTCCGGTGCGCCACATGCGCCTTCCCGGCAATACGCTCCAGGTCCGCGGTCAATCTATCTGCGCCTCGCTCAGAGGGCTTCCGTTCGAGCCGTGCTTCAATCTTGACAAGCAAGACGAGCGCAACTTCCGCGGGTCGGTTTCGGGCATGGGTTTCGCCTATTGCGATTTCCGTCGTCAGGGCGCCGCGCAGATGCTGTTGGCGCGGGCGGTGGCGCGGCCGCGTTCGCTGCGTCCGCCGCAGCGGACCGGCTCGGTGGAACTGTCGGCGCGCGTCGAGACCACACAACTCGACAGACCCAGGATCGAGCCGGTCAAATCCGAGACGAGGTCCGAGCTTTCGAAATCGGAAAGCGCGCCAGAGCTGCGTCGCTCCACCGACTGATCGATTCGTCCGAACTCCAGTAATTCTAGGGCGGCCAGGCTTGCCACTGCGCCAACCGCTTGGCTGGCCCCACATGCGTCGGGGTTGAAACTGCGCGGTCTTGCCATCGCACCTATGTACCCGCTGATCATGAAATCGCAAAGGACGGTGTCGAGGATGCCGTCGCGCGCAATCTACATCAGGTGTTGGCCTCAACCGCGGCGCCGCCCGATGGCGGCGGTACGTGCCTCCGGAACAGGATCCGCTGGTACAGCCAGCCGATCGCCACCAGCACCAGGCCCAGGCATATGAACGACAGCGCCCGGTAGACGCCGGTCAGCGTCGACATATCGATCAGGAACGCCTTCATGATCGTAAGTGCGATGACGGCGGCGGACGCAAGCCGGGCGCGTTGCGAATTGAACAAAATGCCGATGCCGAGCAGCACCACGCCGAACGCGAGCCATGCAATCGAGTAGGTATATTGCTCGAGGCCGGTGGTTTCGCCTCTGGTCAGGATCGGGCCGTGATAGAGCCTTCGAATTTCAAAGGTGACATAGCTCAGCGCCAAAATGAGCGCACCCGCCGCGATGGTATTGGCATAGCTTGCGGGACGCCGGCCCGCCACCGCATAGGACAATAGCAACGCCAGCACCGCGGGGAGGGCGTAAGCGAGCAGCAGTAGGTTGATGAAGACGCCGCCGACATCGGTGGGCCACAATATCGGCGTCTCCAGCAGCATCAGGCCGAACACGGTGATCACTCCGGCATATATCGTCAGCAGTACCGCGGCGACATTGTGGACGATGCTGGCGGTGCGAACCCGCAGCCGCTCCAGCCCGATCGCCATCGCCAGCGTGACGCACACCTGCAGCGCGAACTCCGCCAGCGAAGTATTGACGCGGTACACATCCCCGCCGTTCACGGCATGGCGGATTTCCATGAAAGCCAGCAATACCGTGAACAGGATCGCTGCCGATTCCACCGTTCGCAACGGCGCGTCGTCGCCGCGGCGGCGCAGGAGGTGGCTTCCGACCCAGAACGACAGCGCCGGAATGCCGTAACCCCACAACAGCCAATTGAAGATCGGAGTAGTACCGACCGCGTCACCAACGATGCGCGGCTCGTAGCCAATGCGCAGCACCACGATGCCGGCGAGAATGGCGGCAAGCCAGCGCAGGAACGGAATCGGCCGCTGCATCGATATCCATGCTGACCCCATCGACATCAGCGCCAGCGCGATGGTGAGCCAGCCTTTTTCGAGCGCGAAGGTCAGCGCCAGCGCCAGCGCGCCCAGCGCGCCAGTGGCAAACAGCGCGATCGAAATCGGCAACCCCGGCCGGCTGTCGCGCCGGATGAGGGCTTCGGTCGCGGCGCCATATGCGGCCGCAAGTATCACCGCCAAAATTGCAAACGGGATTGAGCGGTCGAGATGAGCGATGCGGGCGTAGAGCGCAATCAACAGCGCCAATGGGGTGAACACCGCAGTCGCCGACCACAGCACGGGTATGATGGCGCTGATCGAGCGGCCCTGTGCCAAAAATCCGGCGCCGCCGAATCCGACGGCGAAAATCGCGGCTGCAATCAGATGCAATGCAACGGAGCTATCGGTGGCGGCAGGGCCGATGCCCGGCAAGGGCCCGCCGGGCAGCACCAGCATGTCCGGATTGCCGCGGACGGCCCATTCGGCAAACACGACGAAGACCAACACGGCTGCGGCAGCAGTTGCGCCGGTGGCCGCCGGCGCGCGCCATGCCACGACCAATGTAGCAGCGACCAGCAACGCGAATACGATGATGGCCGTGTCGGCATGGAAACTCGCGAGCACGATCATGGTCGCGCCCAAGAGGTAGGCCGCGAGCGATCCGGACGAGATCGGCTCGATCTGGCCTTCGTCCGCGGGCGGACCGAACATGAATCCGCACACCACTAGCAATGCCGCGAGCACAAATCCTGATACGACGTGGAATGCGTGCGGAGCGACCATCGACGGGCCGCATTGCAGGCACGGGAAGGTCCAGAGCAGTGCGAAGACGATGGCGGTGACCGCGAGCCAGCGCCACAGCCGGATACGCGCCAGGCCAAATGCCGCTGCGGTGACGATGGCGAGATAGATATACAGCGCCCAGAAGTCTGGCTTCTCGGAAGAGACCAGAACCGGGGTGGCGAACGCCGCGGCGATGCCGAGCCCCGCCAGCGCCGGGCCGTGCAACAGCGCCGCGGCGAGCGTGCCCAGCGCCACCATGCCCAAGAGAATGAACGCGGTTGCGGGCGCGAGAAAATCGTGAAGCGCGTAAGCAGCATAGACGGTCGCAAAGGCAACAGCGGTCCCGGCGGCGGTGAGGATCGCAGGGATATTGGCGATCGACAGCGCTTCGATCGTGGAGATGCTCTCCTTGCGGCGCGTCCATTCGCCCGCTGCAAGCAGGGCCACCGCGAACGCGCCGCCAAGCAGGACGCGCACGCCGGGCCCGAGCAGTCCGGCGTCGATCGAATAACGGACCATGAAGAATCCGCCGAGCGCCAGAGTCAATCCGCCGACCCAGACCACCCAACGGGTGCCGATGCGCTCCTCGAAGCCGGGCTGGGGTTGCGGAAGCGGCGGCGGCGCTGCCGTAGCGCCAGCATCCTTCGCCGTGTCCCGGTCGGCGCCCGCGGCAGGCGCGACCGGTTCACTGGCGACCGCTTCCGCCTGTTCGGCGGCGATGCCCGGCGATGCGGCTGCCGGGGCTTGCTCAAGCCCCTCGAATGCCGTCTGCGGCGGCGGGCCGGGCCTCGCCTGCAATCCCGTTGCTTCAATCGCGTCCAGCCGGGCGCGCAGTGTTGCGGCCTGATTGAATGCCTTGCGCGCGAAAATAAACGCGACGACGGCAATCAGCAGCGCAAAGAAGTCGAACGGCGAGTCGAACATCAAGCCTCCCGGCGATCGGCCCGAGCTTAAGGACCAAATCGCATCAAATCTTCAGCGCCGTCGGGCCGTCAGCGCCGCCCGCGTACGCGCAGGCCCGGCGCCGGCCGCTCCTGCAGCACCTCGCGGCGGAAGCGAAACAGCGCGGCCGGCCGCCCGCCGGTCTGTGTCGACATGACGCCGGTTGGTTCGACCAGGGCGCCGGTTTCCACCAGCCGGCGGAAATTCTGCTTGTGCAGGTGTCGGCCCGAAATCGCTTCCACGGTCCGTTGCAGTTCAGTGAGTGTGAATTCGGGCGGCAAAAGTTCAAATACCACTGGGCGGTATTTCAATTTGGCGCGTAGTCGTCCCATCGCGGTGGCCAGAATTCGGCGGTGGTCGAAGCGCATCGATACGCCGAGGGGGGAAACCGACTTGCGCGCCAATGCCGCAGGGCGTCCGTCGCGTCGCGCCTCCTCGATCAGTCCGGCCTCATAGAGCAACTCGTAACGATCGAGCACGCGCTCCTCGTCCCAATGTGCGCCCTCGGTGCCGAAATAAAGCCGGACCCGATCCTTGCGGGCAAGCGCGCGTGCCGTCTCCGGTTGCTCGCCCTCGGCCGCCCAGCGCGTCAGTTGTGGAAGGATGTCGCGCTCGATCATGGCGGGCCGCGCCTCCCGCCAGTCTTCCCATGGGAAAAACCGGTACCAGGGCTCGAACGTCGCACCCTCCGCCCGCGAGGCGTTGTCGGCCGCGCGCGTCAGCGCAAGATAGCCGATCGAGGCGACATGGGCGTCGGTGTCGCCGGCCTGCGTATGCCGGCCGCGATCGCCGAAGGTATAGAGCTGCTCGACATAGCCCAGCCGCAAACCCGCCTGTTCTTCCACCCAGGCGCGCAGTCCGATCTCGAAGGTTCGGTGCGAGACCGCGTCGAACGGGCCGAACGGAAGCCCGGCGAGCTTGTCGCCGTCGCTGCCGGATGCGGTGAGAATCAAGGGCTCGTTGCCTTCGATCGCGACGATGGCGGCAGTCAGGCCGATTTCGATTGGCGTCAGAGGCTTTTCGCTCATCTGGCGTCGTTCAAGGGCATCACTCGAGGTCGATGCGGAACGGCCGGCCTTCGACCAGCATGCTGCCCGGACCCATTTCGTCGAGCGCGCGCAGCATCCGCCCCTCGCGTCGCAGCGCCTTGTCCGCCAGGCTGACGATCAAGCGGTTCGGCGATGCGATCGGGGAGGCGGCACGAATTTGCCGCGCAATCGAAAATTCGTCGCGATGCGGATTGAGTAGACAGGCGGCTGCAAAGGCGCTCGCGGTCGAGCGGCTGATCCCGGCGTAGCAGTGGACAACCAGCGGCGCCTGGCGATCCCAACCGCGCACGAAGTTCAGCACCTGCTCGATATGCGTATCGCACGGCGCGACAAAACCCTCGATCTCCTCGGTTATGTCATCGACCTGCACTTTCAGATGATTGGCCTCAAGCACCGATTCAGGCCGCTGCACCTGATCGACATTGGCCATCACGGTGAGGATATGGCTGGCGCCGGTGGCCTTGACGGTCTCGGGTAGTGCGGCGAGCGAGCAGACGTGAATCATGGCATTCCTTCGGGTTTTGCCGATTATATGATGTAGTCATCGCATGGGCAAAGGCGCGTTTTGCGCGGTGCCCACCATCGTTTCCGCAACAGGAGCTACGCAGTCACCGCCTTGAAGCGCGCAAGGAACCGTTTTTCGGCCTTGGCGGCGGTCCAGGGCGTCAGGTAATCCTGCCGGGTCGAAATCGGCAGACCGGGATCGCGGCCGAACAGGCGCTTCGCCTCGGCTTGCGCAAACCCTGCAAGTTCCGTGGCCTCGAGGTAGGCCGCGCCTTTGTCAGCGTCCTTGATCTGCCGCTCGATCTCGGCCGCAAGCACCGGCGGCAACCCGAAGCGGATATGGATTGCCGCAAGCAGCCGTTTTTCGACAGCCTTGTAATCTCCGCCAAGCACCGCCTTGAACGGCGAGATCATGTCGCCGATGACATATTCAGGCGCGTCGTGCAACAGCGCCGCGAGCCGGACCCTGACATCGAGGCGCGGCGTCTGCTCGCGCATCACGGCTTCGACCAACAGCGTGTGCTGCGCAACCGAGAAAATATGCGCGCCGCGGGTTTGCCCGTTCCAGCGCGCTACGCGCGCCAGGCCGTGAGCGATATCGGCGATCTCTATATCCAGCGGGGAGGGGTCCAGGAGATCGAGCCGCCGTCCCGACAGCATCCGCTGCCAGGCGCGGGTGGAAATCCTGGGCGCGGACAGTTTCCTAACCGTCATTTGACTTTGAGGCGCGGCGCGCGGTGCTTTCCCGCGCAGCTTTCATGGCAAAAGCAGGTTACCAGATGATCGTTGACCATCCCGGTCGCCTGCATGAAAGCGTAGACGATGGTCGGACCGACGAATTTGAATCCGCGGCCGGCGAGTTCTTTTGAAATCTTGATCGAGAGCGGCGTCGACGCCGGCACGCTGGCCGTGGTCTTGAAATGATTGACCTTCGGCTTGCCATCGACGAAATCCCACAGCAATTTCGAGAAGCCGGGGCCGTCTTCCATGATCTTCAGGTAGGATCTGGCGCTTGCGATCGCGCCTTCGACCTTGGCGCGATTGCGGACGATGCCCGTGTCGTTCATCAGCGCGTGAATCTTCTTCGCGTTGTAGCGCGCGATCTTTTCGGGCCGAAAATCGTCGAAGGCGCGACGAAAATTGTCGCGCTTGCGCAATATCGTGATCCACGACAGCCCGGCCTGGAAACCGTCGAGGGTGAGTTTTTCATAGAGCGCCCGGTCATCATATTCCGGCACGGCCCATTCGGTGTCGTGATAGGCGATATAAAGGGGGTCTTCGCCGGGCCAGGGGCACCGCATCAGGCCGTCGGCATGCTGGCGCGCCGATCGGTTCATGCGACGGTCTGCTTCGATGCTGGTCGGGCGTCATCCGGATCGGCAAGGCGGATGGCAAGGCCGCCCGCTGTCAGCGGCACTCCGGCGGCAAGCGCGTCGGCGACACGATCCGTCCTGATTAGCGCCAGACCGTTCTGGCCGGCGGTCGAACCGAGCGTGCCCACGGGTTTGTCACCGGCGAAGATCGTGGTGCCCGGTTCAGGTGAAAAATTCTCAAGGACGATGCGTACCGTTCGGGTGCGCGCGGTGCCGCGATGCTGCATCCGCGAAACCACCTCTTGTCCGACGTAGCAGCCCTTCTCAAAATCGACGCCGTGCAGGCGGTCCATGTTGGTTTCGTGCGGAAACGCATCGCCGTAAATAAAATCAAGTCCGCCGCGCGGAACGCCGGAGCCGATGCGGTGAGCCTCATAGGCGGCGCTGTCGACCAGCTCCGCGCCAATCAGGTCGGCGACTTCTTGCGCGAGCGCCTCGGACACAAGAACACGCCATCCGAGGACTGGGCTGCGCGGATCGGTGAATGCCAGATCCGGCGTTACCGCGGGATCGCCATCCCATCCCGCGAGCACGCCAAGACTGTCCGACAGATTCTCGATCGCGACCTTGGCGCGCAGCTTATAAAAACCAAGCTTGTCAGCGAGAGGTTGCGCCAGCGCGCGCGGGCAGTCGATCAGGAAGCCGCCGCCGTGGCCGGAAGGCGCCTCGGTGATCAGGAAATCCGCTGTTATTTTGCCCTGCGGGGTCAGCAAGGCCGCGAAGCGGGCGAGGCCGGGCCGAAGCAGCGCAACGTCTGACGTGACAAGGCCGTTAAGAAAGTCGCGCGCGCCATCACCGCTGACCTTGACCACGCCCCGGTCGGGAAGAAACGCCGCTTTCATACGAAATTCTCTTGTGACATGTTGCAGCGGAACGTAAGCCGCCAAGTCATAAACGACAAGGGCTGGGATAACCACAGCCTCATCCTGAGGAGCAGGCGATACTGCATCTCGAAGGATGAACAACGCGCACTAATGCGTCTCAAGCTTTCCGGCCCTACGGGCCTGCTCGGCATGAGGGGTCAACCGAATACGAGGAATGATGAGCCAGAGCTTTGACCTGATTCTAAAATCCGGCACCGTGGTCAATCAGGACGGCGAGGGTGTGCGCGATATTGCCGTCAGCAATGGCCGCATCGCGGCGATTGGCACGCTCGGCCAGGCTTCGGCCGCGGAGGTGATCGATTGCAAGAACCTGCACATCCTGCCCGGCGTGATCGACACCCAGGTCCATTTTCGCGAGCCGGGCCAAACTCACAAGGAAGACCTCGAAACCGGCTCGCGCAGCGCCGTGACGGGCGGCGTCACGGCCGTGTTCGAAATGCCGAACACCGATCCCCTGACGGTCAGCGAGCAGACTTTTGCCGATAAGGTGAAGCGCGGCCGTCACCGCATGCATTGCGATTTCGCGTTTTTCATCGGCGGCACCCGCGACAACGTCCAGGACTTGCCGGAACTGGAGCGCACGCCCGGCTGCGCCGGCGTCAAGGTTTTCATCGGCTCCTCCACTGGGGCGCTGTTGGTCGAGGATGACGAAAGCCTGCGACGGATTTTCGAGGTGATCCGGCGCCGCGCCGCGTTTCACGCCGAGGATGAATACCGGCTCAACGACCGCAAACATCTGCGCGTCGAGGGCGATCCGCGCTCGCACCCGGTGTGGCGCGACGAGACCGCAGCGCTGATGGCGACGCAACGTCTGGTCAAGCTCGCTCATGAAACCGGAAAACGTATTCACGTGCTGCATATCTCGACCAGGCAGGAAATCGAGTTTCTGCGCGACCACAAGGACGTCGCCTCCTGCGAGGCGACGCCGCATCATCTCACGCTCGTGGCTCCGGATTGCTATGAGCGGCTCGGCACCCGGGCGCAGATGAATCCGCCGGTGCGATCGGCCGATCATCGCGACGGCATCTGGCGCGGCATCGAGCAGGGCATCATCGACGTGCTCGGTTCCGATCACGCCCCGCATACGCTTCAGGAAAAGGCCAAACCCTATCCGGGCTCGCCATCCGGCATGACCGGGGTGCAGACGCTGGTGCCGCTAATGCTCGACCACGTCAACGCCGGTCGATTGTCGCTTGCGAGGTTCGTCGACCTCACCAGCGGCGGACCGGCTCGGTTGTTCAACATCGCCTGCAAGGGGCGGATCGCCGCGGGCTACGATGCGGACTTTACGGTGGTCGATCTCAAACGCAGCGAGACCATCACCAACAAATGGGTGGCCTCCCGCGCGGGCTGGACGCCCTATGACGGCATGCGTGTCACCGGCTGGCCGATCGGCACCTTCGTGCGCGGCCGCCGCGTGATGTGGCAAGGCGAGCTGACCGCGCCGGCAACCGGCGAGCCGGTGCGGTTCCTGGAGACGTTGAAGGCGTAGTTCTTCGTGCCAACCTCCGGGCGATGATAGTGGTGCAAAATTACTGCTTCGCCATCCGGGTCGAAAATTCGCCGTTGCGGACGCGGACGGGAAGACCTTCCACGAATTTCGCCACCGCGTCTTCGCCGTAGGTCCCGACCAGTTCGGCGAACGCCGCAAACAGGCTCGCCTGCGCCAGGCAGTCGCCATCGACGCCGTCGTGCCGCGCCTCCGCCCAGGCCTCGTTGAGATAGCTGAGTGCCGCCTGTTTCTGTTCTTGATCGGGCAACGGGTCCCGGGCGGCGGTGAAAGACACTGGATGGCTCATGAAACTCAACAGGCTTAGCGCGATCCAGAGCGGAGCGCGTCGAATGCCCAAAGGTTTAGCATGCAGCGCGAGCCCGCCTAGACCACTTCTTTAGGAAAGGTTAACGCGCGAATTAAGATTGAATCTATTGTTCCAAATCGGACGCTCGCGCCGTGCGGGAGACCCAACCGCGGCGCTAATTGGCATAGCGCGCGGTCAGATCCCGCGAAATCTTCGAGCCTTCCTCGATGTACCTGCGGATTGCGACAGCGGCCGCAGGCGTGCAGGTGCGGTAGGTCTGCTGGAAGCCATTATAGCCCCGGTTGAAGCCCGCGATCATGCGGGCGCGGCGATCGCCCGAGGGGGTTTCGGCGTCGATCAGCGCCTGCATTTCATTGCGCCATTTCGGACCTTCATTGCTGCCGCAAATGCCCCGCAGGTAGTGCAGGGTGCCGAGGATTTCGGCCAGCCGCTGCAGGTCGCCGTCGAACGGCGCGGCCGCGTCCTCGGCCCGCGCCGGGCCGAAAAGGCATGCCGAGATGATGATAATTACCGCCAGAAAATGCTTTGACATGGGGGGTCCGGAATCGCCCGTGATATGCCTTTTCAATGCGCTGGAAGCAAGGCGGAGCCTTTATTAGGCCCGGAGCAGGTCCCAGGCCGACCGGATCACCTCGGGCAGGCCGGCGGTGAGATTGAGATCGCCGAGCGAATTGGGCGCGAGCCACCTGAAATCGTCGAGTTCCTGGTTCAGGATCGGCTCGCCGGAGCTCCAGTGCGCCGCAAATGACATGATCAGATAGTGCCCGCCACCGCTGGTTCCCGGCAGCACCTCGCGCCATCCGGCAAGGCCAATGATTTCGATCTTGAGCCCAGTTTCTTCCGCGACTTCGCGATGTAGCGCCGCATGCAGCGATTCGCCGAATTCGACCCGGCCGCCCGGCAGCGAATAAAGACCCCTGGCCGGCGCTCCGGCGCGCCGCACCAACAGGATTTTTCCGTCGCGAAAGATCGCGGCGCTAACGGCTAGCTGGGGATGCGAGGGGGGGACAACCTCTGGCATCAGTGAGTCATGATGTAGTCGATGTCGGCCTCAGCGCCGCCATTGATGATGCCGCCCGCCAGCGCGACCAGCGGCTTGACCCAACCAGTGGCCTGCTCAGCCAGCCTGGCGCGGGTCCTGTCCTGCCTTACCTCGCGCATTGCAGCGCCCACCGCGGTGAGTATGGAAGTCATGGCGCCGGTGATAT
>DASSGM010000069.1:0-3204 GCA_035693465.1 Bradyrhizobium sp. | reverse complement strand
CTGTTCGACGTGCTCTACAAAAACGGCCAGATCGACAAGTTTCCGATATCCGATATCGAAGCCGGGGTATGCCAACGACGAGTCCAAGGCGTTCGGCTTCTACGTCCACAAAGGCCTGTTCGAAGAATACGCCACCTTCGGCCGGGGCCATGGCCATGATCTCGCGCCGTTCGATATCTATCATGAGGTGCGCGGACTGCGCTGGCCGGTAGTCAACGGCCAGGAAACCAGATGGCGTTTCCGCGAGGGTCTCGATCCCTATGTGAAACAGGGCGCAGGCTTTCAGTTCTACGGCTTCCCCGACGGCAAAGCGCGCATCTTCGCTTTACCCTATGAGCCGCCGGCGGAATCTCCCGACAGCGAATACCCGTTCTGGCTGTCGACCGGGCGCGTGCTGGAGCACTGGCATTCCGGAACCATGACGCGCCGCGTTCCCGAGCTCTACAAGGCCTTTCCGGAAGCGGTGTGCTTCATGCATCCCGACGACGCCGCCGAGTTGAAGCTGCGGCGCGGCGACGAGGTCAAGGTGCAATCGCGCCGTGGCTATATCCGCACCCGGGTCGAGACCCGCGGCCGCAACAAGGCGCCGCGGGGCCTCGTGTTCGTGCCGTGGTTCGATGAGGCGCAGCTCATCAACAAGGTGACGCTGGACGCTACCGACCCTATCTCACTGCAGACCGATTACAAGAAATGCGCAGTGCGTATCGAGCGGGTGTGAATACCATGATTGCGAAACCTGGAATTCTCCTGATCGTCATCGCGCTCGCGGCCGGATCAAGTTCGTTGCTGGCGCAGAGCCTCAATTCCGGCCTGCGCGGCTCGACCCCGCTAAATGAGGAAGGGCCCGCCGCGCCGATGACGCCGATGCGCAACACGTCGGAAAAAGAGACGCGAAACTATCCGGAGCAGCCACCGGTGATCCCCCATTCTATCGAAGGCTACCAGATCGATATCAACGGCAATAAATGCCTGTCGTGCCATGCCCGTGCCCGCACCGGCGAATCGCAAGCACCGATGGTCAGCGTTACCCACTTCATGGATCGCGACGGCCAGTTTCTCGCCTCCGTATCGCCGCGCCGGTTCTTCTGCACCTCGTGCCATGTTCCGCAGAATGTGGTGGCGCCTCCCATCACCAACGATTTCGTCGATATCGATACAATGCTGAGTCGTGCAGCTCCGGGCGGACGCCGATGAGCGCGCTCGACCCGGCAGCACCTCGCCGGTCTTGGCTGGCGCGGATTTGGGCCTTTGTCGTCGAATTGTGGGATGTGCTGCGCCGGCCGAGTTCGGTGTTCGGCCTCGGTGTGCTGGTGCTCGCCGGCTTCGTCGCAGGCGTGGTGTTCTGGGGCGGGTTCAATACCGCGCTGGAACTGACCAATACGGAAAAGTTCTGCACCGGCTGTCATGAAATGCGAGACAACGTGTTCGCAGAACTGAAGACTACCATCCATTTCTCCAACCGTTCTGGGGTGCGCGCGAGCTGTCCCGATTGTCACGTTCCGCACAACTGGACCGACAAGATCGCGCGTAAGATGCAGGCCTCCAAGGAAGTCTGGGGGCATCTGTTCGGCAGCATCGATACGCGTGAGAAGTTCGTCGATAACAGACTCGAACTAGCGCTGCACGAATGGTCGCGGCTCAAGGCCAATGACTCGCTGGAATGCCGCAACTGCCACAGCGCGGCGTCGATGGACATCACCAAGCAGTCGCCGCGAGCGTCTGTGGCACACCAGCGCTTCCTGTTCCCTGGCGAAAAGACCTGTATCGACTGCCACAAGGGCATCGCGCACCATCTGCCGGATATGCGTGGCGTTCCCGGCTGGCAATAAGAGCGGGAAGTTTCGGTTTTGGCGTTACCGCCGATTAGACCGCCGAGCTTGCTGGTTCAATTGACCAGCTTGACGAAAATCAAAATGCCGCCCAGCAAGTTCACGTATCGTCCTCCAAACTGGGGCCCCATGCGGGCCAGCTGCTCCATCGCCCCTGACAGATCATCGCCTCATGAGCTGCACTAATAAATATGAGGCCACTCAGTCGGCACAACACAGCGTTTCACCAGCCGCAATTGGCGGGCACTTATCGGATTTTGGGACCCACAACCTCTAGCTGAGCGACTGCCTGGCATATGCCGGAACCATCTCAAGCCATTTCCCGTGCGAGGTACATCGCGTGGTAGGGAGAAGACAGCGCCAAGGTCACTTCAACCAGCGAGATCAGAGTAAGCATGCCCGCGAATACGATACCGACGCTTTGCCAAGACGCGATGTAACGAGCAGTGACCCCGGCCAACGCACTCGTGACCGCCAGAAGCGCAAGCAACAGGAATGGCACGGGCTGCCCCTCCGGCGCCGGCCCACTGCGCAAGAACGCAATCCCGAGCAAGACCCAGCCGAGAAGGAGCGCCGTAAGCAATCCGACCACAGTATGCGCTATCCAACTCGCCGCCGCCACGGTCAGACCGAAGAGCGCTCGCGGTATGGCCGGTCAATCATTTTTGTTGCGGTACCACCGATGCGTCAGCGTGCGCCATAACACCAGGCAGCCAGCAACAATCATCACTAATGTCGACCCGGTCATGTTCCATCGCGAAAACCAATTCGGAAGATAAGTGTCATCGACAGAGTGGTCGCCACCCGGGGAATTCCATCTGTAGACGAAATTGGCGACATAAAAGGTCAGATTGCTTCCGGTATCATCTGGATGGCCCCGCACGGGCATTCCTGGGCGCAGATGCCGCAACCCTTGCAATAGTCCAGGTTGAACTGGAACCCATTGCCCGGCCCGAGTTTGATTACCGCGTTGTCGGGACAAACCCCGTAGCAGTTGTCGCACTCGAAACAGTTTCCGCACGACAGGCAACGGCGCGCTTCATAGAGCGCATTGCTCTCGTCAAGACCCTTGACGACCTCCTCGAATGTCGAGGTGCGGCGCGCCAGTTCCAATACCGGTTGCAGCGTTTTCGGCGCTTCGCCGTAGTACCAGGTGTTGAGCTTGTCGGAGGAAGCGATCTCATGCTTCGGGGCCGGTGCATAAATTTCGCCGCGCAGCCAGGCATCGATATGACGGGCGGCTTTCTTGCCATGCCCCACGGCAACCGTAACCGTGCGTTCAGACGGCACCATGTCGCCGCCTGCGAAAATCCCGGCAACCCCGGTCATCATATTGGGACCGACCTGAACGACACCGTCCTTGACTTCGAGGCCG
>DASSGM010000068.1:0-10336 GCA_035693465.1 Bradyrhizobium sp. | reverse complement strand
GTCTCGACAATGACGTAGCTGTCCTCGACGTGAACCGGAAAAGTCTCGGCCACGTACGGCCCCTTGGCCAGCGTCTCGCCATCCTCGATGACAACCGGATAGGTTCGCACCGTGAAGCGCTTCGGATCGAAATACGATTGCCCGGTGCGCATGTCGAACTCCCAGCCATGCCAGGCGCAGCGCAGCAACTCGCCGACGCGGGAACGCTGATAGACCCCGGGCTCCGGCGAGGTCAGCCGCGCCACGCACGCCGCCTTGTCGAGCGGCGCGCCCTCATGCGGACAGCGATTGAGCAGCGCGAAGAACTCGCCATTGACGTGGAACACGACGATGTCGCGGCCGTCGACGTCGACGACCTTGTTGCCGCCGGGCGGAATCTCCGTGGTGCGGGCGACGATGTGCCGGGCCATGGAATCAAAGCTTGTAGAGCGCGCGGGCGTTGCCGTTGAAGATCTTGAGGCGTTCGGCTTCGCTCAGCGGCGTCTTGAAGGCAAAGCGCGGATCGTCGAAATCCCAATGCGGATAATCGGACGAGAACAACAGACGATCGACGCCGACCCAGTCGATCAGCGATCGCAGGTGCCTCGCCTCGTCCGGCTCGTCGATCGGCTGGGTGGTGAACCAGAAGTGCTCGCGCACATATTCGGAGGGTCGCCGCTTGAGATGCGGGACTTCGTCGCGGAAGCGCTCGAAATGCTGGTCCATTCGCCATGCGGTCGCCGGGATCCAGCCGAAGCCGCCTTCGATGAACACGATTTTCAGGCGCGGGAAATGCTCGGGCACGCCTTCGATCACCAGGCTCGCGAGCTGGGCTGCCACCGAATGCGCATTCGATTGGTGCTCCTCGGTGTAGTAGGACGGCCAGCCGCCGCCGGTCGGCGCGTGACCGCCATAGCCGCCGACATGGATGCCGAGCGGCAGGTCAAGCTCTTGCGCGCAGGCATAGATCGGCCAGTAACGACGGCGCCCCAGCGGCTCGTTGGCGCGCGGACAGACATTGATCTGCACATACTGGCCGATTTTCGCGCAACGCTCGATCTCGGCTACGGCTGCCTCGGTGTCGTCCTGACCGACCAGGATCGCGGCCTTCAGCCGCGGCTCCCGGCTGGTCCAATGCGCGAGCTGCCATTCGTTGATGGCGCGCTGGATCGCGGCGCCGAACTCGAGGTTCTGCTGCGAGAAGATGAACATGTCGAGCACCTGCAAAATGCCGAACTCGATGTCGAGCGGATCGAGGTGCTGCTTGCGCATGAAGGCGAGATCGGAGCCGGGCGGCCCGCCGGTCGGCGGCCAGGCATCGCGGCGCGCGATCAGCGGCGAGGAGCGCGGATACGGCGTGGTGCCGATATAGGGCGTCCGCAGATGATCGCCGTAGGTTTTCAGGTGCTCCTGCCAGCGTTTTGACAGGAACGGATTGAGGTCGCTTCGCGCATGCAGGCTCGGATGAATATCGCAGTCGATGATCCGCAAGCGGCTTTTGGTGGAGGCGTCCGGTCCAAGCGCGGGGCGGTCGATGACGTCGCTCATGCGATCCTCCTTCTCAAGGTCTATGCGGCGAGAGAGAGCCGCGGAAAGGTTTCAAGCGGATTATCGGCGCACATGCGCGATACGATGCCGGCCGGCAGGTGCGGCGGTATCGCGTCGTCGCCGTCGAACTGCCAGTGCGGAAAATCGGAGGCGAACAAAAACATCCTGTCCGAATCGATCATGTCGATGATGTCGGCGACGCCGTTCGCATCGGGCGGGCTGTCGAACGGCTGCGTGGTCAGGCGGATGTGGTCGCGCATGATCGATGCCGGTTCGCGATCGATCCACGGCACCTCGACCCGCACCCCGCGCCAGGTCTTGTTGGCGCGCCACATGAAGGCCGGCAGCCAGCTGATGCCCGATTCCATCAGCACCACCTTGAGGCCGGGGAATTTCACGAATACGCCCTCGTAGATCAGGCTCAAGACCTGGGCCTGAAACGCCTGCGCCTCGGCGAGATAATATTCGTAGCGATAGGACGGCCAGCCGATCGAGCTCGGCGCGCCCCGGTACTGGCTGCCGGCATGGATCGCGATCGGCAATCTGTGTTTCTCGGCTGCGCGATAGACCGGCCAGTAGTGCCGCCGTCCCAGCAGGCTCTCGCCCTGCGCCAGCACCAACACGGACACGAACCTGTTGTCGCCGGCGCGGCGTTCGATCTCTTCGATCGCGAGATCCGGCGCCTGCATCGGCACTACGATCGAAGCCCGCAGGCGCAAATCGCGCGCCAGCCATTCGGCGGCGATCCAGTCGTTGATCGCCTTGCAGAAGGCGGACGCCATATAGGGATCGTACACGGCCTGTGCGCCGTAGAGCACGTTGCAGATCGCGTGGCTGGCGCCGAGCTGGTCGAACGCGCCGCGCTGGACCATCGCGAGATCGCTGCCGGGCTTGCCGTGGGCCGGCCGCCAGTCGGCTCGTCCGGACAGCGGCATGTTGGGCGGATAGCTCGTCAGATCGAGGCCGTCGATCGCCCGGCTCACCACCTGTTCCTTCCAGTGATCGTCGAGATAAGGCAACAGCGTGGTGCGCGTGCCGCCCACGGCGGGATGGATATCGCAGTCGATCCGCGTGGCGGGCATGGACGTTTCCTGGCTGTCGTTTTGGCGACTGTTATGCCGCGCCTCGAATGTGCCGCCGACGGTCCCCAAGCGCAAGGCATAACCGGCGAAAGCACCCATTCCGGGTTCACATGCGTGGGCCCTGTTCCCTCCGAAACCCCGCTCACGCAAGGATTTCGGCGGCCCGCGTCAGCTCGGGCCCGAGATAGTTTCGGAATCGAGGCTCATTGACCAGCGCCCGAAAGTTCGGATGCCGCGCGACGCTGCCATCGGCGACCAGCAGAAACTGCTCGGCAATCTCGGCGAGAATTTCCAGATGCCAGCTCGCGGTCGGGTGCAGGCATAGCACCACCAGCCTGCCCTCGGCACGCAGCTTGCGAAAGAAATCGAGCATGAAGCCGATGTAGCCGTCCTGAAGATTGAATTGCGGCTCGTCGAACAGATGCACCATGGGCGTTGAGGTCGGCGATCGCGCCAGCAGCGCCGATGGCACCAACCGCCGGAACCGGCGCACCTGATAGGATTGGTGATAGTGGATCGCGAGCCTGTCCCGCTCGCGATACTTCACCCGATGAATATCGGTGCCGGCAACATAGACGTGTCCGGCGGACGGCGTGTTCGATCCGGTCATCATCTCGAACAACGTGGTCTTGCCGGCTCCGTTCGGTCCGACAACGCCGATGATCGCCGGCTGATCGATCTCGAGATCGGCTTCGAGCGCAAAGGTCGGGCGACGCAGGATGCGCCCCTGGGTGTAGATCTTGCGAACCCGATCGAGCACGAGCAGCGGCGAAGCCATCAGTGTACTCCAAGCAAGCGCTGGCGCAGCGAAACATCCTGACGCAGGGTTTGCGCCTCCCCGCTCCACGCAATCCGGCCACGATCGATGATGGCGGCATGGTCGGCGACCGATAACGCGATCTCGGCATTCTGCTCGACGATCAGGGAAGCAACCCCCTGCTCCCGCAATTTACGGATCGTCGCCAGCACGTCGCCGACGATTTTTGGCGCCAGTCCCTGGCTCGGCTCGTCGAACAGGATCAGCCCGGGCGCACCGACCAGAGCGCGCGCGATCGCCACCATCTGCATCTCTCCGCCCGACAGATTTTCGCATTCGCGCTCCATCAGGTATTGCAGCGGCGAGAATATCTCGCAGGTCTCCTTGATGGTCCAGCTGCGAAAGCGCGTGCGTTTTTGCGCGATGCCGAGATTGCGCGCCACCGTCAGCGTCGGACACAGCCGCCGATCGTCGGGCACCCAGCCGATACCCGCACGTGCGATCTCATGCGTCGGGCTGCGGGTGACCTCGCGACCGTCGAAGCGGATGGCGCCGCGCCGCGGCCGCGTCAGCCCGAGGATCGAGCGCAGCATCGTGGTCTTGCCGGCGCCGTTCGGGCCGAGCAGCGCAAACACGTGGGCGCGCTCGACCGCCAGGGAAGCGCCGAACAGCGCCTGGGTTTCGCCGTAATAGGTATCGACCGCGCCCACTTCGAGAATCATGCAAATCGTCCGAGGTTGGAGCGCTTGACCCATTCATTCTGCTGCAGCTCATGCGGCGTGCCGCGGGCGACGACCTGACCCCAATGGATCACCGAAATGCGGTCGGCCAGCGCGAACAAAAATTCCATGTCGTGCTCGATGGCGACGATGGTGAGCTTTCCCTTGAGCCGTCCGACCAGCGCCGCCAGCCGCTGCACGCCGTCGGAGCCGAGACCGGACGTCGGCTCATCGAGACAAAGCACGCGCGGGCTTTGCGCCAGCGCCACCGCGATCTCGAGCGCACGGCGATCGCCATACGAGAGATCCCTGGCCCGCACCCCGCCCTTGTCGGCAAGTCCAACGGTGGCAAGGACTTCCAGCGCAGTTTCGGCGAAACCGTTGTCGCCGGCGGAAGCGGCGCGACACATGTCAAAGCCGCGCGCACGAAACGACGGCAATGCCACGGTGACGTTTTCGGATGCGGTGAACTCGTCGAACAAGGTCATGATCTGGAACGAGCGCGCAACGCCCTTGGCGGCGATCCGGTGCGAACTTAAGCCGGTGACGTCCTCGCCATCGAGCCGGATCACGCCTCGGCTCGGCTTGACGCGCCCCGTCAGCACGTTGAAGAAGGTGGTCTTGCCGGCGCCGTTCGGCCCCATCAAGCCATGCAATTCGCCCTCCGGCACCGCAAGATCGATGTTTTCCAGCACGACGCGGTCGCCGAACCGGACATGCACGCCCGCCGCCTCGATCAGCGCCATCGCTCGCCTCCGAACAACAGTCGCATCGCCGAACTGCCTTGCTTTCGTATCGAACCAAGCGAATGCCTTTGCAACACGGCACTGGCGGCGCCGGCGATGCCTTCCGGCCGGAACAGCACGATGGCCATGAACAACAGGCCGAAATACAGCATCCAGGCGTTGGTCAACGCTCCGATCACGTCGCGCGCGATCAGGAACAGGAACACGCCGACCACCGGTCCCCAGAAGCTGACGAGGCCTCCTCCGACCAACGTCATCATCACGACGTAGCCGGACTGATGCAGGCTCATCACGTCGGGAAAGGCGGCGAGCTGCGCCATGGCGAAAAGGCCTCCGGCCAGACCCGACACCGCCGCCGACAGGGTGAATATCGAGGCCTTGTAGAGCCAGACGTGATAGCCGAGATGGGCGGCGCGGGTTTCGCTTTGGCGGATCGCCGCGATCACGCGGCCATAGGGCGAGTGCACCAGCCGCCACATCGCCATCAGCGCGAGCGCAAAAACAATCAGGACGAAATAATACAGCGCGACATTGTCGGTGAGATTGAACGAGATGACGCCGAACTCGGCCGGCAGCCGGACGATTTTCAAAAGACCGTCCTCGCCGCCGGTGATGCTGTGCGACTTGATCGCCACGGTCCAGAAAATCTGTCCAAAAGCGATGGTCATGAAGGCGTAGTAGATGCCGCGCCGATGCGAGATGAACAACGCCACCAGCGCGCCGGCCAATGCCGCAATGACCAGCGAAGCCGCAAGACAGACCCAGAGGTTGGCAACGAGTTTGAACTGGCAGAGGCCGAAGGCATAGGCGCCGATGCCAAAATAGGCGCCGTGGCCGAACGATGGCAGCCCCGCCGTTCCGAGCACGAGATTGAACGCGAGAGCGTAGAGCGACCAGATCAGAATTTCGATGCCGAGATATGGATAGAGCCCGATGCGGGCGATCCACAGCGGCACCGTTGCCAGCACGAGCCAGAGCGCGAGCATGGCCGGGGTCACTAGCCGCGTGGCATCGGACGAAGGTGATGAGGTCAATTTCATGCCTCGAGCACGCTCTTCTTGCCCCAAAGCCCGCGGGCGCGGACGCTCACCACCGCGACCAGCAACAGGTACATCGACAGCAGCGACCATTCCGAAGCATAGGCTCCGGAGAGGCCGACGCAGAGCCCGACCAGAAGCCCGGCAACGACCGCTCCCCAAAAACTGCCGACGCCACCGAGCACGATCACGAGAAACGCCGGGATCACGGCATCGACCCCCATATGCGGACGAATGCCCCAGATCGGCGCGACGATGATGCCCGCGACCGCCGCCAGCATGGTGCCGAGCACGAACACCAGCAATCGCAGCCGCGTGAGATTGATTCCGAGTGCGCGCACGATTTCGCTGTCATGCGCGCCGGCCTTGACGGTTGCGCCAAACGGCGTCTTCTCGATCAGGAGCCAGACCAGGCCGATGATCACGACCGCAATGCCGGCCGCGTAAAAGCGATAGGTCGACCAGATCAAATCCTGAAACAGGAAGCCGCCGCTTATCGACTGCGGCACCTGCAGGACGTAATCGCGCGTGCCCCAGATCAGGCGGATGGTTTCCTCGATCACCATGGCAGCGCCGAACGTCAGCAGAAGGCCATAGAGTGGATCCTTGCCGTAGGTGCGGCGCATGCAGAATTCGATCGCAATCCCGACCAGGCCAACCGCGGCCGGCGCGATGATCAGCGTCGCGGCATAGCGCCAGCCCAGCGGAAGCGCGAGCCAGGCCTTGGCGATTTCCGCAGGAAACGGCGGGCGCGGGCCGGTGAGCTGCATGGCGAGATAGGCGCCCAGCGCGAACAGCGAGCCGTGCGCCAGATTGATCTGCTCCATCAGCCCGACGATCAGCATGAAGCCAAGCGCGATCAGCGCGAACAACAGGCCGAGCGTCAGGCCGTTGAGGATATGCGGAACAAGATCGAACAAGCCGTCGCCTTGCTTTCGTTTGGGAAAGAGCGCGCCGCAATGCCGAGCCGGTGAAGAACCCGGCCCGGCATTGCCGGGCGTAACCAGATCAACCGGGCAGCGTTACGAATCGACCGATGGTACCTGTTCGTAGGGGATCAGCTTGCACTTTCCGGGCGCGGCGTCGTCCGCCGCGGCCTTGGGTTCGGTCCAGCTGATGATCTCGAACAGGTCGGTGTTGTCAGTCGGCTTGGCATTCCGGCGCGCCAGATAAATTGTCTGCTGCATCTGGTGAGTCGCCGGATCCATGTAGGCGTCAAAGTGCTGCATGCGCTCGGTGGCCGAGACCTTCAGGTTCTCGAGCTCCTTGATGATCTTGACGTTGTTGGTCGAGCCGGCGCGCTCGATCGCGCGCAGCAGTTCGCGGGTCGACATGTAGCCGTTGTAGGAGACATTCCCGGGCACTGGGATCGGACCGTCCTTGTTGGCGGCCTGCCATTTCTTGACGAAATCGGCGACGCCCGGCAGCGGCAATTTATGATACCAGGTGGTGCCGAACACGCCGAACAGGCTGTCGGGAGCGCCCCACACATCCGGCCAATCCTGCTGGTTGTTGATCCAGGCCGGATTGCCGTCGAGCTTGAGTTGGGTGACTTGCTCGCGCAAAGCCTTGATGTCATCGCCGCCGACCGCGGTCGCCACCACGTCCGGCTTGGCTTGTTGAATCTTCAGCAGATAAGCCGTGAAGTCGCGGGTGTTCTGCGGCACTAGCAGGTTGTCGATGATCTTTCCCCCGGCGCCCTCGACCTGCGCCTTGGTCGACGCCGATGTCGTGTGGCCCCACACATAATCGTTGGTCAGCAGCATCCAGTTCTTGCCGATCGAGTCCACCGCGTTCTTCACCGACGCCTTGGAAAAATTGGTGCCGTTGCCGTCCCAGACGAATTTGATACGCGAGCAGTTCTCGCCCGCCTCGCTCGGCGCCGAGGAGTTGGTGTTGAGGTAGATCACGCCGTATTTGTTGGCGACCTGGGTGATGGCGTTGGCGACGCCGGAGTGCAGCGCGCCGATCAGGATGGTGCAGTCCTCCCGGGTGATGAAACGCTCGGCGACGCGGCTGCCGGTCGCGGGCGTCGTTTCAGTGTCGGCCGTGATCCAGGTGATCTTGCGCCCGAGCACGCCGCCTTTGGCGTTGACCTCATTGATGGCCATCTGGATGCCGCGCAGATCGTCCTGTCCGCTGTTGCCGTACTGGCCGCTCGCATCGCAGGTGAGACCGAGCTTGATCGGCTTGGCCGCGCCCTGCGCCCAAACCCGATTCTGCTTCCAGGGCCCGAAGAAACTCCCGGTGCCGCCGATGACGCTGGCCATCAGGCTGCCCTTCAGAACGCTCCGACGCGAAATCTGGCGCTTCTTCATCGTTCCCTCCCGATCGGTTTAGTTTCTTGTTGCAGTCACTAGAATGAACGTTCTATGCTGACCTGTAAAGTGGAATATTTGAGCCAAATGGCGATCAAGGCGAAGGAAGCAATGCACAAAGCTGCCGCTGCGATGAGCTACGACGAATTGCGCGGCGCGATCGCGCAGCGACACCGCTCGATGTCCGGGCGTCTGCAGCAGATCGCCGAATTCGTGCTCGACCACCCGACCGAGGTCGCGCTCGGCACGGTCGCAGAGGTTGCGGGGCGCTCAGGCGTTCCGCCTTCGGCGATCGTCCGTTTCGCGCACGCGCTGGGCTTTGGCGGCTTTACCCAGATGCAGCAAGTCTTCCGTTCGCGCCTCGTGGCCGGCGTTGCGCCGAGCTACAAGGCGCGGCTTGCGCGCATGAAGCACGAGGAAAAATCGATCCTCGGCCGCAAGCCCGCGGCAGTGCTTGGGCGATTCGTGGCGGAGGCGCAGTCCGCCCTGGTGGCGCTCAGCCAATCGGCGCATGCGCGCGAGCTCGAAGCGGCAACCGGCATCCTTGCGAAGGCGCGCGATATCTACCTCTTGGGCCTTGGCGGTTCATTTCCGGTAGCAGCGCATCTGGCTTACGTCCTGCGAAAGCTTGGACGCCGCGTCGTATTGCTGGACGGGATCGGTGGCAGCATCCGCGAACAATCGCATCCGGCCACTTCCGAAGACGCGCTGGTTGCCATCAGTTTCCGAAACTATTACCCGGATACAGCGCGATTATTTCCCGAGCTTGTGGCGCGACGGGTCCCTGCGATCTCGATTACCGACAGTCTGTTGAGCCCGATCGTCGAAGGCGCGACGGTTGTGTTTGAAATTCAGGACATGCCGGAACCGGCGCTGCGCACCCTGGTCGCGCCGATGTGCCTCGTTCAGGCCCTCGCCATCGGCCTCGATCTCGCCGCCGACTGAACGCTCCCCTGCACCCAACTGTCGCGCGGCACTCTGCCGTTATATCGCCCAAAATCCGGATCGAGACTTGACCCGTGACAGTGCATCGATAGCTACGGTGATCCACGTCTATTTCGTGCATGGTCGTAATGGCAAAATACCTGGCAGTTTGCTTGATACTGGCGACGATCACGGGGGCATCTGTTCGTGGCTCGGATTGGCCGCAGAGCACCGCCCATCTGTTGAAGGCTGGACTCGTGCTCGACGGTTCAGGCGCCTCGCCTGATGACGCCACCTCCCCTGAGTCGCAATCATGCGCGGGCGTTTCGTTTTCCCGCAATTTGAAATATGGCGAAAGCGACCTCAACGTCCTGGATGTCGCAACCGGCGATGTCAGAGAGACCTTGCCGCGGCCGGTGCTGTTGTTCGTGGCTGGAGAGAGCTTTGCCGGCGACGACGGAGCGCCTGATGTCACCGGCACGCTCCAGGATCAGGCGATGTGCTTTGCGGCGCGGCACCAAATGGTGGGGGTGAAAGTGACCTACCGGCCGGCGCCCGCAAATCCATGGCCCGCCGGCGTCAAAGACGTCGGGGCGGCGGTCTCCTGGGCCCACCAAAATATCGACCTGTTCGGAGGAAGTCGCGACGAGATAGTGGCCGTCGGTTACTCCGCCGGCGCGTCCCACGTGGCAAGCTTGCTTGCCCACCCGGAATTCCAGCTGCGCGATTCCGGCGTGGCGGGCGTGGTGCTGGTATCGGGCATATACCGCTCAAGCGCGGATAGCGACGCAATCGAGAAGGCTTATTTCGGTGCCGATGCCAGCAAGTACGATGAGAGATCGGTATTTCCCGGCATCCTCAATATCGACACGCCGATCCTGCTTGCCTGGTCAGCGACCGATTCGCAGCGCCTCGTCGCCCAGGGTGAGAAGCTGAAAGAGCTCCTGTGCAACTCCCCTACCCAGTGCCCGCGCACGGTCGTGCTGAGGAGTCGTGAGAGTTTCCCTTCGGTGTTTGCGCCAGATGCCCCCGAGGGGAGCCTTGCCGAGGCAACGCTGCAGCTCGTCCGGGAAATCGAAGCCAGGGGCCTTCCCTGATTCGCGGGTGAAATTACTGCTGTCTGACGAGAAAACCCGAGCCGTGATGCCAGCCGACCTACTGGACGCTCGCATCCGGGGCGAGCTGCACCATTTTGCGGCCGCCATTCAGCGCCCTGAGCTCGTTTA
>DASSGM010000067.1:0-2324 GCA_035693465.1 Bradyrhizobium sp. | reverse complement strand
GTTTCATCGGCCGTTAAAGAGCGGATGCGCCACGCGGTCTCCGGGCGCGATCCCGTACTTTTTTGCCGTGCCGGCAATCACCTCGAGCACTCCCTTCGCCGGCCCTCCCGACGGGATGATCCTGGTCGATAGCGGCTCGGTATTTTCCGCAATCCGCAGAATACGGCCGTCGGCCCGGATGAAGATCATGTCGAGCGGAATGTAGGTATTCTTCATCCACATCGACACCTGCTGCTCCGGCGAGAAATCGAACAGCATCCCTTTGCCGTCCGGCAGCTCCTTGCGGTACATCAGGCCGGTTTCCTTTTCCTGTTCGGTTGTTGCCATCTCGACCGAGAAAACCTGCACGCCGTTCTTGGTGACGATTTCGAGCGGCTGGACGCTCGCCGCCCGCGCGCTGGCGGCGAATGCGCACAGCGCGACCGCTGCGGCCACAACCATCCAACGCCCTACGCGGAGGCGATCAACAGTTCGATCGAACTTCATTGGACAATGCTCATCGCAGCCGAAGGGATTTGCCGGGTCGGACCCTATCCTGATGACCGTGGCAAATACCAGACCGTTGGCGGGGCTGAACAGGGCCGCTTTCGGCGAGCGCGTAACGGTAGCGTGAGTTGTCGCACAAATCAGTGCGAGGACAATCCCGCCGAGCCGCTTTCGGGGTGAATTTCGGCGGCCATCATTCCCTTGGAACCGGGTCCGAATCGCACCAGCACATACTGGCCGGGGCGCAGCTCGGTCATTCCGAAGCGGCGCAAGGTTTCCATGTGCACGAAGATATCCGGCGTGCCCTCCCCGCAGGTGAGGAAGCCGAATCCGCGCAAGCGGTTGAACCATTTGACCTGCGCCCGTTCCAGGCCGCTGGTCGGGGTGACGCTGACATGGGTCCGCGGCGGCAGCATTTGCGCCGGATGGATCGCGGTTGATTCGTCCATCGAGAGGATGCGGAACGCCTGATAGCCCTTGGCGCGCTGCACGCATTCGCAGACCAGCCGCGCGCCTTCGTAGGCGGTTTGATAGCCGTCGCGCCTAAGCACCGTGACGTGCAAAAGCACATCGGGCCAGCCATTGTCGGGAACGATGAATCCGTAGCCCTTTGATGCGTCGAACCATTTGATGACGCCCGCGATTTCGACGAGATTGGCGGCGGCATCGCCAAGGCCCGAAAATGCCTCGATCGTCGGGTCGCGGCCCGCGCTGCCTGAAAATTCGCCCGGCCCAAGCCGGTTCTGTGCCGCCCCGCCTGGCGGCGAGCCCCCGAGCTTCTTGGACTCAAATCCGTCCGACCCCATGACCCCGGACCCCACACATCATTTGCAGCCGTCCATCTAACGCGACGGCGCCGGAACACGCGTCCATCCATGGTTTCCCATGATGGCGCCGCGCGAATCTCGCGAATCAAAGATAACACTCCCGATTGCGGCGCATAGACAAAAAACAAATTTGCCGGAACCTATGAACAGGCTTGCACAGCCGCGAATCAATTGCCCACGAACGGCCCGAGCGCTTCCCCGATGTCGTGGCGGATCACCAGATCGGCAACATCATCCTGTTCAGTGGGCTCGTTGTTGATGATCACCAGTCTGGCGCCACAGTTCTTGGCCAGCATCGGAAATCCGGCGGCTGGCCAGACCACCAGCGAGGATCCGATTGCCAGGAACAGATCGCAATGCTGAGCGAGTTCCTTGGCGCGGCGCATCGCCTCTTCCGGCATCGCCTGCCCAAACGAGATGGTGGCGGTCTTGACCGGCTGGTCGCAGACGGTGCAGTCGGGCGCGCCGCCGATTTCGTCGAAGCGCTGCTTGACCCAGGCAAGATCGTAAGCCTGTCCGCAGCCGATGCAGCGGGCATAAGTGGTATTGCCGTGGAGCTCGACGACGTGCTCGGCCGCGAAACCCGATATCTGATGCAAATTGTCGATGTTCTGGGTGACGATGGAAGGAATCTTGCCGGCTCTATAGAGTGAAGCCAGCGCGCGGTGACCGCGTCCCGGCTTTGCTGCGGCAAATGTCGGCTCCATCGCGAAACGCCGCCGCCATGCTTCGTCCCGGGCGTCCGGACTGGTGACAAATTCATCGAACGGGATCGGTCGGTTGCGGGTCCATAATCCGCCGGGCGAGCGGAAATCGGGAATGCCGCATTCAGTCGAAATGCCCGCGCCCGTGAAGGGAACAATGGTGGATGCTTCGGCGATCATGGCGCCGAGCCGTTCCACGCCGCCGCGAAGATCCGGTGCAATCATGGAAAATATCCGAACGTCCGGCCGCGCCGGTTATAGCACAGCTACCCGGAATGCACCTGCGATGCAAAAACGCGGTTGGCAA
>DASSGM010000066.1:0-4878 GCA_035693465.1 Bradyrhizobium sp. | reverse complement strand
CTTCTACACGATGTTTCAGTTGCAGCCGGTCGGCAAGAAGGCCCACATTCAGGTCTGCGGCACCACGCCGTGCCGGCTGCGCGGCGCCGATGATATCATCAAGGTGTGCCAAAGCCGGATCCACCACGAACCCTTTCATCTGTCCAAGGACGGGAATTTCAGCTGGGAAGAAGTCGAGTGCCTTGGCGCCTGCGTGAACGCGCCGATGGTCCTGATCTGGAAGGATACCTACGAGGATCTGACCAGGGAAAGCTTCGGCAAGGTGCTGGACGGCTTTGCCTCCGGCAATCCTCCGAAGCCGGGACCGCAGAATGGCCGTCAATTCTCGGCTCCCGTGGGTGGACCGACCACGCTGAAAGAATTCACATGACGCGGGCGCGCACCATGCAAGCGGCCGGGCCGGGGAGTGTCGGAACAATGAAGAGCTGGCGCTATATCGCTCTGCACGCCGTGGCGGCCAGTGCATTTATTTTCCTGCTGCAGCGCTACGGGCTGAGTGCATCACTTGAATCAAGCCTTCTATGGGCACTGACCTTCGGCGCCTGCGCCGCCGGGATTGCCTATATGCAGTCCAATCGCTGACCCCGAGGGAAGCTTCACTTCATGCTCGACGACAAGGATCGCATCTTCCGCAATCTCTACGGTCTCCAGGAATGGGGCCTCGAAGGCGCGCGCCGCCGCGGCGCCTGGGACGGCACCAAGGCCATTATCGACAAGGGCCGCGACTGGATCATCACCGAGATGAAAGCCTCGGGCCTGCGCGGTCGTGGCGGTGCGGGTTTTCCGACTGGTCTGAAATGGTCATTCATGCCCAAGGAATCGACCGACGGCCGGCCAAGCTATCTGGTGGTCAATGCCGACGAGTCCGAGCCTGGCACCTGCAAGGACCGCGAGATCATGCGGCACGATCCGCACCTTCTGGTCGAGGGCTGCCTGCTCGCAAGCTTCGCGATGAGTGCCCACGTCTGCTACATCTACGTGCGCGGCGAATTCATCCGTGAGCGCGAGCATCTGCAGGCTGCGGTCGATCAGGCCTATGAAGCCAGGCTGATCGGCAAGGACAATGTCAACGGCTTTCCGTTCGACCTTTACGTGACTCATGGCGCGGGCGCCTATATCTGCGGCGAAGAAACGGCGCTGCTGGAGAGTCTGGAAGGCAAGAAGGGCATGCCGCGGCTGAAGCCGCCGTTTCCCGCCAATGTCGGTCTCTACGGCTGCCCGACCACGGTCAACAATGTCGAATCGATCGCCGCCGCACCGGATATTCTCCGCCGCGGCGCGGCGTGGTTCGCCGCCATCGGCCGGCCCAACAATGTCGGCACCAAGCTGTTCTGCGTCTCCGGCCATGTCGAACGCCCCTGCAACGTCGAAGAGGCCATGGGAATTCCATTCCGCGAGTTGATCGAGCGCCACTGCGGCGGCATCCGCGGCGGCTGGGATAATCTTAAAGCGGTAATCCCGGGTGGTTCGTCAGTACGGATGGTGCCGGCGGAACAGATCATCGATTGCCCGATGGATTTCGACAGCCTGGGAAAACTGCGCTCCGGCCTCGGCACCGCTGCGGTTATCGTGATGGACAAATCGACTGACCTGATCCGGGCGATCGCGCGGATTTCCTATTTCTACAAGCATGAGAGCTGCGGCCAGTGCACGCCGTGCCGCGAAGGAACGGGGTGGATGTGGCGGGTGCTGACCCGGATGGCCGAGGGCCGCGCCCACAAGCGCGAGATCGATATGCTGCTGGAAGTGACAAAGCAGGTCGAGGGTCACACCATCTGCGCGCTCGGCGACGCCGCGGCGTGGCCGATCCAGGGCCTGATCGCGCATTTCCGTCACGAGATCGAGGAGCGCATCGACGAATATTCGCGTAAAGCCGATGTCGACGATGTCGGCATTCTCGATCCGGCGCATATGATCGCGGCGGAGTGATGATGATGTCACAACCGAGTATTTTCTGGTGGCAGAAATACGGGACGCTGGCGCAAATGGCGCAAGCCGCCGTGGCGCTGCTCGGTTTCGTTGCTATCTTGTTTCAGATCAACGAAATCCGCACCAACAACCGTGCGGCCGGCGCGCGAAAGGCGTTTCTGGGTTGCACCGATCTGGCTTTCAGGAATCCGAAATTCTCCCACCCGGACTACGATGCGATCAAGTCCGGCAGCCGCGATGAGCAGGTTCAGTACGAGAGTTTCGTCTCCCATTTCCTCTACACCTGCGAGGAAGCGACCGCCGCATTCGCCGACCGATGGGAGTGGATGGCTTCCTGCGACTACGATCTGAAGCCGCATCTGCCGTTCCTGTGCGAGAAATACAAGGCCGAACCGGCTTATCTTACCACCTGCGGCACCGACACCCAGGAATGGGTGAAGGCCTCCATGACGAGTGCCAGTGTCGCACCACCCGACTGCAAGCTGCGAAAGACTTGAGACAGCTATGACCAAACTCATCATCGATGGCAAAGAGATCGATGTTCCCGCCGAATTTACGCTGCTGCAGGCGTGCGAGGCCGCGGGCGCGGAAATTCCGCGCTTTTGCTACCACCAGCGGCTCTCGATCGCAGGTAATTGCCGGATGTGCCTGGTCGAGATCAAGGGCGGCCCGAAGCCGGTCGCGAGCTGCGCCTGGGGGGTACGGGATTGCCGTCCTGGTCCCAAGGGCGAGCCACCGGAAATCTCGACTCGCTCACCGATGGTGAAGAAGGCCCGCGAAGGTGTGATGGAATTTTTGCTGATCAACCATCCGCTGGACTGCCCGATCTGCGATCAGGGTGGCGAGTGCGACCTGCAGGATCAAGCGATGGGCTATGGCGTCGACACCAGCCGCTTCGCCGAAAACAAGCGCGCGGTCGAGGACAAATATCTGGGCGCGCTGGTCAAGACCTCGATGAACCGCTGCATCCAGTGCACCCGCTGCGTACGCTTTGCCGCCGAAGTCTGCGGCGTGCCCGAGATGGGAGCGACCGGCCGCGGCGAGGACATGGAGATCACTACCTATTTGGAGTCGGCGTTGACCTCGGAACTGCAGGGCAATCTCGTCGATATCTGCCCGGTTGGCGCGTTGACCTCGAAACCCTACGCGTTCGCCGCGCGACCCTGGGAGCTCGGCAAGACCCAGTCGGTCGACGTGATGGACGGCATCGGCTCGGCGATCCGGGTCGATACCCGCGGCCGCGAGGTGATGCGGATTTTGCCGCGCGTCAACGAGGCGGTGAACGAAGAGTGGATTTCCGACAAGACCCGCCACATCGTTGACGGCTTGCGCACGCAGCGGCTCGATCGTCCCTACATCAGGAACAACGGCCATCTCTACCCGGCGTCATGGTCCGAGGCGTTCGAGGCGATCGCGACGAAAATAGCTCGCAGCGACGGCAAGCGGATCGGCGCCATCGCTGGCGATCTCGCCGCGGTGGAGGAGATGTTTGCGCTCAAGGAACTGCTGGGGAAGTACGGCTCCGTCAACCTCGCGCTCCAGGGCGGCGATGCCTTCGACGCCAAAGCCGGTCGCGCCTCCTACATTTTCAATCCGACCATCGCCGGCATCGAGCAAGCTGACGCGCTTTTGATTGTGGGCTCGAACCCGCGCCGGGAAGCCGCCGTTTTCAACGCGCGCATCCGCAAGCGCTGGCGGGGTGGCCAACTCAAAATCGGTCTGGTGGGCGCCAAGGCCGATCTCACCTATCCTTACGACTATCTCGGCGCGGGCACCGACTCGCTCGGCGAAGTCGCCGCCGGCAAGCACGCCTTTGCCGATGTGCTAAAGGCCGCGAAACATCCAATTGTGCTGGTCGGAGCCGGCGCCACTGCACGGCATGACGGCGCCGCCGTTCTTTCGCTCGCGGCAAGGCTCGCGCTGGATTTTGGCGTGATCAAGCCGGACTGGAATGGTTTCGCTGTTCTACACGACACTGCTTCGCGTGTCGGCGCGCTCGATATCGGCTTTGCGGGCGGCGCGGGCCTGAGCACGACGCAGATGACAACCTTCGGCACCCTCGACGTCTTGTTCCTGCTCGGCGCCGATGAAATCAAGGTGCCCGACGGCACATTCGTGGTTTACATCGGCACCCACGGCGACCGTGGCGCGCATCGCGCCGACGTCATCCTGCCGGGTGCGGCCTATACCGAAAAATCCGGCATCTACGTCAACACCGAAGGCCGGGTGCAGATGGCCAACCGCGCAGCCTTCCCGCCGGGGGAAGCGCGTGAGGACTGGGCGATCATCCGTGCGCTGTCGGACGTCCTGGGCAAGAAGCTGTCTTACGATTCACTTCCGGCATTGCGGCAGGCGCTGTGCAGGACCGCGCCACACTTCATGCGTATCGACCGGATCGAAGCCGGCAGCGCCGATGATGTCCGGACGCTCGCGGGCAAAGGCGGTAACGTCGAGAAAGCGCCATTCAAGATGGCTGTTGAAGATTTCTACCTGACCAACCCGATCGCGCGGGCATCTGCGGTGATGGCGGATTGTTCCCGCCTGGCCTCCGGTCAAATGCTGAAAGCAGCGGAGTGAGCGTGACCTGATGGCTGAATTCTTCGCAAGCACATTCTGGACCGGCTATCTTTGGCCGCTGATCGTCATGGTCGCACAGAGCGTGCTCTTGCTTGTCGTGCTCCTGCTCGCGATCGCCTACATCCTGCTGGCCGACCGCAAGATATGGGCGGCGGTGCAGATCCGTCGCGGCCCCAACGTGGTCGGCCCCTGGGGCCTATTGCAGTCCTTTGCCGACCTGTTGAAGTTCGTGCTGAAGGAGCCCATCATTCCCTCCGGCGCCAACAAGGGCGTGTTCCTGCTCGCGCCGCTGGTGAGTTGCGTGCTGGCGCTCGCGGCCTGGGCCGTGATCCCGGTGGATCTGGGCTGGGTGATTTCCGACATCAATGTCGG
>DASSGM010000065.1:0-23387 GCA_035693465.1 Bradyrhizobium sp. | reverse complement strand
TTGACGAAGATCGCTTCCAGCGTGGTGAAGACATCGGCGCGGTTGCCGATATCGATGACCCGCAGCGCTTTCAGCGCGTCGATCACGGCACCAGGGCCGACCGGAACCCCGGCAGCGCGCAACGCGCGGGCAAAGCCGATGACGTTGTCGGCGATCAGGCCTGTGACGGGCGTGGTGGCCGGAGTGCTCATTATCACCTCGTCATTCCTGGACGCGCAACTTTGCGCGGAACCGGAATCCAGACATTGCGGCGCGAGATTCCGGGTTCACGCGGAGCCTGTCATCGGGCCGCACATTGCGCGGACCCGTTGGCGTGCCCCGGAATGATGGTACCTCAATTTTCGCTGGTCGCCTCTTTCAAGACCTTCTGCAGGGTGTCGCCCTGCATCCGCGCGATGTCGTCCTGATACTTCAACAAGGCACCGAGCGTGTCACCGACCACCTGAGGGGTCAGCGAACGGGCGTCGAGTTCGGTCAGCGCGGTGGCCCAGTCGATGGTCTCGGCAACGCCCGGCGACTTGTAAAAATCCTGCTGGCGCAGCGCCTGGACGAAGCCTACCACCTGCTGCGACAATTTTGCGGAGATACCAGGCACGCGCGATTTGACGATCGCCAGCTCGCGCTCGGCGCTGGGATAATCGACCCAATGGTAGAGACAGCGGCGCTTCAGCGCGTCGTGAATTTCGCGGGTGCGGTTCGAAGTGATGACGACGATAGGCGGCTGCGGCGCCTTGACGGTGCCGAGTTCGGGGATCGTCACCTGGAAGTCGCTCAGGATTTCGAGCAGATAGGCCTCGAATGCCTCGTCGGCGCGGTCGAGTTCGTCGATCAGCAATACCGGCGCACCGGCCACGTCCGGCTCCAGCGCCTGCAGCAGCGGCCGCTTGATCAGATAGCGCTCGGCAAAAATATCTGACGATAACTGGTCGCGATCGGTGTCGCCGGCCGCTTCCGCGAGCCGGATCGCAATCATTTGCGCCGCGCTGTTCCACTCGTAGACCGCGGAGGCGACGTCGAGGCCTTCGTAGCACTGCAGCCGGATCAGCTTTCGTTTGAGCGCCGCCGCCAGCACTTTTGCGATTTCGGTCTTTCCGACGCCGGCCTCGCCTTCCAGGAATAGCGGCCTGCCCATGCGCAGCGACAAATACGTCACCGTCCCCAGCGAGCGCTCCGCGAGATAGCCGCGCGAGGTTAGCGTTTCGAGCATTGCATCGACAGAACTGGGCAGCGCCGATGCATTCATGGCAAAACCCATCTTGGTGCAGCGAGAAGCGGCAATGTCACGCTTTGGCGTTCGCGGCCTCGACGGCGCGCCGCGTCAGCACTGCGATCAGATGCGCGCGGTATTCGGCGCTGCCGTGCAGGTCGCTGTTCAGTCCCTCGGCGGGTACGGTCAGACCATCGAGCACCTTGTGCGAGAAGCGTTTCTTCAAGGTTTCCTCGAACGCGGTGAGCCGGAATACGCCTTCGGAGCCTGCGCCGGTGACGGCGACGCGCACGTCCGACGGGCGCTTGGCGACGAACACCCCGACCAGCGCGTAGCGCGAGGCCTGGTTGCGGAATTTGACGTAGGCGGCCTTCTTCGGCACCGGGAACATCACTCTGGTGATGATCTCGTCGCTCTCAAGCGCGGTCGTGAACAGCCCCTGGAAGAATTCTTCCGGCTTCAACCGGCGCTTGTTGGTGACGATGGTGGCGCCGAGCGCAAGGCAGGCCGCGGGATAATCGGCGGTGGGATCGTTGTTGGCGAGCGAACCGCCGATGGTGCCCTTGTGGCGCACCGCGGGATCTCCGATCATGCCGGCAAGCTGGGCCAGCGCCGGGATCGTCTCGCCGACGATGGCCGAAGCCGCGACATCGGCATGTGTCGCGGTGGCGCCGATCACCAGCGAGCGGCCCTTCATCTCGATCGAATCGAGGCCCTCGATATGGGAAAGGTCGACCAGATGCGGCGGGCTGGCGAGCCGCTGCTTCATCACCGGCAACAAGGTATGGCCGCCGGCGATGACCTTGGCGTCTTCATTCTTGACCAGGAGGTTGGCGGCCTGCCGCACGGTCGCCGGACGATGATACTTGAATTCGTACATTGATGGTGTTCCTAACCGCCGGGCGGTGAATCAACTATGCGAGATCGGAATTCGCCATCGCCTTGGCGCCCGCCGCGATCGATTGAACGATGTTCTGATAACCGGTGCAGCGGCAGAGATTGCCTTCGAGCTCTTCGCGAATGGTTTGTTCGCTGAGATCGTGGCCCTTGCGGTGGACGATATCAACCGCGGTCATGATCATGCCGGGCGTGCAGAAGCCGCATTGCAGGCCGTGATGCTCGCGGAACGCTTCCTGCATCGGATGCAGCGGCGCGCCGTCGGGAGCAAGGCCCTCGATGGTCTTGACCTCGTGCCCGTCAGCCATGACCGCGAGCGTGGTGCAGGATTTAACCGCCTTGCCGTCGAGATGCACAACGCAGGCGCCGCATTGCGAGGTGTCGCAGCCGACATGGGTGCCGGTCAGCCGCAGATTCTCGCGCAGAAACTGCACCAGCAATGTGCGGGGATCGACATTGGCATTGACGGGATTGCCGTTCACGATCAGGGAAATCTTGGCCATTCAGCACTCTCTTCATCTGCGCTGCTGCATTGCACAGCCGCACAGTCATTAAAATCGTTGCAAAGCCATAATATGGGCCATCCCGGCAATGAGCAACCTCACCTGGGGCATGGCCCGATATGACTTGTTGGGACTTCGCTGACGACCAGCCTTTTTGGGATCAGCCTTGCACCGCCTTGGCGAAATTGGCGAAAAATTCATCGGCCAGTTTCTTGGCCGCACCATTGATCAAGCGCTGCCCGAGCTGCGCCAACTTGCCGCCGATCTGCGCCTCGACGTCGTAGGTCAGCAATGTGCCGTCATCCTTTTCGGCCAACGCCACGGTTGCGCCACCCTTGGCGAAGCCCGCGACACCACCCTCGCCTTCGCCTGAGATCTTGTAGCCGTTCGGCGGGTCGAGATCGCTCAGCGTGACCCGGCCCTTGAAGCGGGCCGACACCGGCCCGACCTTCATCTTGGCGACCGCACGAAAACCGGTGTCCTCAGTTTTCTCCAGCTCCTCGCATCCGGGAATGCAGGCCTTGAGCACTTCCGGATCGTTCAACTTGGTCCACACGACTTCACGCGGCGCCGCGAGCTGGACTTCGCCGTTCATTGTCATGGCCATGGATCGCCTCCGGGGTCACGTCTTTTCGTTCTCTCAAGTAAAGCAGGCAAGTCCTAAAAGGAAGGGGGACATCGGCCCACGAGCAATGCATATTCGCAGCGCAGCGGACTTGTCAGCGGTTCGGGATTCGGGCTTTGGGATTGGCAGAGGCGAAAGAGGATGGTTAGGTCCCACGCATCATGAGCACTTCTCTCTCCCCCTTGCTCGCTCCCATGCTGTCAAGCGCCGCCATGCGCGCGGTCTGTGACGATGGTGCCTATCTCCAGTACATGCTGGATTTTGAAGCAGCGCTCGCGCGCGCGGAGGCGGCGACTGGCGTCATCCCCGCAAGCGCAGCGGGCCGGATCGCAGCAGCCTGCAAGGCAAGCTCGTTCAATCTCGCCGATCTGGCCGAGGCCGCGACACGTTCCGGCAATCTCGCGATCCCCCTGGTCAAGGCGCTCACCGCCAATGTCGCCACGGCCGACGCTGATGCCGCGCGCTATGTGCATTGGGGCGCCACAAGCCAGGATGTCATCGATACCGCTGGCATGCTGACCTTGCGCGCGGCGATCGACGCGCTGCTGGCTGATCTCGATCGCGCCATCGCGGGCTTTGCCAAGCGGGCACAGCAGCATCGCAACACCGCGGTCGTCGCGCGCACCTGGCTGCAGCATGCGCTGCCGATGCCGTTCGGCCTGAAGCTCGCGGAATATGCCGCAGCATTGCATCGCTCGCGTAGGCGGCTGCAACGATTGCGCAGCCAAGGGCTGGCGCTGCAATTCGGGGGCGCGGCGGGGACCCTGGCAGCCCTTGGCGACAAGGGAATGGTGGTCGCAGAGAAACTGGCGCAAGAGCTAAAGCTGCCGCTGCCCGATGCGCCATGGCACACCCATCGCGACCGCATTGCCGAGGCGGCTTCCGTGTTTGCGGTTCTCACGGGAACGTGCGGCAAGATCGCCCGGGACGTATCGTTGATGATGCAGACCGATGTCGCCGAGGCATTCGAGCCATCCGGCGAGGGCCGAGGCGGCTCTTCCACCATGCCGCACAAGCGCAACCCCGTCGCTGCCGCGACCGCGCTCGCCGCGGCGACTATGGCGCCGAACCTGGTGGCGACGATTTTCGCGGCCCAGGTGCAGGATCACGAGCGCAGCGCCGGGCCATGGCAGGCGGAATGGCCGACATTGCCGATGCTGCTGCTGGTAACGTCAGGCGCGCTCGCGGCAATTGTCGACATTGCCGAAGGGATCGAAGTCGATGCTTCGCGCATGCGCGCCAATCTCGACACCACGAACGGGCTGATCATGGCAGAAGCGGTGGCGATGGCACTGGCCGAGAAGGTCGGCAAGAGCGAGGCGCATCATCTGGTGGAGGCCGCGAGCAAGAAAGCCGTCACCGAGAAAAAAGGCCTGAGAGACGTACTAACAAAAAATCCGAAGGTCACCGCCCATTTGAGCGCGGATAGACTGGTAAAATTGTTCGAGCCGATGGCCTATCAGGGCGCCTCGCAAACCCTGATCGACCGCCTGCTTGCCTCGCTCGATGATAAGTAGTCCGGATGTCGTTGCCGGGCTTGACCCGGCAATCCATCTTCTTGAAAAGACTCCTTTTCGATGGATGCGCGGGTCATCTGGCGTGAAGACGCGCTTCGCGCTTTAGCCCGCGCATAACGAGGAACATAAAATGCCGATGATCGATGCCGACGGGTGCTTGCTCAACGTCTCCGTCGAAGGCCGTGACGGCGGACCAACCCTGATGCTGTCGAATTCGCTCGGTTGCACCTTGCAAATGTGGGAGCCGCAGATGAAGGCGCTCACCCAGCTTTTTCGCGTGATCCGCTACGACCGACGTGGCCATGGCAAGTCCAGCGTGCCGCCCGGGCCCTATTCCATGGAGCGTTTTGGCCGCGACGTATTGGCGATCCTCGACGACCTCAACATCGAGAAGGTGCATTGGTGCGGACTGTCGATGGGCGGCATGGTCGGGCAGTGGCTCGGCGCCAACGCTCCAGAGCGGTTTGGCAGGATTATTCTTTCCAACACCGCTTGCCACTATCCCGATCCGACCAACTGGCACAACCGCATCAAGGCGGTGAAGGAAGGCGGCATCGCGGCGGTGGCCGACACGGTGATTGCGAGCTGGCTGAGCGCGGATTTCCGCGAGCGCGAGCCGCAGATCGCAGCGAAGATGAAGGCGATGCTGGTCGCATCTCCTGTGCAGGGCTATCTCGCTTGCTGCGAAGCGTTGAGCACGCTCGATCAGCGCGAACTGTTGCCCCGAATCAAGAGCCCGACACTGGTGATTGCCGGCCGTCACGACACCGCGACGCCGATTGCGGCCGGCGAATTCATTCGCAGCCAGATCCCTGGCGCGAGCCTGACGATCCTCGATGCCGCGCATATTTCCAATGTCGAACAGCCGCACGCCTTCACCGACGCCGCGATCGGCTTTTTGACGCAACGCTGACACCAACCGTCATTGCGAGCCAACGGGTCGCGCGAACGCGCGCCCGATGATAAACTCCACGAAGCAATCCAGCGCAGCAAAGAAAGCTGGATTGCTTCGTCGCTTCGCTCCTCGCAATGGCAACAGGAGACCTTTGATGGACGATCAAAAACGCAGGGATGACGGCACGGCGCAGCGCCGAAAAGTGCTCGGCGATGCGTGGGTCGATAAATCGATCGCCAACAAGAATTCGTTCAATGCCGAGTTCCTCGATCTGATCACGCGCCATGCATGGGGCGAAATCTGGACCCGGCCACATTTCGAGCAGCGCACCCGACGGGTGCTGGTGATCGGCACCATGGTCGCGCTCGGTCAATGGGATGAATTCCGCCTTCACGTGCGCGCAGCGCTCACCGAAGGCGGCTTCACGCCTGAGGATATCAAGGAAATCTTGCTGCAGCAGACGATCTATTGCGGCGTGCCGGCAGCTAACCACGCCGTCAAGGAGGCATCAGCGATTGTTCAGGAGTTGGGCTTGCTCAAGGACTAGGGTATCAGTCGCGGCGCGATCGACTTGCGCCTGAGCCGGCTGCGGCCGGGCGGGAAGCTCGACCGCCAACACGATCGCCGTGCCCAGCAGCATCAGCAGTTCGGTCGCATGCAGCTTGACGGCCTGGCTCTCGCCCACCTGGGCGGCCATCAGCATGCTGGCAAAACTGATTACGCTGCCGATCGCAAGCGCCATCGCCAGCGCTTCATTGCAGCCGCCGGCTTTGCGGATTGAGGCGCGGCTGATCAAAACCACGAAGACCGCGAAAAATCCGACCACCATGAGCTTGCCTAATGCCAACAGCCACGCGAAGCGGACCGTGGTCAGCGCCGCCAGTTGGAGATGATCGCTGATGAATAATGCGACTGATACATTCGGCCGTTCGTAGAGGCCTTGGATCGGCGAAATCATGATCCTGTAGGCGACGATGGCCCAGGTCGGAATGAAATATGCCGCCAGCAGCACGCCGTTGAATGAACTGATCCGCCAGTCTGTCCACATGTCGCTTCCCGCTTCACCGCACGGCTCCGGACCGGAGTGGCGGCGTTGCCGACGAGCTAACTCGCTTAAACTGCCAGCGGCAATTTAAACCCTTTGTTTACCTTAATTGCCGGGGAGCGGGCCCATGGCGGTCGAAGCGCGGCCATGACAGGATCGGCGGTTTAGCTCAAAAAAAGTCCCGCCTTTCGACGGGACTTTCAGTGCTCTCGCTAAGTTTGGTTCAGCTCAGGTCCGAACTAGCGTCCGCCCTTGCCCTGCTGATTGGGGTTCTGGCCCTGACGATTCGGATCCTGCTGCTGCTGTCCGGGCTTCTGGCCACCGCCCTGCTGCTGACCGGGCTTCTGGCCCGGGTTTTGGTTCTGCTGGCCCGGATTCTGGTTCTGGTTAGGCATAGGGATCTCCCTGGTTGAACGTAACCCGCGCTAACTACGGGGCCGCCAATTGGTTGCCGTGGAACTCAGGCTTCGCTGGGATCATTGCGTGACGCTGGGTTGTCAGCCCTGTGGCGCACGGAACCGGCGGGACAAAAACTCCCCATGTACAAGCCCTTAAGCCGCACCCAGCGCTGTTGCCGCAGCGGGTTCCCACTGTTAGAAAATGAGACGACGCGTCCGTTCCGGCTGCCGGGACCATCGCCGCGTCATCCAAGTAGCGGCAGCGCATGGACTATTTCGCCCAGCAACTCATCAACGGCATTGTGCTCGGCTCGATCTATGGCCTGATCGCGATCGGCTACACCATGGTCTATGGCATCGTCGGCATGATCAATTTTGCTCATGGCGACATTTTCATGATCGGCGGCTTTATCGCGCTGATCTCGTTTTTGATCCTGGTCTCGATCGGCCTGACCGCGGTGCCCGTGATCCTTCTGATTGTGCTTCTGGTAGCGATGGCGATCACCGCGCTTTATGGCTGGACGGTGGAGCGCATCGCCTATCGGCCGCTGCGGCACTCGTTCCGCCTTGCACCCATGCTGTCGGCCATCGGCATGTCATTTGTGCTGACCAATTATTCGCAAGTGGCGCAGGGCGCGCGGGTCAAGCCGGTGCCGCCGATCATCACCGGCGGCTACACGCTGCATCAGGGCAGCGGAGGCTTTGTGGTGCAGCTATCCAACGTGCAGATCATCGTCGTCATCACCACCGTGGTACTGCTCGCGATCTTCACCTGGCTGGTGGCGCGGACCCGGCTCGGCCGCGACATGCGCGCCTGCGAACAGGACCAGACCATGGCCGCGCTGCTCGGGGTCGATGTAGACCGCACCATCTCCACGACGTTCGTGATCGGCGCCGCGCTCGCCGCGGTCGCGGGCATGATGTACCTCTTGTATTACGGCCTGGTGGATTTTTTCATGGGCTTCGTCGCCGGCATCAAGGCCTTCACCGCGGCGGTGCTCGGCGGCATCGGTTCGCTGCCCGGCGCGATGCTGGGCGGGCTCGCGATCGGCCTGATCGAGACGCTTTGGTCGGCGTATTTCTCGGTCGAATACAAGGACGTCGCGGCGTTCTCGATCCTGATTATCGTGCTGATTTTCCTTCCGACCGGGCTGCTGGGCCGGCCCGAAGTTGAAAAAGTTTGACGGGCGAGCGCGTGACAGCACCCGCGCCCGAACGTATGGCGGTGTCGCGCGCTCAACGCGTTGCATTCATCTTCAAGAACGCCCTGATCAGCGCGCTGGTCGCGCTGGTGCTGTTTTCGCTCATGATCGGCGTCCGCACCGAGGCCGGCCCCAGCGGGCAATTGACCTACTGGACGAGGTTCGACGATCTCGCTGCCATGGTCGCGGCCGTTTTCGGCGGCAGCATCGTCGTCGAATTGCTGCGGCAATGGTGGGGGCCGGTCGACACCATCAGGGTCGTTCCGCCTTCCGTGCAAAGCGCGCTTGCGGTGGCGCGGCGTGCAATCGCGCCGCTGCTGTTGATCTTCACCTTTCTGGTGCCGGTGATCTTCTACGATCAGCGCTATATTCTCGATCTCGGCATCCTGGTGCTGACCTATGTGATGCTCGGATGGGGGCTGAACGTGGTGGTCGGCCTCGCCGGGCTGCTCGATCTCGGCTATGTCGCGTTCTACGCGGTCGGTGCCTATTCCTACGCGCTGCTCGCCACCAATTTCGGGCTGTCGTTCTGGATTTGCCTGCCGCTGGCCGGCATCCTCGCGGCGTTGTGGGGCGTGATGCTGGGCTTCCCGGTGTTGCGGCTGCGCGGCGACTATCTTGCCATCGTCACGCTGGCATTCGGCGAAATCATTCGTCTCGTCATCATCAATTGGCAAAGCCTGACCGGCGGCCCCAATGGCGTCACCGGTATTCCCAGGCCGACCTTGTTCGGCATTCCGCTGACGCCCGGCGATGACGGGCTAGCGGCAAAACTCGGCATCGAATTCTCCCCAACCCATCGCATCGTGTTTCTGTTTTACCTGATCCTGGCACTGGCGCTGCTCACCAACTGGGTGACCATCCGGCTGCGTGGCTTGCCGCTCGGCCGCGCCTGGGAGGCGTTGCGCGAGGACGAGGTCGCCTGCCGCGCGCTCGGCATCAACATCACCACGACAAAGCTGACGGCGTTCGCGACCGGCGCCATGTTCGGCGGTTTCGCCGGCGCCTTCTTCGCGACACGGCAGGGTTTCATCAGCCCGGAATCCTTCACCTTCCAGGAATCGGCGCTGGTGCTGGCAATCGTCGTGCTCGGAGGCATGGGTTCGCAGCTTGGTGTCGCCCTTGCAGCGCTCGCCATGATTGGCGGCTTCGAGCTGTTTCGCGGCTTCGACCAGTACCGCATGCTGGTATTTGGCGTTGCCATGGTGCTGTTGATGATCTGGCGGCCGCGCGGGCTGATCGGCCACCGCGCTCCAACGGTCTTCCTGCAGCACAGCCAGGCCATCTCGTCCGACCTCGTCAAGGAGGGTCACGGATGAGCGGCGATTGCATCTTGACCGTCGATCGTCTGTCGATGCGCTTCGGCGGCATCGTCGCCGTCAACGATCTGTCGTTTGCCGCAGGGCGGCGCAACATCACCGCGCTGATCGGGCCGAACGGCGCCGGCAAGACCACCGTGTTCAACTGCATCACCGGCTTCTACAAGCCGAGTGGCGGCACGATGCGGCTTGCGCACGACAACGGCAAGGAGATTCGGCTCGAACGGCTGAATGATTTTCGGATCTCCAAACAGGCGAAGGTCGCGCGCACGTTCCAGAATGTCCGGCTGTTTCCCGGCATGACCGCGCTCGAAAATCTGATGGTCGCCCAGCACAATGCGCTGATGCTGGCCTCCGGTCTGACCTTTCTCGGACTGATCGGCGCGCCATCCTGGCGCTCGGCCGAGAAACGCGCGATCGATCAGGCAACGCTGTGGCTCGACCGTGTCGGGCTGATCGACCGCGCCGACGATGCCGCCGGCAATTTGCCCTATGGCGATCAGCGCCGCCTCGAAATCGCGCGCGCGATGTGCACCGAACCCGCGTTGCTTTGCCTCGACGAGCCGGCCGCCGGATTGAACGCGCGCGAAAGCGCCGCGCTGAGCGAGCTGTTGCTCTCGATCCGCGCCGACCATGGCGTTTCGATCCTGCTGATCGAGCATGACATGTCGGTGGTGATGGAAATTTCCGACCACGTCGTGGTGATGGATTACGGTGTGAAGATCGCCGAAGGCACACCGCAGGACGTCCGCGACGATCCCAAGGTGATCGCGGCCTATCTCGGCGCCGACGAGGAAGAAGCCATCGCGGTGATGGAGAGCGGAACGTGACCGCGCCGCATGACAAATTTCCCGCCTCCCCCCGCGAGGCCGGCGGAAAAGACGCGCCGCCAAAAGACAAGAGCGCGACGTGACTCAGCCGCTGCTCGCGATCCGGTCCTTGCGCGCGGCCTACGGTAAGATCGAGGCGCTGAAGGGCGTCGATCTCGACGTCAATTCCGGTGAGATCGTCGCCTTGATCGGCGCCAATGGCGCCGGCAAGTCGACGCTGATGATGACGATCTTCGGCAAGCCGCGCGCCCGATCGGGACAAATTCAGTTCGACGGCCGCGATATCACCGATGTGCCGACCCACGAGATCGCCCGGCTGCGCATTGCCCAAGCGCCGGAAGGCCGCCGGATTTTCCCGCGCATGAGCGTCGCGGAAAACCTGCAGATGGGGGCGGACGCCACCGAGTGCGGCGAGGTCGAGCGCGCGGCCGGACTCGAACGCGTCTTTGCGCTGTTCCCTCGGCTCAGGGAGCGCATGAGCCAGCGCGGCGGCACATTGTCCGGCGGAGAGCAGCAGATGCTGGCGATCGGCCGCGCGCTGATGAGCCGCCCGCGCCTGCTGCTGCTGGACGAGCCCTCGCTGGGTCTGGCGCCACTGATCGCACGCCAGATTTTTGACGCAATCCGCACCCTGAACCGGCAGGACGGCCTCACCGTGCTGATCGTTGAACAGAACGCCAATCACGCGCTGCGGCTGGCCCATCGCGGCTACGTCATGGTCAATGGCCTGATTACGCTGAGCGGAACCGGAACCGAGCTGTTGGAGCGTCCTGAAATCCGCGCCGCCTATCTGGAAGGCGGGAGGCGGGGGTAGTTGTTGCCCGGCTTGCTCTCATTCCGGGTTCGCTCCCTCCACTCGCACCCCGGAATGACAATATGGGACGAAGTGCCCGCAGCCTGAAATTTGCCGATGACTTCACCGCAAAATCAGCCGACAATGGCCGCGATGCCCGGCCCGCCTGCCGGGTGCTTCCCGTAGCGACCTACCCGCGAGGACTCCTCATGAAATCATTAAAGCTCATCGGCCTGGCATTGGGCGCATCATTGGCGCTGTCGACAGCAGCGCTGGCGCAGGACATCACCATCGCAGTGGCGGGCCCGATGACGGGCGGCGAATCCGCCTTCGGCCGGCAGATGAAGAACGGCGCCGAACAAGCGGTGACGGATCTCAATGCGGCGGGTGGCGTACTCGGCAAGAAATTGGCGCTGGAAGTCGGCGACGATGCCTGCGATCCAAAACAGGCGCGCTCGGTGGCGGAAAAGTTCGCCAGCGCGAAAATCCCGTTCGTCGCCGGCCATTATTGTTCTTCGTCGTCGATCCCGGCGTCGGAAGCCTATGCCGACGGCAACGTGTTGCAGATCACGCCGGCTTCGACCAACCCGCTGTTCACCGAGCGCAAGCTCTGGAACGTGGCGCGCGTCTGCGGCCGCGACGATCAGCAGGGCCTGGTCGCCGCCGAATACATCGCGAAGAACTACAAAGGCAAGAACATCGCCATCCTCAACGACAAGACCACCTACGGCAAGGGCCTCGCCGACGAAACCAAGAAGGCGCTCAACAAGGCCGGCGTTACCGAAAAGATGTTCGAGTCCTACAACAAGGGCGACAAGGATTTTAACGCCATCGTGTCGCGCCTGAAGCGCGATAATATCGACCTCGTCTATGTCGGCGGCTATCATCAGGAATCGGGTCTGCTGGTGCGCCAGATGCGCGATCAGGGTCTCAAGACCGTCTTGATGGCCGGCGACGCGCTGGCCGACAAGGAGTTCGCATCGATCACCGGCCCCGCCGGCGAAGGCACGCTGTTCACCTTCGGTCCCGATCCTCGCAACAAGCCGACCGCCAAGGCCATCGTCGAGCGTTTCAAGGCCAAGAACATCGACCCCGAAGGCTACACGCTCTACACCTACGCCGCGATGCAGGTCTGGTCGCAGGCGGTGGCGAAAGCCAAAACCACCGATCCGAAGAAGGTCATGGAGACGATCAAGGGCGGCGCCTGGGATACGGTGATCGGCAAGATGGAGTACGATGCCAAGGGCGACATCAAGCAAATCGACTATGTCGTCTACAAGTGGGATGCGAAGGGCAACTACACCGAGATCAATCCGAAGGGATCGTAAGGTCCTCGACTGGTCACCAACATGCAGCGCCCCCGGTTCGCCGGGGCGTTTTTTTGCTTGCAGAGCGGCATGGGCGCTCGACAAGGTTGACCTCGGCGCAACCCTGCGGTCATCTGCGCCTGGCAGGAAGATACGATGAAAAATCTCCTCACCGACATAGCCGGCGTCCGCGTCGGTCACGCCGATGACGCCAGAGTGGCATCCGGCGCCACGGCGGTGATTTTCGACAAGCCTGCGGTGGCCGCGATCGATGTGCGCGGCGGCGGCCCCGGCATCCGCGAGGGCGCGTTGCTCGACCTCGCCAACACCGTGGAGCGGATCGATGCGCTCGTGCTCGCGGGCGGCTCGGCGTTCGGGCTGGAGGCCGGCGGCGGGGTGCAGGCCTGGCTCGCCGAGCAGGGCCGCGGTTTTGCTGTAGGCGACGCGGTGATTCCGATCGTGCCCGGCGCGATCATGTTTGATCTCCTGAATGGCGGCGACAAGACCTGGGGCCGCTTCGCGCCCTACCGCGAGCTCGGTTACGCCGCGGCCGCGGCGGCGGCCACGGATTTTGCGCTCGGCAGCGTCGGCGCCGGGCTCGGCGCCACCACGGTGAATTTCAAGGCCGGGATCGGCTCGGCATCGGCGGCGACCCCGGGCGGCGTCCGGGTCGCAGCACTTGCGGCGGTCAATGCCGTCGGCAGCGTCACGGTCGGCGACGGGCCATGGTTCTGGGCAGCGCCATTTGAAATCGGCGGCGAATATGGCGGACGCGGATGGCCGGGGTCGTTTACGCCGGACATGCTGAGCATGCGCATCAAGGGCGGCGAGGCCGCGACATCGGTGGAAAACACCACGCTGGCGATCGTCGTCACCGACGCCGAGCTGACAAAACCGCAAGCCAAGCGGCTGGCCATGATCGCGCAGACCGGATTTGCCCGGGCGATCTATCCGGTGCACGCGCCGCTCGATGGCGACGCGTTGTTCGCCGCCGCAACCTGCGAAAAGCCGGTCGATCCGCTGGTCGGTCTCACCGAACTCGGCATGGTCGCGGCCAATGTGGTGGCCCGCGCGATCGCGCGCGGCGTCTACACCGCGACCGCCCTGCCCTTCCCTGGCGCGCTGCCGGCCTGGAAAGACCGCTTTGATTAGAGCGTTTTCAAGCGAAGTGGAGACCGGTTCGCGTGAAGAAAACGCGTCAAGGCAAGAATCCAGAGCTCGCTTCGGTTTATCGAAACGTGGCTCTAGCAACGAATTTTCGCAAAGCGCGTTTGTTGTGCGATTGAGTTCGGGCGACAGGCCATGCCGTCGACTGCCATTCGCAATCTCTTCTACGACCCAGCGAAGCGCGAATTGTGGGTGACGTTCGTTACCGGCAGACGCTACGTCTATTCTGATGTTCCATCGGACGTTTTCGATGCATTCAAGACGGCTTCGTCCCGCGGCGCGTTCTTCAACCGCGAGATACGCGACCGCTACACGTTCCGCGAGGTTACGCGTGAACGGCCCTCGCGGACGGTCCGCTGATCTATCTTAGTACCGTCATCGCCCGCACTGCCATCATCACCCGCGAAAAGCGGGTGATCCAGTATTCCTGCGACGTTGGTGATAAATGGCGAGGCCGCGGCGTACCGGATCGCCTGGTCAAGCCGGACGACTGACAATTGGGTTTGTCGCGGCCGAGCTAACTACCCTACACGCTGACCGAGAGCGATGCGGGTGCGGAGAATGCCTGCGTCTCGGGCGCAATCGTCTGCCCCAATTTGTAGGGCTCATGGTGGCGGTGGCCCCTGCCCCTCAGTGCTGACGACATTTCCTCGAGGCTGACCGTCTCGTCGCCATTCTGGTCCAGCCTGGCGAACACGTCGTCGGCCCGCGTGAGGTTGGTACCGCCAGCTCCAAGCGCAGCTTCAAACTCCGATTTGCTGATGTGGCCATCGCCATCGGTGTCGAGCTGCGAGAACAGGTCCTGCAGCGCGCCAGGCCGGCCGGCGAAGGCCGACGTGGTTGAGCCCCTCGATGACTGGCCTTGCGCGGCAAGCAGGGCGCCCATGGTGGCCGGCGATATCCGCGATTTGCCGGACCAGGACGGCGGTGAACTTGCTGGAGCCGGGCCGTTGCCAGGGAGATCAGCCGGTTGGCCGAAGCCGGTCGGGTGCGGAGGGGACGATTTCGACGTCGTCAGCGACTGCAGCACATCCAGTGCGGACGAAATGCCGCCGAGGGCAAGCAGCATGGCAGACTCCGCAAGGGGCCGCGTGGCGCGGCCTTCTACCTTCCGGCTTCAAGGAGGAGCAAACACCGTGCCATGGTGAAAAAGCCAACAAAGCTTGGGATTTTGCGAGCCTGGAACGGTCCGCCGTCCCCGGCAATTGATGCCGTTGCGGCAGAAATTTCCGCCCCCGCCGCACGATCTCGCCCCGCATTGCCCGCACGGCTGGCGCGTGTTACGCGAGCCCTGCTGCAGGCTCTCAAGAGGTCCGGAAAGCGCACATGTCTCAGCAATTTGCCGCACGCCCTCTGGTCATCGCGCCATCGATCCTGGCTTCCGATTTCGCCAGATTGGGCGAGGAGGTCCGCGCCGTCGATGCCGCAGGGGCCGACTGGATCCACCTCGACGTGATGGACGGGCATTTCGTCCCGAACATTTCCTACGGTCCCGACGTCATCAAGGCGATGCGCCCGCACAGCAGGAAAATCTTCGACGCCCACCTGATGATCTCGCCGGCCGAGCCGTATCTCGAGGCATTTGCGAAGGCTGGCTGCGATCACATCACCGTGCATGCCGAAGCGGGCCCGCATCTGCATCGCTCGCTGCAGGCGATCCGCGCGCTCGGCAAGAAGGCCGGCGTCTCGCTCAACCCGGCGACGCCGATCACGGCGATCGAATATGTCATCGACATGATCGACCTGGTGCTGGTGATGTCGGTCAATCCGGGCTTCGGCGGCCAGGCTTTTATTCCGTCCGCGCTGGGCAAGATCCTGGACCTGCGCGCGATGACGGCGGGGCGACCGATCGACATCGAGGTTGACGGCGGCGTGGGCCCGGATGTCGCGGGAAAACTTGCCGCCGCCGGCGCCAACGCCTTTGTCGCAGGCTCCGCCGTGTTCAAGGGCGGCACCATGGAAGCCTACAAGGCCAACATCTCCGCGATCCGCAATGCCGCGGCGATGGCGCGCGGAGAAGCGATCTAGTGTGGTGGCTCGGAAGTTCTCTTCATAAGCTGTAGCAAGCCCGTTAAGAGAACTTCCGAACCACGCTATCTCTGCTTACCGGGGCAATACAGACCAACCCATTCCGAGGCTGGCACTACTGCTTTTGACCCAGCGGGACATGAGTCAGGAGTTAGAGGACCATTTCCGGCTCGGAGTCTGGCCGGATAGCAGCCTGCCATGCTTTGATAAATGCGCCGCCCGTCCGAATTGACGCAGCACGAACACAGAGCAATTCAAATGACAAATTTCCCGAAAGTCACTCGGCAGATCGTTCTCAAATCGAGGCCCGCCGGTATCCCGCAAGCCGAGAATTTCGACTTCGCGGAAGCAAGGATACCAGAACTTGCCGACGGACAAATCCTTGTCCGGAACGAATACCTTTCCGTCGATCCGGCAATGCGAGGATGGGTCAGCGCGGTCGCCAATTATTCAACCCCGGTCGGGATCGGCGAGGTCATGCGGTCGTTCGCCTCGGGCAAGGTCGTCGCCTCAAAGCACAAGGATTACGCGGAGGGCGAAAGCGTCACCGGCCTGTTCGGCTGGCAGGAGTACGCCGTCGTGGACACCGGTGCGATCACACGGAAGGTTACCGAAACCGATCTGCCGCTGTCGTTGTCGCTCGGCGTGCTCGGTCTCAACGGGATCACCGCCTATTTCGGATTGCTTGATAACGGGCTGCCACGTCCGGGAGACACGGTCGTCGTCTCGACCGCTGCGGGTGCGGTCGGCTCGGCGGTCGGCCAGATCGCCAAGCTGATGGGTTGCCGCACCGTTGGAATCGCAGGCGGCCCAACTAAGACAAAGCTCTGCCTCGACGAATTCGGCTACGACGTCGCCCTCGATTACAAGGCCGGCCGCTCCATCAACGAACGGCTCGCAGATGCATGCCCCAATGGCGTCGATGTTTATTTCGACAATACCTCGGGTTCGATCAGCGACGCCGTGATGGCTCGTCTGTCGATCGGCGCGCGGGTGGTGATCTGCGGCACCGCTTCGGTCGCTAGCTGGGACCCGCCGCCGCTCGGTCCACGGGTCGAGCGTCATATCCTAGTCAAGCGTGCGCGGGTGTCCGGCTTTATCATCTTCGATTACCAGCACCGCTACATGGAGGCGGTCAAACGTCTCGCCGAATGGGTCCGCGATGGGAAGCTCCGTTACCGCGAAGAGATTTCCGACGGCATCGAACATTGCCCGCGAGCCATCGCCGAGCTTTATCGGGGAGAAAATCTCGGCAAGAGATTGATACGGCTGCAGCATTGAAAGACATGCAGATGTCGCGGGAAAACTTCCCGCCGCCGGCGTCAACGCCTTTGCCGCAGGCTCCGCCGTGTTCAAGGGCGGCACTATGGAAGCCTACAAGGCCAACATCTCCGCGATCCGCAATGCCGCGGCGATGGCGCGTGGCGAAGCGACCTAGGCTTTCACCTCCGGCTTCTCGTCTGCACTCTCCTGCTGCAGCAAGGCCAGCCGTGGCGGACGCACCACCGTGACGGTACAGGGCGCTTCCGCCGCTACCTTTGCGGAAACGCTGCCCAGCAGCGCGCGTGCAAACGAATTCTGCCGCGCGCCGATGACAATGTGATCGACATGATTGGCCGCGGCAAATTCCAGGATCGCCGCCGCAGGGTCGACGGCCTCGAGGACATGCGCCGAAAGCCGGTTTTCGTCGAGCCTCAACGGCTGCGCCCAATGCCGCAGCCTGACCAGTCGATCGATGTGTTTGTTGTGGCCCTCCTCGTCGAGCGTCCTGTCGATGGTGATACGGCCAAGTTTTAGCACATTGAGGCATGCGAGCCTTGCCGACGGCAATGTCGCCAGGATTCGTTCCGATGTCACGCGCAGCGCCTCGTTCAGTCCATCAGACGCTTCGGCAAGATCGAGCGCGACGGCCACGATCGGACCCGAGGCCAGTTGGGCCGCGAGATCGGATCTTGCTTTCGGGTGCGTCAGCCCGCGATTGAAGCGGCGGCGCAGCACGGTGCTCAGCGGATCGCGCTTGAGCCGCTCCGACCGCGCGGTCAGTTTGACCTGGTCGGGATGACCGAGCTCGAATGCAAGTTGCGAAGCCGTAGGGTGGCGCCACACCGGCTCGATCTCCAGGCACCGCAGCACGATTTCCTGGAGCCAGGGCGGATAATCGGACCTCAGCTTGCGCGGCGGATGTGGATCGCGCCACAACCGCCGCTTCATGCCGCGCAGGGTTTCGCTCTCGCCGAACGGCCGCTCGCCGGTGGTGAAGAAGTACAGAAGCACGCCCAGCGAAAACAGGTCGCTGCGGGGATCATCACGCACGCCGAGCAGACGCTCGGGCGCCATGTACGGCGCCGTGCCGTAGGGCAAGCGGAACTCTTCCTGCAGCAGATCGGGCAAGTGATTGTGATGCGACAATCCGAAATCGATCAGGACGGCTTCGCCGCCTGGCCGGAACATGATGCTGCTCGGCTTGATATCGTGATGAATGACGTTCTGCCCGTGCAGGTCGGCAAGCGCACGTGCGATTTTTCCGACGACGGCCCTTGCCTCTTCGTAAGCCAGCGGCAGTTCGTCAAGCCGGCTGTAAAGCGTCCTGCCCGGAATGCGCTCCATCACGACATAGGCCTGCCGCACGAAGTCACCGACGCCGAAGCAACGCGGCACGTGCGGTCCCGACAGCCGCGGCAGGATCATCTGCTCCATCTCGAAGCTGACGATGGCAGCCGGGTCTTCGCCTTCGGACGTCAGCGGGATCTTCATCAGGAGCGGCACCGTGATGCCGGGGTGGGTCACGCTCCACAACCTCGCCATGCCGCCGCGATGGATGCACTCTCCGATCGTGAAATCGTCGATGACTGCGCCCGGCTGAACCGAAGGTTTTGCCACCCTCACCTCCCGACCAGCAGCCGATCGGCGAGCCAGAACGGCAGGCCATTTTGGCGGATCCGCTTCGCCGCCGTTTCGATGTCGTAGGGCACGCGGCAATAGGTGATCTCGCGGTTATCGGTATCGAAGATCGCAAACGAGGCCGCCGGATCGCCGTCGCGAGGCTGCCCTACCGAGCCGAGTACGGCGAGCCAATGCCTGCCCGGCAGCAATTGCACGCCGACGCCTGATCTCGGGACAAAGCTCGTCATCTTGGCGACCGAGGACATCGAATAGAGCGTTGGCCGGTGGATGTGGCCGCAGAAAGTGACCTGGGCCTGTGTCGCCGCGATGCTGCGCGCGGCATCCTGTGCCGTCTGCACGTAGTGCCATCTCTGGGGATTGCTGGCTTCGGAATGGACGTAGAGGCGGTCATCCTCCTGCAACATCAGTGGCAACTCCGCCAGAAAACGCCGCTGTGCCGTGCTCAGCCTGCCGCGCGTCCACTCGATCGCGGCCTGGGCTTCGGCATTCATGGATATTGTCGGAGTGCCGATGGCGCTGTCGTGGTTGCCGCGCACCGCGATCGCCCCGCGCCCGACGAGATCCATCACCACCTCGACCGTCCATTCCGGATCGGCGCCATATCCGACGTAATCGCCGAGGAAGATGGTCCGTTCCGCGCCGTGCGCCCGCGCGAAATCGAGGCACGCGCTGAAGGCCTGCCGGTTGGCATGGATATCCGTGAACACGGCCAGCCGCACGCTTTCCTCCACGCCTGCCGATATCGCCCAGGCCGGGGCGGGATTTGAGCGCTATCAAACAACACGTCGCGGCGGGTGCGCAACATGCCGAAGGCGGGGGTTGCGACTAGCTGGCCTAAATTTCATCGGGCCGGAGGCCAATAGGCAGCGGCTGCGTTCACATGTGCGGAATATTAGCGCTTACGCGGCGCTTCCAGACCCCTAAGCAGTAGCGCCAGCAAGGCGTCGATCCGCGCCGCGAGCTGAGGATCATTCCATTCCTCGGCATGGGCGGGATGATGGAAACGGCAGGTGGCGTCGAAAATCGCGCGCGCCGAGACTTTAACGTCGGCGATCTGGAACGCGCCCTGTTTCACACCGTCCGCCAAAATCTGCGCGATCTGGTCGACCAGACGATCCTTGTGCGCCTTCACGACCTTGCACGCCTCTTGCGCCAGCGCCAGATAGGTTGCGAACATCTCGGGATCGTCAGAAACCTTCTTGTACTTGATCGCAAACATCGTGCGCAGCCAGCGCTCCAGCCTGGCCGGCGCGGGCCCCGAGCCTTCGGCGATCTTGGCAAGCGGCGCGTTGGCGCGATCGAGCCAGCGCTTCGCAACTGCTTCGCGCAACGAAGCCTTGCTCGGAAAATGGCGGTAGACGCTGCCGTGGCTGACATCGAGCGCGCGGGCAACATCGACGACCGTTGCCTTCGCCAGCCCGAAGCGGCGCAGCACGTCCTCGGTGACCTCGAGAATTCGCTCCGGGGTCAGAACCACCGTTTCGTTCATGTTTGCACCATCTGCCTTTCGCTATCCGGCGCTGATTAACGGCTCAGCCTGGCGGCCTGCGCGGCAAGGTGGCGAGCCACCTGCCGGTTGATCCAGCGCTGGAGTTGATGGGTCAAATAAAGGATTTCGATCGTCATGGCGGTAGTCCTCTGCACGTCCGGGGCTCGGCGGTCGATCGGCCAGCGAGCCAAGGGACGCCTCGTCGATGGCGTCACCATCAATATAGATGATCTGACTGACAGATTTCAGTATCTGTCAGTAAATGTTTCGTGATCCAGCGCCTGGTGCCGCGGCGGGCGGGCTGGCGGCTGCCCGCGGCCCGTTTGTCTCGCCTCCGCCGCTCTGCTAAAGCGCGGCGTGACCCGCTTTTTGCAAGAGTCGCCGATGATTTCCCGCTACGCCCGCCCGGAAATGGCCTCGATCTGGGAGGCGCAAACCCGCTTCAAGATCTGGTTCGAGATCGAGGCGCATGCGGCGGATGCGCTGGCAGAACTTGGCGTGATCCCGAAAGAGGCCGCCAAGGCGGTCTGGGCCAAGGCCCGCGACGTCACTTTCGATGTGGCGCGGATCGACGAGATCGAGCGCGAAACCAAGCACGACGTCATCGCCTTCCTCACCCATCTGGCGGAAATCGTCGGTCCCGAGGCGCGCTTCGTGCACCAGGGCATGACCTCGTCCGATGTGCTCGACACCTGCCTCAACGTGCAGCTGACCCGCGCCGCGGACCTACTCATCGAGGACATCGACAAGGTGTTGGCGGCGCTGAAGAAGCGCGCCTTCGAGCACAAGATGACGCCGACCATCGGCCGCTCCCACGGCATTCATGCCGAACCGGTGACGTTCGGGCTGAAGCTCGCTTATGCCTATGCGGAATTTGACCGCGCTCGCGCCCGCCTCGTGACTGCCCGCGAGGAGGTTGCGACTTGCGCGATCTCAGGCGCGGTCGGCACCTTCGCGCAGATCGATCCGCGCGTCGAAGCCCATGTCGCCAAAGCAATGGGACTAAAACCCGAGCCGATCTCGACCCAGGTGATACCGCGCGACCGCCACGCGATGTATTTTGCAACGCTTGGCGTGATCGCATCCTCGATCGAGCGCCTCGCCACCGAGATCCGCCAGTTGCAGCGCACCGAAGTGCTGGAGGCGGAAGAATTCTTCTCGGAGGGCCAGAAGGGTTCGTCGGCGATGCCCCACAAGCGCAACCCGGTGCTATCGGAGAACCTCACCGGCCTGTCGCGCATGGTGCGCGCCTATGTGACGCCGGCCATGGAGAATGTCGTGCTCTGGCACGAGCGCGATATCTCGCACTCCTCCGCCGAACGCATGATCGCGCCCGATGCCACGGTGACGCTGGATTTTGCCCTTAACCGGCTCGCCGGACTGGTCGACAAGCTGTTGATCTACCCGGAGAACATGCTGAAGAACCTCGACCGTCTCGGCGGCCTCGTTCATTCGCAGCGCCTTTTGATCGCGCTAACGCAAAAAGGCTGTAGCCGCGAGGGCGCCTACAAGCTCGTGCAGCGCAACGCCATGCCGGTGTGGCGCGGCGAAGGCGACTTCCAGACGCTGTTGAAAAAGGACGCTGAGGTGAGGAAGTACCTCAGCGACGCCGAGATCTCCGAGCAGTTCGACCTCGGCTATCACTTTAAGCACGTCGATACCATCTTCAAACGCGTGTTCGGCGAAAGCTGACGCGGGAAGCGGGTCGAGCCCCGGGCCTGCAACAACAACTGGATGGTAACCCGACATCGGCTAGGATTGCGGCGTGGCATCACCTCCGACGATTCTCGTGTTCGATTCTGGCCTGGGCGGGCTCACGGTATTGCGTGAAATCGTCGGGGTGCGCCCCGACGCACATTACGTTTATGTCGCGGACGATGCATTCTTTCCCTACGGCCACCACAGCGAGGACCAGATTATCGCGCGCGTGGTGCCATTGATTGGCGAATTGATTGCCAGGCATGCCCCGGATCTGGTGGTGATCGCCTGCAACACCGCCTCGACACTGGTGATGTCGCAGCTTCGCGCCGAATACAAAGTACCCTTTGTCGGGACGGTGCCGGCGATCAAGCCGGCCTGCGCGAGCTCAAAGACCAAACACGTGTCGGTGCTCGGCACCAAGGGCACCGTCAAGCGCGAATACACCAGGGCGCTGATCCGCGATTTCGCGCAAGGCTGCGAAGTGACGCTGGTGGGCTCGGCGGAGCTCGCTTCGCTGGCGGAGGCGGCATTGAGCGGCGTTGAAGTCAACGATCTCAAGATAGCGGCCGAACTCGCGCCATGCTTCATTGGCGAGGGCAAGAACGATTTGGCGCGCACCGACACCATCGTGCTGGCATGCACGCACTACCCATTGCTGATGGATCGGTTCAGGCGGCTGGCGCCCTGGCCGGTGGACTGGATCGATCCCGCCCCCGCGATTGCCCGCCGCGTTGCGGGTCTGCTCAGGCCCGCCGGCGGCGAAGCCGATCATGCTGGCGCCGAAATGATTTTCACGTCCAAACGGCCCCACACGCTGAGCCGGGCGTTGATGCCGTTTTTCGGCGGTCGCGTCCCGGCGTGAATCTTGACCTTTTCGACATCTTGCCGCGCTGCTAGCTTTCGAATCGACCGGCATCCTCCCGCCGCAACGGAGCTTTGGACTTGACCTCGGCGACGCCTCAACCGCTCAACCGTCTCCGCAAGCTGTGGCGCGAGGGACATCCGACATTCGGAGCGATCGCGACCATTCCCAGCATTCAGACCGTGCAGATCATGGCCCGCTCAGGGTTCGACTGGATCGTCGTCGATCTCGAGCACGGCCCGATCGACCTCGGCTCCGCGCATGCGATGATCACAGCCACGTCAGGCACATCATGCATACCGCTGGCACGGATCGCCGCCAACGAGCCCTGGCTTGCGAAAGCGCCGATGGATATCGGCGCGCTCGGTATCAATTTTCCGATGATCTGCAGCCGCGAGGATGCCGAAAAGGCCGTCCGCAGCGTGCGCTATCCGCCGCGCGGCGACCGGCTCTGGGGCCCGTTCCATGCCCCGTTTCGCTGGGGCGTCTCGATGGCCGACTACATGGCGACCGCGGACGATGACATGATCTGCATGATCACCATCGAGCATGTCGAGGCGGTCAACCGCATCGACGAGATCATGGCGACGCCCGGCATCGACATGGCTGTGATCGGACCGGGCGACCTCGCAACCTCGATCGACAAGCGCGGCCGCGCCGACGATCCCGAGGTGCTGGCGCTGATGGCGCGCGCCGAG
>DASSGM010000064.1:0-8925 GCA_035693465.1 Bradyrhizobium sp. | reverse complement strand
TGGCCTCGAGCGGCTTGTTGAGCACGTCGAGCAATAGCTGGCTGGCACCTTTGATCAGCGCAGCCTTTTGCTCCGGCGTGGCCGCCTTGGCGCCCGGATCGGTGCCTTCGCGGGTGATCTGGATGGTGACGATAGGCATGTTGATCATCCTCGCTTCGATGCGCTCAGTGACCGGCGCTTTGGCCGCCATCGACGTGAAGGGTTTCCCCGGTGACGAAGGGAGCGCTTTCCAGGAACAGGATCGCGTCGACGATGTCCTGGACTTCTCCCATGCGTCCGACTGGATGCAGGTTCGCAAGGAACTCGTGAGTTTCGGGAGCATGCATCGGCGTCTTGATGACGCCGGGAGCAACGGCGTTAACCCGGATGCCCTTCTTTGCGTACTCGATCGCCAGGGACTTCGTAGCGGCGCTCAATCCGCCTTTGGTCAGCGAGGCGAGGACCGACGGAACGTTGCTGTTCGCGTGGTCGATGAGGCTGGTCGTGATCTGCACGATGTGACCCGAACCCTGCTTCAGCATTTCGGCCGCGACGCGTTTGGTGAGCCGGAAGAAGCCTCCGAGATTGGTCGCAAGGATCGAAGCGTAGTCTTCTTCGGTATAGTCGACGAACGGCTTAGCGATGAAGATGCCCGCGTTGTTGATGAGTGTGTCGATGCGGCCGAAGCGTGCCAAGGCTTCCTGGACGATTCGGTCGACTGTCTTTGGATCGGCCACGTCACCGGCGACGGTCAGCACGTCCGGATCCGAACTCGGTTTGATGGATCGCGAATTGGCGACCACCCTGTAGTTACGGTCGCGATAGGCCTTCACAAGCGCCTCACCGAAGCCTTGCGATGCGCCGGTGATAACGACGACTTTCTGTTCTGCACCCATGGTGTTGCCTTTCTCTGATCTTCATGTGAAGCGGCAAACTTGCCGCCCGGCCGTTTCGGCGCCGATGAAAATCAAACTAGGCTCATCCGATGGTCGAGCGAATACTCGCTATTCGGCAGACAGTCTTCCGCGCGGCGATTGAATTGCGTCGGCGTCCCGGCTGGCTTCGCTCGATAGCTGCGCGAAATACCGTTTGAGGCGGGGTACGGCAAAGTCGACGAAGGCACGCACCTTGGGAACCGAAAGGCGACCTTGCGGCGCAAGCAGGTGAGCGGGCACCGGCGGGTCTTCGTCCTTGCTCAGCACAATTTGCAGCCGTCCCTCCCGGATCTCCTCAGCGATGTGATAGGAAAACAGCCGCGTGACCCCGTGCCCTTCCGCCGCGGAGGCGGCTGCCGCACGAACGGTGTTCACCACGAGCCGCGGCGCGAACTGGACGGTTCTTGGAACGGATGAGCCTTGGAGAGGCGGGAAGCTCCAGGAATCCAGCCCGAAATGGGTCATTGAGATGATGCGGTGTTTTGCGAGGTCAGCCGGTTCACGGATCACCGGGTGCCGCGAAAGATATCTTGGGGATGCCGCGACAACGCGCCGAACTTCGCCAAGTCGGATCGCGACGAAGCTCGAGTCCGCCAGATGCGCGATGCGGAGCGCCACGTCGATGCCCTCATCGATCAGGTTTACGGGCCTGTCGAGAAGATAGAGCCTCACCGTGACTCCCTGGTGGTCGTTCATGAAGGCGTCGACCACCGGTCTCAGGATATCTTCGCCTGTGATCACCGGCGCGGTGAGGGTCAGCGTTCCGCGCGGCGCCGACCGTTCGCCGGCCGCAAGGACGTCGGCTTCCTCGAGATCGATCAGTACGCGGCGGCAAGCAGCGGCATAGCGCTCACCCGCCTCGCTCAGTTTGAGCGAACGCGTCGTGCGATGAAGCAGTTCAGCGCCAACATGCGCCTCAAGGAAAGCGATCGCGCGGCTGACGGCTGCCGGCGATCTGCCGAGGCGCCGGCCCGCACCAGCAAGACTCCCCTCGGCGACGGCCGACACAAAGACTTTCATCGCGTCGATGCGATCCATTCGTTCTTCCAGCGGAATACCGGTCGCCGGACCGTAGGGCTTCATTCGCCTGTCGGCAAGGCGAGGGGACGGCCGTTGCCCCGGGCAGCCGGCCGCAGTGGCTGGCCAGCCTTTGCGATCGCGAAGTGCGGGATCGGTCCGGCGGCCGGCCGAAGCTACATCGCAGCAGGCGGCTTCTCGGCGTGGCGCTGCGACAGCGTGAAGATTTCGACGCCGCTCGCGGTCACGCCGACCGAATGCTCGAATTGCGCCGACAGCGAACGGTCCCGCGTCACCGCGGTCCAGCCGTCGGACAGGATTTTCACATGCGGCTTGCCGAGATTGATCATCGGCTCGATGGTGAAGAACATCCCGGGCTTCAGCGTCACGCCTTCGCCGGGCCGGCCGATATGAATGATGTTGGGCTCGTCGTGGAACATGCGGCCCAGGCCGTGACCGCAGAAATCGCGCACCACGCTCATGCCCTGCGGCTCGACAAAACCTTGAATGGCGTGGCCGATGTCGCCGGTAGTGGCGCCGGGTTTTACCGCGGCGATGCCGCGCATCATCGCCTCATAGGTCACTTCAATCAGCCGCTCGGCCTTCCGCGCAACCGGCCCCACCGCATACATCCGGCTGGAATCGCCGTACCAGCCCTCGACGATGAAGGTGACGTCGATGTTGACGATGTCGCCTTCTTTCAACAGGCGGTCCCCCGGCATGCCGTGGCAGACCACGTGGTTGATCGAGGTGCAGGTCGAAAATCGATAGCCGCGGTACATCAGTGTCGCCGGGTAGGCGCCATGGCTGAAGGCAAACTCGCGGACGAAATCGTCAATCCGCGAGGTCGGCGCCCCCGGCTTGACGACATCGGTCAGCTCATCCAGGCATTTTGCGACCAGTGCGCCGGCCTTGCGCATGCCGGCGAAACCACTTGGCCCATGCAGCTTGATCTGCCCGGTCTTGCGCAAGGAGGTATCGGAGGCTTCAACATAGCTCATGGGCTGATCATGCTCTGGCGGGCAGGGGCTGCGATGGCGGATTTACAGGTGCTAATTTAATGATCGGAACTGTTAGCGCAAGCCAAGGTTGGGTCGCGAGCTGCTCATGGCTCGGCTGGTTGTGACGCAGCAAGGCGGCATCATTTCGACGGCTCTGCGACGGTCTCGACCGGCAGCGCGCCGCGGACGCGGATTTCACGGACCGGATAGGGCACATGGATGCCCTCGCGCTGGAAGGCATCCCATAGCGCCAGCATCGCCTCGCTCTTCACATTGTCCAGCCCTTCGGGGTCGGAAATCCAGAAGGTCAGGGAAAACTTCATCCCGGCCTCGGCGAACTCCACGAGGATGCAGTTCGGTGATTTGCTTTTGATGGCGCGCGGCGCCGCTGCAGCAATGTCGAGCGCCAGCTTGCAGACCAGACGCGGATCGGCCTCGTAATTGGTGGCGAAATTCACCTTCACCAGCGTGTTCTTGTCGGTGTAGGTCCAGTTGACGACCTTCTGGGTGACCAGATCCTCATTGGGAATCAAGAATTCGCGGCCGTCGCCGGCGGCGACCGAAATGTAGCGGGTCTTCATCTCGTTGATGCGGCCGGTACTGTCGCCGATGGTGATGAGATCGCCGGGTTTGACCGATTTATCCGCCAGCAGGATGATGCCGCTGATGAAGTTGGCGACGATCTTCTGCAAGCCGAAGCCAATGCCCACACCGGCGGCGCCGGAGAAGATCGCCAGCGCCGAAAGATTGATGCCGGCCGCGCTCAGCACGACCGCGACGGCAAACACCATCAGCGCAAGCCGGATCACCTTGATCAGCAGCACCTGGATCGACGGCGTCAGATCGGCGGAGCGCGTGATCCGGCTTTCCACGAAATTGCTCGCGATGTTGGTCAGCCACAGCGCCACGATCAGCATCACGCCGAGCTTGATCAGGAGTAGCGGCGTCAGCCGTAGGCCGCCAAGCACGATCGAGACTGAATCGAGCGCCTCGATGGTCGGCTCAAGCAGGCCGAGAATGCTCAACGCCGCCACCAGCCAGGCGGCCAGCGACACCAGGCGGACGATAAAAGGGTTGCGGATGACCGATGTGACGAGGCGGATGATCAGCCACGCGAAGGCGAGGCTGGCGGCGACCGACAACAGATAGCTACGGCTGGGCCAGGTTGCGGTCACCATCACCAGGCGCGCCAGCATCATCAGCAGCGCGAACAGCGCGGTCGAGGCACTGCCGATCAGCACGCGCATGAACAGCCGGAGCGGCGCCGGCCGGCCCATCGCCAGCGAGGTGATGTCAATCCGCGCGCGAATGGCAGCCCCTGAGCCGAGCGCGATCCCGGCGCCGACCAGGATTAGCCCGAGCTGCAGATAGAACCAGGGCGATGTGACCTCGGCGCCAACCGACCGCGCGGCGGAGTGCAGGAGTTCAGCGATCTCATTCAGGTCCATCGTCAAAATCTCATCGCAAGCCGGATCATCCGGCAAACTTGATTCGAATAGGCGGCAGATTCCCATAACCGCAGGCCGGACGCCATCGCTACGGCATTTCAGTGCGGTGGGTTGAGCGCGGAAAACCGGGCACAATGCCGCCAGTGCCGCCGATTTGAAGTTCCTACACAGGTTGCCGCAAGCGCGCATTAGGAACTTCAAATCGAACAGCGGCACTGGAAAACATTGAATTCCTAGTGTCCCTTTTGTTTCCGAAGTTCGTGCCAGAGGGTGCCGCAAGGATTCACGAACTTCGGAAACGGGGCACTAGTGCAAGAAATGGGGTTGGCGTCGAAGTGTGGCGACGATAAGGATGCAATTGCAGGCATTTGCGCTTGTTTTGCGAAAGCTCATGGCGTCACTCGATTCGGTAAGCATAGCCATTCTTCTCGGCGCGGTTCTGGTGATGGCGGGCATTCTGTCCAGCCTGCTGGCGCTGCGCTTCGGCGCGCCGTTGCTCTTGGTGTTTCTCGTGATCGGCATGCTGGCCGGCGATTCCGGTCCCGGACAGCTGCGGTTCGACGACGTGCGCACCACCTATCTGGTGGGATCGGTGGCACTGGCGCTGATCCTGTTCGACGGCGGCTTGAGAACACGGTTTCAGAGCATCAGCGCCGTGCTGGCGCCATCGATGGTGCTGGCGACCATCGGCGTGCTGCTGACCGCACTGATCACGGCACCGGTCGCCAAATACGTGCTCGACCTGAACTGGACCGAGGCGCTGCTGGTGGGCGCGGTGGTGGCCTCGACCGATGCCGCGGCGGTGTTTCTGTTGGTGCATACGCAGGGCCTGCGGCTGCGGCCGCGCGTCGGCGCAACGCTGGAGGCCGAATCCGGCACCAACGATCCGTTCGCGGTGTTTCTGACGCTGATGCTGGTCGAACTGATTTCGAGCGGGCAAAGCTCGGTGTGGCATGTTTTGCTGGAATTCGGCCGCGAGGCCGTGCTCGGCGCCATCATCGGGGTGACTGGCGGGCGTCTGGTAGTATTGGCGCTTAACCGCGTCGCGTTGCCGCAAGGCCTGCACGCACCCTTTGTCTGCACCGCGGCGCTGGTGATTTTCGGCGTGGCGCAGATCGGGCACGCCTCGGGCTTCCTCGCCGTCTATCTCGCCGGCATCATCATCGGCAACCGGCCGACCCGCGCGCATAATTCGGTGGTGACGTTTCTCGACGCCGCGACCTGGCTGGCGCAGATCGTGATGTTCGTCTTGCTCGGCCTTTTGGTCTCGCCGCAACGGTTGGGCAGCAGCGTCATTCCGGCCGTTATCGTCGCGCTGATATTGATGCTGGTAGCGCGGCCGGTCGCGGTATTTCTGTGTCTGGCGCCATTTCGCTTCAACTGGCGGGAGAAGACATTTATTGCCTGGACCGGCCTGCGCGGCGCGGTTGCGATCTTCCTGGCATCGATCCCGATGCTGGTCGGATTGTCGAAGGCGTACCTCTATTTCGACGTTGCCTTCGTCGTCGTCATCATCTCACTATTGCTGCAGGGCTGGACGCTGGCCTTTGCCGCACGGCGGCTCCACGTGGCCCTGCCGCGGTCGGACCGCGGGCCGCGCCGCGTTGAGCTTGATCTGCCGGGCCAGCTCGAACAGGAACTGGTCGGCTACTCGGTTCGCCCGAAGAGCCTGTATTTCCGGCGGGGCCTCGTTCCATCCTGGTCGAAGCCGACGTTGGTGATCCGCGACCAGCGCATTCTCTCGCCGACGGAAGCCGATCCGGTTATGCCGGGCGATTACATCTATCTGCTGGCACCGCCGGAAAAGGCCGCGACGCTGGATCGTTTTTTTGTCGACATGCTGCCGAGCACGGAGCCCGACCCGCATCTGCTCGGAGATTTTACCGTGTCCGGCGAGGTCACGCTCGGCGACATCGCCGCGGCCTATGGCGTCACCGTCGATCCGGAGCAGGCCAAACTGACACTGGCCGATTATTTCGACGTTCATCTCGATCATGCGCCGAAGGTGGGCGCGACACTTCCGCTCGACACTATCGTGCTGGTAGGGCGCAGCATCTCCGGCGGCAGGGTCAATGTCGTTGGACTTCGCCTCCCTGAAGATGAGGAAGAGACCGTGCCACTGACGCGCCTGGCATCGATCAAGCGCAAGCTGTCGGAGCTGTGGTCGTCGGTGGCAGGGATCTGATCATCGTTGGGTCCGCGGCGACGGGCTACCCTTGCCTCAGCTTGGCACGCTCCCCCTGACCGCGTTGGCCCATGCACCGAAGGTGATACGGCCTGCGGCATCCGCCGGCAGGCGCGCGCGCACGCGCTTTCTGAGCAGCTCTACATCATCCCGTGGCATCGAAGCGACGGTCGGGCCGGTACTGGGTGCCAGCATGGCAATCGACCAAAAGTCGTCGAAATCGGTGAATGTCCGCTGCACGTCGATCCTCCGCGTTTCCACGCCTTCGAGACCGGCGTCGACCCACAGGTTTCTAAGCGCCTCGTCGCTTGAAACATGCGCGCTGGGCGGGCGGAGCGGGGAATAGCCCATCGCGAACATCTCGGACTGAATCGGCTGCAAAGGGAATCCGCCACCCGGCATGTCCCAGGCATAAGCGGCCACCGTTCCGCCTTTCGAGACCACCCGCACCATCTCGGCCACGCCCTTGCGAGGATCGGGGACGAAGAAAATCACCAGCGCCATCACGGCCACATCGAACGCATGAGACGGGAACGGAAGCTCCATCGCATCGCCCTGCCGGAACTGCGCTATGTGTGTGGTTGGCCGGGTGCGCGCATAGGCCAGTTGCCCCTCCGATGGATCGATCCCCTGAACCTCGGCGGGCGCGTGCCTTTTTACAATCAGCTCGGTGAAGGCGCCGTTGCCGCAGCCGACGTCGATCCATCGCAGGTCAGAGCGCGGCGCGAGCCAGTCAAGGAAGATTTCTCCCGCCAGCCTGCTCCACACTCCCATCATCCGCTCATACGCGGCCCCGTCGTCAAAGCGGATTTGCGGTTCGGCCATCGGTTACGTTCTCCGTTTGAAGGCGGCCTCGGATCACCGAGACGTTGTCGCGGATTTCAAGGATCGTATCAAGGCGGCGAGAGGGCGGGTGGCAATATCTCGGCTCCGCCGAATGCGATCACGCGCCCGCGCTTGAGCATCACGATGCTCGTCGCCAGTTGCCGCATTTCACCGGCGTCGTGACTGACATAGACCATGGGCACATTGGCCTCGTCGCGCAGCCTAACGAGATAGGGCAGGATCTCCACCTTGCGCTCCTCGTCCAGCGAGCCCAGCGGCTCATCCAATAGCAGCAATCGTGGTCTTGACAAAAGCGCGCGTCCGAGTGCCACCCGCTGGCGCTCGCCGCCGGAGAGTTGACCGGGACGGCGATTAAGCAGGCTGCCGATATCGAGCAGATCGGTGACGCGCGCGCGCTCGGCGGGATCGTCGGCGAGGCGGTTCATCCGTCGCCCATAGTCAAGGTTTTGGTGCACATCGAGATGCGGAAACAGCCGCGCATCCTGGAACACGTAGCCGATGCGGCGGCGGTGCGCCGGGACGTGCACGCCCGCAGCGGTATCGTCGAGCGTCTCGTCATCGACAGCGATGCTGCCGCGATCCGGCCGCAGCAATCCCGCGATCATGTTGATCAGCGAGGTCTTGCCGGCGCCCGAGGCGCCGAACAGCCCTGTGACCCGGCCCTCGCCGGCAAAGCGGGCCCGGAGCGAGAATTCGCCGAGCTGTTTTGCGACGTCGATGTGCAGCATGGTCAATTCCCGTGCAGGCGCAGCAAAGCTCGGCGCGCGAACCATTCGGAGGCGATCATGGCACCCATCGCGATCACAATCGAAACCGCCACCAGCCGCAGCGCCGCGGCATCGCCATCCGGCGTCTGGATCAGCGAATAGATCGCCGACGAAATGGTCTGGGTTTCGCCGGGTATGTTCGACACGAAGGTAATGGTCGCGCCGAATTCGCCGATTGCTTTCGCGAAGCCGAGCACCATGCCGGCCAACACACCCGGCAGCGCGAGCGGCAGGGTGATGGTCAGGAACACCCGCCAAGGCGCCGCGCCCAGTGTTGCCGCCGCTTGCTCCAGCCTTCGGTCCACGGCTTCGATCGACAGCCGGATCGGCCGCACCAGCAGCGGAAACGACATGATGCCGCAGGCCAGCGCCGCGCCGGTCCAGCGAAACGCGAACACGATGCCGAGATGGTCCGCGAGCCAGGCGCCGACAAGGCCGCGCCTGCCGAAGCTTAGCAGCAGCAGATAACCGGTGACGACCGGCGGCAGCACTAGCGGCAGATGAATAGCTGCATCGACGACCGGTTTGCCCCAGAAATCGCGCCGCGCCAACAGCCACGCCGCCGCGATTCCGAGCGGCGTCGCCACCAGCGTCGCAACCGTCGCAACCCGCAGCGAAAGCCGGATCGCGGTCCATTCCGTTGGCGAGAGTTCGAACACGCTGGCGCGATCAGGAGGTCGGTCGGATCAGGAAGGTGAATCCATATTTTTCGAAAATCGCCTTTGCCACCGAGGAGCGCAGGAAGGC
>DASSGM010000063.1:0-6977 GCA_035693465.1 Bradyrhizobium sp. | reverse complement strand
GAATTATTTCATCGCCGACAAGTACATCAAGGCGTTCGGGCAATTAGCGGATTCGCCGAACCAGAAAATCGTCATGCTGCCGATCGAGGCGGTGAACGTTCTCGGTTCACTTGCCGGCATCGGCGAGATCGCCAAGGCGGCGTTCGGCGAAAGTGCGACATCAGCGGCGGCGCGCCGCGCTTCGGTGCCGCAAGCCGGACCGAACCCGCCGCCGGGGCCGCCGCAGCGGTAGAGTTAGTTCGATGATGAGAGTATCAGCGCGCGCTGTTTTTCTATTCCCTTCGCCCTTGTGGGGGAGGGTTAGGGAGGGGGGTGAGCCGCAAACGCGGGAGTTCGCCATACCCCTCACCCCAACCCTCTCCCACAAGAAGAGAGGAAGTGCACTTCCATTGCGGTCGAAGGGGATCACACCATGACCGAGATGTTCTCCACGCTGGGCACCTGGAACTGGCTGATCTTCGGCGTCGTTCTGATGGCGCTGGAACTGCTGGCACCCGGTGTCTTCCTGTTCTGGCTCGGGCTTGCAGCACTGCTGGTCGGTTTGCTGTCGTTTGCGATCCATCCGTCCTGGCAGATGCAGATCCTGATGTTCGCGATCTTTTCAGCCGCCGCGGTGCCGCTGTGGCGGCGCCTGGCGCGCAGCAACCAGGCCGCCAGTCAAAGCAATCCGTTCCTCAACAAGCGCGCGGACGCGCTGGTCGGCCGGGTGTTCACGCTGGAAAAACCGATCATCGACGGCTCAGGCACGGTGCGGATCGACGATACGATCTGGCGCGTCGCCGGTCCTGACGCGCCCGCCGGCAGCCGGGTCAGGATCGTGCAGGCCGATGGCGCCAGCCTGACGGTGACGACTGTTTGAATTCAACCTGCCGGGGCTCGCGCCGCAAATGACTTGCCGCTATATGATGCCGCGCATGCGCCGCCATACGGCTCCCAGTATGTTGCAATAATCATCGGTCCAGACCCTCTGGAGGTTGTCGGGCGCCGCCGCCTTCCATGCATCGCCCTGGGCAATGTCGCCGACATCGGATTCGTCGCGCGCGGAAATCACGACGTTGTTTGCAAAAATGTATTCCTTTTCTCGGTGGGGGTTGTTGAGATAAACCCAGCTCTTGAGATTGTTCGCGTTGGCGATGCCGACAATGACGCTTGCCAGTTCGAGGTGCCTGTTCGACACGTGCACCACGATAGCGCCATGTGGAGCAAGCTTGCTCTTGTAGATGGTCATGGCTTCGCGGGTCGCGAGATGAACAGGAATGGCGTCCGATGAATAGGCATCTACGACAATGAGGTCGTAAACTCCGTCAGGCTCTTTGGCGAATGTCAGCCGGGCGTCACCCATGACCGGCTGCAAGTCCGGATGGCACTTCTGAATGAAGGAAAAGCGCTTCGGATCCCGGGCGATGTCGACAATCGCCTGATCAATCTCGAAAAACTTCCAGTTCTCTCCGGGCTGTGACGCGCAGGTCAGCGCCGCGGAGCCCAGTCCGATCACGGCGGCCCGAAGCGGCCCGCCCTTGCGGGCACGGACGGCCGCGATGGCTCGGCTCATGCCGCTTTCCCTGTAATAATACGAGATGGCTTCGGGCCTCCCGGTGACGGGAGTGCCGTCGTCATTCAATACCTTCTCGGCGCCATGAACTGTGGTTCCATGCACCAGAAGGTGATACCGGCCGTCAGTGGTGACCAGGATCTTGTGGACGCCGAAGAAACTGCGAACCGTCTCCACATGCCCGCGGTCGCCGGGAAGAATTCTGATCAGCAGCAGAGCCAGGGCAACAGTTGCCGCGAACTTCCAGCGGTCGGCCTTCAGAACAATTGCAGCAATCATTGCCGCGATCGCTACTGAGCCGATGATGGGAACACGAAATCGGTCCAGGTACTGGGCCACTTCCGCACTCAGATACGAGGGCGCGATCAAGATCACGGCAAGCAGAGCCAATGCAGGCCAATACCAACGGCCCCAGCGCGGCGCCGGCGCCTGGTCCTCGGGTCTACACAAAGCCGCCAATGCGACGAGGATCGGATATTCAGCTATCCACGAAAACGAAAACGGAGCGATCAGGCCGGCAAACAAGCCGCCCACCATGCCGCCGAACGACAGCGCGACGTAGAAGCCCGTGAGGTGTTGCGCCGGCGGTCGGGTTCGCGCCAATTCGCCATGACAGGCCATCGCGATGACGAAGAAGCAATACAGATGTCCCCCCAGCAAAACGAACAGGTTTCGCTCGCCGGCTCCGGCAAGCAGCATGATGACGCCTGCAATGGCAAGCGGTTGCAACCGCAACATCAATCGATGGGGTAGCAGTGGGCGGGTCTGAAACACCAACACCCAGGTCAGGAGATATATCGAAAGCGGAAGCACCCAAAGCAACGGCGCTGCGGCGACGTCGGTCGAAATGTGCGCGGTGACCGCAATAAGCAAGCCGGATGGCACCGCTGCGAGGAATACCCAGCGCCCGCGCGACGCCCAGTTTACAGCTGGAGCGGCAGCGCCGCCGGTGGCGCTTTCAAGGGTCTGACCGGGCGGTGCGCGCACCAATAGAACGCCGCAGCCTGCGATCAGCGCGATCAACAATCCATAACCACCCGTCCACACCAGGTTTTGCAAGCGAAGCGATGACATCGGCTCCAGCAGCACCGGATAGGAGAGCAGTGCCAGGAAACTGCCGATGTTCGATGAGGCGTAAAGAAAATACGGATCCCGTGCCTCGGGATGGCCGACGCGCACGAACCACGCCTGCAGCAACGGATTGTTGGCCGCCAGCGCAAAGAAGGGCAGCCCGATGGTGACCGTGAACAGTCCCAACAGCCAGAGCGCATATCCGCTCTCCGGCGGACTTGACCAGGATTCGCCAATCGCGAGCGGCAGCGTCAACAGCGCGATGATCAATAGCGTCAGATGAACGATTACCGGAATCATGCGATTTCGGATGGTCATCAGATAGTGCGCGTAAGCATAGCCGAACAGCAGCAGCGACTGAAAAAACACCATCGCGATCGACCAGACCGCGGGGGATCCTCCGAGACGTGGCAGGATCATCTTGGTAAACAGAGGCTGTACCGAGAATAGCAGCAACGCACTGACAAAAATCGAAACCGTGTAGACAATGAGGATCAGTCGGTTGCTGGCGATAAAGGTGGAACCGGGGCGAGTGTAGGTCGTCGCGGTCATAACGGCTCCGATGGTTATCGTGAAATGTTGAAAACGCCGGCAAATGTCGGGAAGCTACCGTTCAATCACGGATCGAAAATGCTGGCAATCGCCTCGGAATCTCTATTGGTGAACGGCCTTAAAATTGTCTTTAGAACATAGGCCTTGTGAATCATGCGTGCCGAGTTTCATGGTGACATCGCTGCGACTTCCCGGGCCGAGCTTTGACGTGGTGGCGGGGACCGCAACACCGAGAGTCGCGTGGAATCAATCGATACGATTACCCTTACTCCATCGCTCGGCAAAGCGATGGAGCGGCAGGAAGGTTTCCAGCAGCTCCTTTCCGATTTGGGTGAGTCGGTAGCCACTAGCGGGCAGCAGTTCGACCAGACCCGCTTGCCGCAATTCCGACAATCGCGCCTGCAGCACGGTAGGCGAGGCTTCGTCACAGGCTGAGCGCAAGGCCCGCGATGTCAGCGCGCGCTCGCGGAGCTCCCATATGATCCGCAAGGTCCAGCGCCGCCCCAGCAGGTCGAGCAGGGCCATGATCGCCCGGCCCGATTCCGAGCCGCGGACGCCGTGTTTTTTCATGGCTGATATCGGTTTCGGCATCGGAGTCTCCTTGCGCCGTGCTACGGATAGCGTAGCATGCCTGCTACGCTTATTGTAGCACAGGAGCAAACCATGTCACGCATCGCGCCGCTTGAGCCGCCTTATGCAGGCGAAATTCAGGAGCAATTCGACCGCATCATGCGCGGCGCTCCGCCGCTGATGCTGTTTCGCGTCATCGCCGGCAACGCGCGCGCCTGGGAGAAATTCCGCGCCGGCAGCCTGTTGGACCGCGGGCCGCTCACTTTAAGGGAACGCGAGATCGTGATCGACCGCACCTGTGCGCTGACCGGATGCGAGTATGAATGGGGCGTGCATATCGCCGCATTCGCGGCTGCCGCGCATCTGAACGATGAGCAGATCCGCGCCACGGTCTCGGGTAAGGCCGACGCGGCATGCTGGTCGGCGGCCGAGCAGGCGCTGATCGCAACCGCCGATGCGCTGCATGCCAACGCCACGCTTGATGACGCGCAATTCAAGGCGCTGTCGGCGCATTACGACGATGCCAGGATTTTCGAGATCATCCTGCTCTGCGGCTTCTATCGCACCGTGTCGTACCTGGCGAACGGGCTGGACCTGCCGCTGGAGGCAAATGCGGCGAGGTTTGCGGGGGCTGCGATTTAGTCAGCCGTCACTGCGAGGAGCGATAGCGACGAAGCAATCCACTCGCTTTATGCGGCACTCTGGATTGCTTCGCGGAGCCTGTCATCGGGCGCGCATTCGAGCGACACGTTGGCTCGCAATGACCGCGGAGGGTGATGTCCTACGCCACCCCAGCCCGCAATATGTCGTGCAGGTGCACGATCCCGACCGGCCGGTTGGCGTCGGTCACGATCAGCGCCGTGATCTTCGAGGAGTTGAGAATCTCCAGCGCTTCGCTGGCGAGCAGATCGCGCGGAATCGTCTTCGGATTTCTTGTCATCACGTCGTCGACCAGGGCGGTCATCAGATCAGGCCGCATGTGCCGTCGCAGATCGCCGTCGGTGACGATCCCGACGATCGATCCGCGCGCATCGACGATGCCGACGCAGCCAAAGCCCTTCGATGACATCTCGACCAGCGCGTCGGACATTCGGGTCCCAAGCGGCTTCAGCGGCATCGCGTCGCCGGAGTGCATCAGATCGCGGGCGAATTTCAGCATCGCACCGAGCTTGCCGCCCGGATGCAGCACGCTGAAATCCACCGAGGTAAAGCCGCGACCCTCCAATAGCGCGATCGCCAGCGCATCGCCCAGCGCCAGCATCATCAGCGACGAGGTGGTAGGCGCGAGGTTGTGCGGACAGGCTTCGCGGGCCTTCGGCAGCGTCAGCGCGATGTCCGCCGCCTTGCTCAGGGTGGACTCGCTTTCCGCCGTCATCGCGATCAGTGGGATGCGGAAGCGCTTGGCATAGGTGATGAGGTTCTTCATCTCCGCCTGCTCGCCGGACCACGACAGTGCCATGATGACGTCGTCGGCGGTGATCATGCCCAGATCGCCGTGGCTGGCTTCCGCGGCGTGGACGAAAAACGCAGGCGTGCCGGTGGAGGCGAAGGTCGCCGCGATCTTGCGGCCGATGTGACCGGACTTGCCGAGCCCGGTGACGATCAATCGGCCCTTGGCGTTGCGAATGAGATCGGCCGCGCTTGCAAAGCTGCCGCCGAGCTCGGATTGCAGAGCGGTGGATATCGCAGTAATGCCGCTTCCCTCGGCATCGAGGGTGCGCAAGGCCGATTGAACGGCGACGTTGGCGGAAACGGTCCCGGAAGATTCTGCCATCAGCGGTTTCGAATTGGCCATGCCTGGTTCCGAAGGAGGGCGGGCGTCTGTTCGGCCCGCGCCCTCCTTAGCATGTTCAATTCCGCGAAGCGACCCGCGGGCAGGCTCGCGCGCGGATGGAAGCAGCTGGTTAAGACTATGAATTTGTTGGCGTATTATCTGCCGCTATCGAGCGATCTGATGTTCTCCCTCGGACCAACGGGAAGGGCAGGAGAATCACTCGTTGATCGTGGTCTCCGGACGCCACGTCAACAGGCGGTCCTCGATCAGGGTCAATAGCCATTCGGCGATCAGCGCCACCACTGCGATCACGATCATCGCGGCGAATACCCCGTTGGAATCGAACGAGCCTTGGGCGGTCGCAATCAATAGTCCCATGCCCTCGCGCGCCCCCAAAAACTCGCCGACGATGGCGCCGACCAGCGCGAAGCCGAAACTGACGTGAAGGCTTGCAAGAATCCACGACAGCGCCGAGGGGATCACCACGGCGCGCGTCATCTGCCAGTTGCTGGCGCCGAGAATGCGCGCGTTCGCGATCAGGTTCTTGTCGGCCTCGCGCACACCCTGGAACGCGTTGGCAAACACCACGAAGAACACCATCACCACCGCCAGCGCGATCTTGGAGGCTGCGCCCAGGCCAAGGGCAACGATGAAAATCGAGCCCAGCACCACGCGCGGGATCGAATTGGCGACCTTGATATAGATCGAGAACACGTCCGACAGCAGTTGATTGCGTCCCAGCGCGATGCCGCAGAGAATGCCCATCACCGCGCCGATCAGGAATCCGGCGCCGGCTTCATAGATCGTGACCCAGATCTGCTTCCATAGCGGGCCGATCGAGGTGCCGTTCTGGAACCAGTCGATCAGTTTTTCCACGATGCCGCTCGGCTGCCCGAAGAAGAACGGATCGATCAGGCCGGCGCGCACGCCGAGCTCCCAGCCGCCGATCAGAAAAACCAGAACCGCCAGGCGCAACGCCAGCACCAGCCGGGCGCGGCGGCGCAGGCGCTCGACCAGGGTCTCGACGCGCACGTCGGTGGCGGGAGCGGGGATGCTGGTTTCGGCCATGGCTAGTGCCCCGCCCGGGCGCGCAGCACTTCCTCGCGCAGATCGTCGGAAATGTTTCGTGCAATCGCGATGAATCGTTCGTCGTAGCGCAGCGTGGCGACGTCGCGCGGCCGCGGCAGGTCGATGGTGTGCACCGACTTCACCCGTGCCGGGCGCGTGGTCAGCACCGCCACCCGGTCGGCGAGCAGGATCGCCTCGTCGAGGTCGTGGGTGACGAACAGCACCGCGGACTTCGCCTGCGTCCATAATTGCAACAGCTCCTCCTGCATCAATTCGCGGGTCTGCACGTCGAGCGCGGAGAACGGCTCGTCCATCAGCAGCACCTGCGGATTGTTGATGAAGGTCTGCGCCAGCGCCACGCGCTTGCGCATGCCCCCCGAAAGCTGGTGC
>DASSGM010000062.1:0-10653 GCA_035693465.1 Bradyrhizobium sp. | reverse complement strand
GCCAGCGCTTCCAGCCGCGGCAATCCGAGAAAGCCGCAGGTACCCTTCATGGTGTGAACCAGGCGAAAGATGTTATCAAGAATCCTGGCGTTGTTCGGATCCTGCTCGAACCGCACCAGCTGATTGTCGACCGTATCCAGGCTTTCGTGGGTTTCCGTCAGGAACTCCCGCAACAAATCATCCATGAAACAGGCCTTCGAACGCAGGGGCGCGCGACTTCGACACGCCTTCCCAAGTTCGGCCAGCTTCTATGCAAAGCGTTTAATATTGGTTGAGTAACAGGAAAAGAACGGGCTCAACAAAGAGATAAGCCAACTTCTTCGGCTTCGCGGCAGGGCGTAAACCGCTGTTAACCATATTTGCGCGCCAGCGCTTTTCTCCAGCAAAGTGTGCGAGAGCTTCAAGAAGCCGTCACGACCATCGCTTCGCCCTCGGTCGCAAGCACCACTTTCAGCCCGCACGACTGCGCCAAAAGCCGCGTGTAGTAAGGCTGCACGGCATGGGCATCAATCGCCGGGGCGTGGCCCGAGTTCAGGAGATCGGCGATATTTTGCGGCATCCGGGCGTTGAGCCCGTTGGCGGCGACACGAAAGCCAATTCCGTCGCCTTCGCCGATCGCATCGACCGTGAGCACGCCACCGCGCGGAATTGTCTGCTGCGCGATCACCAGCATGTTCAAAAGCAGCTTGACTTTGTTCTTCGGCAACAACAGCCGCGGCAGATGCCACGCGATCGTGGTCTTGCCGTCCTCGATATGACCGCGCGCCATGGTGTGTGCGTCGCCGAGGTCGATCTGCGCGCCCGACGATCCTGCAGCCCCAAACGCCAGACGGCAGAACTGTAGTCGCGCAGACGCGGTCTTGGCGCTCTTGCGGATCAAATCGAGGGCAAATTCGCGATCTTCCGGCTTGGGATTGTCGTCGAGCACCTCAAGCCCATTGACGATGGCACCGACCGGACTGATGAGATCGTGGCAGACCCGCGAACACAACAGCGCCGCAAGTTCCAGGGTATCGGGAGCGGGACCGGGAGACGAAGTGCCAGACATAAGCTGTTCCTGGAGATCCATGACAACCTCGGACCAAGGCGAATCACGCATGTTCTCCGGTTTGATACACTGCGGATGCGCGGGCTGCCAGCACGGCGCAGGCACGTTAGCGGAAACACGCACAGCATATGAGGCCCGCTCATGAATGAGGCACCTTCGTCAGGACCGGTGATCGACCGCGATGCCGCGGCTGCGCTGATCGAACCCTTGACCGATCTGGTGGTCAGGGCCGGCGCCGCCATTCTCGCGGTCAACCGCCAGGCAATGAGGGTCGACGGCAAGCCGGACGGAACGCCGGTCACAGAGGCGGACGTGGCCGCCGACCGGATCATTGGCGAAGGTCTGGCACGGCTTTTTCCGGATGTCCCGGCACTATCCGAAGAGCGCGTTCATCTGGCGAAGCCATCTTACCGCGGCAGTTTCTTTCTGGTCGATCCGCTGGACGGCACCAAGGAGTTTGTCGCCGGCCGCGCCGAGTTTACGGTCAATCTCGCGCTGGTGACTAATGGAACGCCCCTACTCGGCATCGTCGGCGCACCGGCGCTTGGATTGGTTTGGCGAGGGCTGGTGGGTCGAGGCGCGGACCGTCTGGGGACGAACGGGTCCGTGGCCGAGGCGATACATACCCGCGCACTCCCGAAACGCGGTGCCCCCTGGATCGCGGCGGTCAGCCGCTCGCATCGAGACATCAGGACCGAAGCCTTCATCGAGGCGAGGCCCGGTGCGATCCGGCAGGTGCTCGGCTCTGCCGTCAAATTCGGCCGGGTGGCGGAGGGGGCAATCGACATCTATCCCCGCCTCGGCCCGACCAGCGAATGGGACGTCGCGGCGGGCCACGCGCTTGTCACCGCGGCCGGCGGCAAGGTCACCGATGCCCAAGGCAATGACGTGCAATTCGGGAGGGGCCACGAAGGCTTTATCGTGCCGGAATTCATCGCCTGGGGCGATGCTGCGGCGGCGCGGGGCCAGTAACCGGAGCAAAATGATCCATCTCCTCGCGGATGCCCGGGACAAGCCCCGGGCATGACGAGCCTTGATCATTCTGACTCAGGCGCTACTGCGCCAGATCCTGCTCCAGCGCCGGCCAGCGCAGCTTCGCCTGCCGCAGGAAGCCCGCCGGAGCGGCGGCGAACGCATCGCGGTTTTCCTCACGCCCGAACAGATAAAGCCGCTGATCCGAGATCAGCCAAAACCGGGGGCTGCCGGCCAAGGTGACGCCGCGCGCCAGGTCGATCGGGTCGTAGCCCCCGAACTGGGGACCGTAGATATCGGGGTGGGCGACAAAGGACGCGCGATTGCCCTCATTGCGGAAGCGCCAGACCGCGCCGGCATCGGAGGCCTCGAATTCCGGCCGACCGACCAGGGGACGGGCCTCGACGAAGTAAGCGACAGGGTCGAAACCCTCGATCGCGACACCCGAATAGCGGTTTACGACCACCCGCTCCGTCGTCGCGGCGCGGGCGGGCAATTGCGGGAACGCCTGCGAGCCAAGGCTTGCCAGCAAAAGGATAAAGGCCATTCCGGGGCGAAATTCCATTCCGGAGCGACTACCGTTTCTTTCCTGCCGCTGTGCCGTCATAGTTGGTAACGATAACACCCGAGTCGGGGGACACCTGGACGCAACCTAAAGCGGTGCTTGTTGGCATCAGGTTAAGGCGGCGGTCAGGATTTTCGATACCAGGGGTTCTTTATGTATTTCGCATCACGCCTTGCCGCGGTGACGCTCGCCGCGCTGCTGTGCTGGACCGTGCCTGCTTCCTCTCAGCAAGCGCCGCCGCCGCAACTGCCTCCGCCGCAGCAACAGCCCAGCGCCAATACCTTCGGACCGGACGAATTGGTCAGCGCCGGACACCGGTTTTTCGGTAATGTATCGCGCGGCCTCGCTTCGGTGATCGAGCGCGCGGTCAGCCAATGGGGCCTGCCGAACGGCTATGTCCTCGGCGAGGAAGGTTCTGGCGCCTTTGTCGCCGGACTGAGATACGGCGAAGGCACGCTCTACACCAAGAATGCCGGCGATTTGCGCGTCTACTGGCAGGGGCCGTCGGTTGGCTTCGACTGGGGCGGCGACGGTGCGCGGACCATGACGCTGGTCTACAATCTCCCCGCAACCAATGCGATCTACCAGCGCTTTGTCGGTATCGATGGCTCCGCCTATATCATCGGCGGCTTCGGGATGACGGCGCTGACCGCCAACGGCATCGTGCTGGTGCCGATCCGCTCCGGCCTCGGCCTGCGCCTTGGCGCCAATATCGGTTATCTCAAATATACCCCGCGCGCGACCTGGAACCCGTTCTGATCGCCGCGCGGATTTCCCAAAGCCAGCAAACGCCAGGGTACAGGCTCACGCAAAAGGGGCATTAGGCTGGCGTTTACCCTGTTACCCATGGCATTGTGATCAACAAATTTCTCGCGAGGAGTAGCATCCATGGTCGAACCGATCATGTATCTGGCGATCGGTTTTCTGGTCTCGATGCTGTTCGGATTGATGATCGTGCCGCTGGTGCATAACCGGGCGGTGCGGCTGACGACCAAGCGCATGGAGGCGGCGACGCCGTTATCGATGGCCGAAATCCAGGCCGACAAGGATCAACTGCGCGCGGAATTCGCGATGTCGGCGCGGCGGCTTGAGATGAGCGTCGATCAACTCAAGAGCAAAACCACCAGTCAACTGGCCGAGCTCGGCAAGAAATCCGATGCGATCAACCGCATGAAGCTCGAGCTTGGCGAGAAGAACGCCACCATCTTTTCGCTGGAAGCGCGCGATAAGGCGATGAGGGAGCAGCTGCGCGCCACCGAAGAGGAATTTACCGCCAAGACAGAAGCGCTGCGCACCGCCGAGCAGGCGCTAAAGGACAAGCAAACCGAGCTTGCCAAACTCAATGGCGAATTGTCCGACCGTTCGATGATGGCCGAAAGCCGCCAGGTCGAACTGGTTGCGGTGCGTGCCCAGATCGATGAGCTCAAGAACCGCGTCACCGATGCCGAAAAGGAATTCGCCGCGACCCAGGCGCGGCTCCAGCAGGAGCGCGGCGAATCCGAGCAGGCAACACACGAGCTTGGCGAAGCGCGCAGCCGCGTCGAAAATCTGAGCCAGCGCGTCACCGATCTCGATCGCCAGCTGATCCTCCAGGTCAAGGAAGCCGAAATGCTTGGCAACCGCGTCAACGACCTGGAAGCCCGCCTTGCCACCCAAGGCAAGCTGCTTGCCGAGCGCGACTATGAGAACAAGCAGTTGCGCCAGGCCAATGAGGCCGCCGAACGCACGGCAGGCGAGTTGCGCAATGAAATCGCCGCGTTGGGCGGCGGCGGCAAGTCGCCGGCGTTCGAAAAACTGCGGTGCGAAAAAGCGGCGGTTGAGGAACAACTCCGCATCGCGCGTGACGAACGGACCAAGCTGCAGCGCGACATCAACGCCATTCAGCAGCAGGCCGAAAGCTCATGGGCGACCGAGCGCATGGAAAATGCGCTGCTGCGCGAACGCATCAACGATATCGCCGCCGAAGTCGCAAAACTCGCGATGCAGCTCGAGGGTCCGAATTCGCCGATCGAGGCCATGCTGGCCACGGAACCGGCGATCCCGCCGATGGCGGCGCGACCGGCCAGTGGCATCGCAGCGAGTGGCGCGACTGCCAGCGGCGGCGCTTCCGATGGCGGCGGGACGCTGGCCGAGCGCATCCGGGCGCTGCAATCCCACGCCTCCCGCGCCCGCCAACAGCAACCGGGCTGATGCTTCGGCGTGGTTTTTCGCTGACAGCTTGACACCGCGGGCCTGCACTTCGTAAATCGCCGTGACTGACGACGTGTATTGCGCGATCGGACGCCGATTTACCGGCCCTTGATCGTGCGCGAAAATCCCGGACGCATAGCTCAGCGGGAGAGCGTTCCCTTCACACGGGAGAGGTCCAAGGTTCGATCCCTTGTGCGTCCACCATTTTTGATCTGCCGCGTGCCGAATTCATCTTCAATCATTCCAAGCCAGAACGATTGCCGGATCCCTGCCGATGACCCCTCAGAAGCTTGTCGTTTTCTTCACCAGCCTGACCGGAGGCGCGATCGGCTTGTTCGCGCCGATTGGCGTGGTCAAATGGTTGCTGCAAACCGAACCTGAGGACGCCGGAATCCTGACCCTGTTTTTCTTTCCGGTCTGGTGTCTGGTTGTCCTGTTCGGACTTTTGATCGGACGCAGGTTGGGATTGCTCATCACCGGCGGCAAACGGGTCTTGCAGAGATAGTAGAGCCGATTTGGGCAGGAGGGTTTCGAGCTACTCGGCGCTGACGGGCGAACGGCCTTAAGCCGTCACGTCCAGCGGCGCCGAGACTCGTTCTGGATCAAATCCCGAGAATCCAAACCGCAACGATGGTGCCAAGCACTGCCAAGCCAGAAATCGTCCAGCCCGCCGCGTAGACCGCACCATCCGTCTCCGGCCTGTCCACCATGGAATCGTGCCAATGGGTCATGGCAGCCTCCTGGAGATTGCCTCTGGTAGGTAAGTCTCCCCCAGCGGCCGAAGGTTCAAACAGAATAATCGCGGCTTTGTTCCCATAATTGGAAGCGCTGGAGAGACGGCGCCGTGAGGCTAATGCCCTACCTCTCCTGCCTCACCGGTAGCGCTGGCTGGGTCACGCCATCGAGCCCGGTCAGCATCAAGATAACCAATAGCGCGTTTTGGGGGCCGAAATAGGCATCGACCGACTTGTACCACTCGTTGCGCGAGTGCCAATTGCCGCCCTCGCCGCCGCCGCCGATGGTCACGGCGGGAATGCCAAGCGACATCGCCAGATTGGAATCGGTGCTGGAGCCGGCAAAGGTCACGCGCGGGCCGCGGGTGATCACCGACACCGCGCGCTGCGTGGCCTGAACGATCGGTGAATCCATCGCCACGATGCCGGCGGGCCGGTCGCCGATCAGCTTGATCTCGACCGTGATCTTGTCGGAATTCCAGCGCGCGTTTTCTTCCACCACCGCCTCCTTGACGAGATCGAGCAGGCGGGCTTCGAGTTTCAGCAGTTCCTCGGTCGAATTCGAGCGCATATCGACCGCCATCCTGGCCTCGCCGGCGATGGCGTTGACGGAGGTGCCCCCGCCAACAGTGCCGACCGTAAACGTGGTCTTGGGCTCGGACGGCGTCTGCAGATCCGAGATTTTTGCAATCGCGCGGCCCATGGCATGGATCGCGCTCGGCAATCCGAACTCCTGGAAACTGTGGCCGCCGGGGCCCGTAAAAATCATTTCGTAGCGATGGCTCCCAGTCGCCTGATTGACCACCCTGGTGATGCCAAGCCCGTCGATCGAGATGAAGCCGTCGATGTCAGCATGGTCGCGGAACAGGGCTTTGACGCCCCTGAGATTGCCGAGTTCCTCTTCGCCGACGGTGCCGACGAACATCACGTCGCCCACCGTCGCGATCCCGTTCGCATTGATAGACTTGATCAGCGACAGAAACGCGGCGAGGCCGCGCGAGTCGTCGCCGATGCCCGGCGCCAGGATAACGCCGTCTTTCTCTTTCACGGAAACGTCAGTGCCTTCGGGAAACACCGTGTCGAGATGCGCCGACACCACCAGCTTCGGCCTGCCACCGCCGCTGCCCTTGCGCAGGCCGATCACATTGCCTTCGGTGTCGATGTAAGCGTCCTTTAAGGCCAGTTCCCGAAACCGTTTCAAATAATATTCGGCTCTGACCTTTTCTTTGAATGGCGGCGCCGGGATTTCGGTGATGCGCTTCTGCTCAGCCAGTGCAGTGTCGTCATCGGCTTTGATATCCTCAAAGGTCTTGATGACCTTGGGATCGGCGAAGATGGCTTGATAGGCAGTCTCGACCGATGCGGCGGAAGGAGTTTGCGCGCGGGCTGGCAATGCCAGCGGTGCGCTCCCCAACAGAAGCATGGCCGCGGGGATCGATGGTATGAGCTCTATTCTCATTTTTAGCCTCTACATCTCCAAGGTTTAGCCCAGCCCCGCTTCCTTCAGCCGTCCGGCCAACCAGGCGGACAGCGGCTGGTCGATCACGCCGCCGGCATACACCTCGGATACGACGCTGCTCTTTCCCAACACAAGATACACGCCGATCCAGTAGGCGAACCATAGATGCGGATCGGTCAGCGCGCGCAGCTTGTGCTGGTCATGTTCCGGGGACTGATGATTGGCTTCCTTCCGAACTTCAATCGCGAGCAGGTTGTTGGGGATCTCGCGCTGGTGCACGACGATATCGGGATAGACCGATTTTGCGAAGTGATCGTCGGTAGAGACCATGGTTCCATGCGGCAGCCGCAGCGTGCGTTCTCCCAATCTATTGTAGTCGCAATCGACCTTCCAGCCCGGAAAGTGTTTCTCCAGATGCACCGCCAACCGGTGGGTCAGCGTGCGCTCTCCGAGATCCTTCTCAAACAAATAGGTCTCGTGCGCATAAAACTCGGCGAGCGCCGTTACAACCTTGTTCAGCTCGGTCTGCATGTTGTCTCCGACAAAACGTGCTTCGCGGCATTTCCGTCTCGCGAATAATCCTGGTCGCCCTCTAAATCTGCACTTCAATCAGCCGCGGCCCTTTTTCGGGAATAGCTTCCGCCAAAGCCTTGTTGAATTCGTCGGCGGTAGTGACCGCGCGGCCCTGAACGCCCATGCCCTTGGCGAGCGAGACCCAGTCGATCGCCGGGCGATCAATTTTCAGCATATCAAGCGCGCGCTGTCCCGGCTCGCCGGCGCCGACGCCGTCGAATTCGCCCCGCAGGATCTGGTAGATGCGATTGGCGAACACGATGGTGGTCACGTTGAGGTTTTCGCGGGCCTGCGTCCACAGCGACTGCAACGTGTACATCGCGCTGCCGTCGCCGACCATGCAGATCACCTTGCGGTCCGGACATGCGACCGCCGCTCCGGTCGCGACTGGCGTCGAAAATCCGATCGAGCCGCCCATGTTCTGCAGCCAGTCGTGCGGAGCGGCGGCCGCGGTTGGCGGAAAGAAGCCGCGCCCGGTGGTGATTGATTCATCGACCACGATGGCATTTTCCGGAATCGCCATGGCGACCGCCTGCGCGATCGCGGCATGGGTCAGCGCGCCGGTTGGTTTTGCAATCTCGACCAGGGGCTGCGGCTTGGCGTCCGCCGGCTTGGCACCCACTGCGGACGCCAGCGCTTCCAGCGCCGCGACCGAATTTTCTCCGCCTGACGTCATGCGATGGACCTCGCAGCCCTCCGGCTTCAACAGGCTCGGCTTGTTTGGGTAGGCGAAGAACGCCACGGGATCGTTGGTTTCAACCAGAATGATGTGGCGAAAATCTTTCAGGATCGGCAGCGCCTGCTCGATCACATAGGGAATGCGGTCGATCGAGAAGCGTCCGCGCCCACGCGCCATTCGCGGATTGTAGGTCTGGCCCATCACCTTGCAGCCGGTCTTGCCGGCGACTTGCGCGGCCAGCGCCAGCCCTCGCTCTGTCAACGCGCTGCCGGTGAGCAGCAGCAGCGTCGGCTCGCCGCCGCGCAGGACCTTGGCCGCGGTCTCGACGGCCTGCGAGGAATAATTCGCGCGCTGCGATTCAACGGGAACCCGCGCAATGCCGTCGGCCTCGTTCCACGCGGTGTCGGCGGGCAGGACCAAGGTTGCGATCTGCGGCGGGGCGCTTTTGGCCGCGGCAATGGCGGCCGCGCCGTCCTTGGCGACGGACTTCGCATCCGGCGAGGTGCGCACCCATGCCGACATCGGCCGCGCCAGGCCCTCGATATCGGAGGTCAGCGGCGCATTGTATTCGATGTGGTAGGTCGCATGCTGGCCAACGATATTGACGATGCCGGAATTCGCCTTCTTGGCGTTGTGCAGATTGGCAAGGCCGTTGGCGAGCCCGGGCCCGAGGTGCAGCAGCGTCGATGCCGGAGTGCCCTTCATGCGGAAATAGCCGTCCGCGGCACCCGTCACCACGCCTTCGAACAGGCCGAGCACGCAGCGCATGCCTTCGACCCGGTCAAGGGCAGCGACAAAATGCATCTCGGAGGTGCCGGGGTTGGCGAAGCAGACGTCAACGCCGCCCGCAACCAAGGTCCGCACCAGACTTTCCGCACCATTCATCGTTCCGCTCCCGTTCGCGTCGTTTCTTGACACTGATTGAAGATCAATCATTCCCAGCGCGTTTCGTCAAAGGCTTCGGGAACAAGGCTGCCATGGCCGGGGAACGGTCGGTGCCCGCGGCCAACTCGTCGAAACCCGCGCTGTCATGGCCGCGGCATGGTGTATTTCGGTAACGCCAATCCCTGAAAATGACCAGCTCACGCTGCCGTGGCTTGCGAAATTCCCCCAATTATGGCCTTTCTCCCGCCCAACGGATTTTTTCTCAAGAGGATGCAAATGACTCGGGGGTTTGCTTTTCTGGTTGCAGCGATGACATTGCTGGCCGGCATTGACCACGCGCGAGCCCAAGGCTTCGACATGCGCGATGTCATGGGAGGCGGTTCCTTTTTCGGCCTCGGCCGCACAAGCTCGGCGCGGCGCGAGGTGGTGAGCTTTGTAAGCCGTTACAAGCCCGGCACCGTTTACATAGACACCGCCGAGCGGCGGCTGTACCTCGTCCTGCCTCAGGGTCAGGCGCTTCGCTACGGCATCGGTGTCGGCCGCGACGGCTTTCGCTGGTCCGGCGTCCACCGCATCTCCGCGAAAAGGGAATGGCCGAGCTGGACCCCACCCTCGCAGATGCTGGCTCGGCGGCCCGACCTGCCGCGCCACATGGCAGGCGGCATCGACAACCCGCTCGGCGCCCGCGCCATGTATCTGGGCTCGACGCTTTATCGCATTCACGGCTCCAACGAGCCGGAGACCATCGGCCAAGCGGTATCGTCCGGCTGCTTTCGCATGACCAACGAAGACGTAACCGATCTCTACAACCGCGTCTCCGTCGGTACGACCGTGATCGTGAGGAACTAAGGCGGCGCCAGGCACGGGAACTTGTACCGGCAGGTGCTGGATCGAGCCTTGCGCGCGCAGGCTGGTTGCGGCAGCGTCGTCGCAAATGAGCGCTCGCGACCGGTCTTCACAGGCTCGACGGATACTCGCAGCCGCTTTGGCTGCGATCGCTTTCGACGCGGTCGTCTCGCCGCCACTGGCATCGGCGGAAATTGCCGCGATCGCATCGCGCCAGCGCGTTGAAAAGAAGACGTTCACCGACAGCGAGATCATTGAAGGGTTCATGAAGACCGCGTTCGGCGCCGAATACCATCTCGCCGGCCGGGTCGACCGCATTCGAAAGTACGAGGCGCCAGTGCGGGTGTTCGCCGATGGCAGCCGTGCGGATCGAAAAGTGCAGCTCGCGAAAGTCGTGGCCGACATCGCGCAGCGGGTTCAGCATCTTGACATCGCGATGACCGAGACCAGCGAGGGCGCCAACGTTATGGTCAAGCTGGTGCGCGATCGCGATCTGTTTCGCACCATCTCGACATTCTACGGCAACGAGCGTGCCCGCGAGATCAAGATCTCGCTGGATCCGCAATGCCTGTCCGGATTCCGCAAGAACGACAGGTTTGAGATCGTGCATTCCGACGTGATCCTTACGGTCGACAACGGCGATTTCGTCTTCCTCGACTGCGCCTATGAGGAACTGCTGCAATCTTTGGGGCCGATCAACGA
>DASSGM010000061.1:0-5442 GCA_035693465.1 Bradyrhizobium sp. | reverse complement strand
CCGCCGCCCGGCACGATGCCTTCTTCAACCGCAGCACGGGTCGCATGCATCGCGTCATCAACGCGATCCTTGCGCTCCTTGACCTCGACTTCGGTCGCGCCGCCGACGCGGATCACCGCGACGCCGCCGGCGAGCTTGGCCAGACGCTCCTGCAGCTTCTCACGGTCGTAGTCCGAGGTGGTTTCCTCGATCTGCGCCTTGATCTGCGCCACACGCGCCTCGATGTCGGCCTTCTTGCCGGCGCCGTTGACGATGGTGGTGTTCTCCTTGTCGATCATCACCTTCTTGGCGCGACCCAGCATCTGCAGCGTGACGTTCTCGAGCTTGATGCCGAGATCTTCCGAGATCGCCGTACCGCCGGTCAGGATCGCAATGTCCTGCAGCATCGCCTTGCGACGGTCGCCGAAGCCGGGAGCCTTGACGGCCGCGACCTTGAGCCCACCGCGCAGACGGTTGACGACCAGGGTGGCAAGCGCCTCGCCTTCGACGTCTTCGGCGACGATGACGAGCGGCTTGCCGGTCTGCACCACGGCTTCCAGGAGCGGAAGCATCTCGTTGAGGTTCGAGAGCTTCTTCTCGTTGATCAGGATGTAGGCATCGTCGAACTCAACGCGCATCTTGTCGGCGTTGGTGACGAAGTAGGGCGAGATGTAGCCGCGGTCGAATTGCATGCCCTCGACAACCTCAAGCTCGGTCTCGAGCGACTTGGCTTCTTCAACCGTGATGACGCCCTCATTGCCGACCTTCTTCATGGCGTCGGCAAGGAACTTGCCGATTTCCGCGTCGCCGTTGGCTGAGATGGTGCCGACCTGGGCGATTTCGTCGTTCGAGGTCACCTTCTTGGAATTCTTGACGAGGTCGGCGACCACGGCGTCGACCGCCAGATCGATACCGCGCTTCAGATCCATCGGGTTCATGCCGGCGGCAACCGACTTGGCGCCTTCGCGGACGATCGCAGCCGCCAGCACGGTCGCGGTGGTGGTGCCGTCGCCGGCAGCGTCGGCCGCCTTGGAGGCCACTTCGCGCACCATCTGGGCGCCCATGTTCTCGAACTTGTCGTCAAGCTCGATTTCCTTGGCGACGGTAACGCCGTCCTTGGTGATGCGCGGTGCGCCGAACGACTTGTCGAGCACCACGTTGCGGCCCTTGGGGCCGAGCGTCACCTTGACCGCGTTGTTGAGAATGTCGACGCCGCGCAGCATGCGATCGCGGGCATCGACGCCAAATTTGACTTCTTTAGCTGACATATCTGTTTTCCCTGAGGTTGATCTTTTGCTCCTCATCCCCAGCGTGGCGGCTGCGCCGTTATCGCAGGAGGAGCGGACTGGTCCGCGTCTCGAAGGATGAGGCCGAATTCTCTCACCCTTCGAGACGCGCCCTGCGGGCGCTCCTCAGGGTGAGGGCGTGCAGCGGCCTACGCGGCCTTCTTCTTGGCGGCGGGTACGTCGGTGAGCACACCCATGATGTCGCTCTCCTTCATGATCAGCAGCTCCTGGCCGTCGATCTTGACCTCGGTACCGGACCATTTGCCGAACAGCACGCGGTCGCCGACCTTGAGATCGATCGGGATCAGCTTGCCATTTTCGTCACGGCCGCCCGGTCCGACCGCCGTGATTTCGCCCTGCGAGGGCTTTTCCTTGGCAGTGTCCGGAATGATGATGCCGCCAGCTGTCTTCTCCTCGGCGTCGATGCGCTTGACCACAACGCGGTCGTGAAGCGGACGGAATTTCATGCAGTCCTCCTAAGCTTTTGAAGATGTTTTGGAATCAACTAGAATTAGCACTCCATGCCAGCGAGTGCCAGCACGGGCGACGTGGACATAGGCCAGTCTTGTTTCGGGGACAAGGGGTCTTAGCAGAAAAATTGGCACTCAAATATGACGGCTGCCAATTTTGTTCAGCATCCTTAATCAGGCGAAAGAGGTCGGGAGCCCGCCATTAGCACCTGCGGTAAGGTGCTGCCAGCGCAAGAAATTTCAACAATTCATTAAACATTTAGGCTTGTGATGGGTTGGTATCGTGCGTCACATTTCTGATGTGAGCGCATCTCCACCCGAGTGGCTCCCAGGTCGGCGGCCATTTTGGAAAATGCGCTCCAGCGGTGGAGGTTGGCATGGTCTCGCGGGTTGGGGTTTCCGAGGATTTCCGGAAACAGGTGCTTGGTTACGGGCTGACGACGGCGCAAATTCTGTATCGGATGCCGGATCATCCCTCGCTGTTGCAAACTTATGTCTGGCAGAACTACGACCTGTTTCCGAATTTCCCGGCGCTGAAGGATTTTCTCGTGTTCTGGCAGCAAAAGCTCGAAGGCCCGCTGTTCTCCGTCACCGTTGCGCACTCCAGGCTGATCAAGCCTGCCGAACTGCGCGCCGTCGACGGCGTTTTCCGGCTACACTGATCCGGTCGATGCATCAGCGTGGGCTTGCTGTCGCTTAGCCCACCTACGAAGCGCGATTCGTGCTAACGTTTTCCCGCAACAAGAGAAAGGGAGAACGTCGATGGCCAAGCAGAAGCCGACATCACGGGCCGCAGTCCGCACCGCCACCCAGAAAAAATCGCCGCCGCGCCGGACCCCCGCCAAATCCACCGCCCGGAACAAACTCAAGAGCAAGGCGCGCGGCGTACCGACGCCAAAACGCGCTCGTCCGAAACAGCGCATCGCCATCAGCCATTATCGCGACGAGGACTTTAAAGCCGACGGGTTGCGTCGTTACGCGAAATACCGCGATCTCGGCATTGGCGAGGCCACCCACGGCCTGGCGCAGGCGCATGTGATCCGGCTTGTCGGGCCCTGCAATCCGGCGGAAGTTTCAAAACTGCATTTCCACGACATCGACTTTCAGATGGTGTATGTCCTGAAGGGCTGGGTCAAAACCTACATGGAAGGGCAGGGCGAGACCCTGATGAAACAGGGCAGCAGCTGGACGCAGCCGCCGCGGATCAAGCACATGATCCTGGACTATTCGGACGATGTCGAATTGCTTGAAGTGATTCTTCCCGCGGAATTCAAGACGGTCGAACTGACGACGTGATGCGCGCGCGCCTCAACACGTGCCGAAGGTGTGCCCGGACAAGGGCGGCATAGCGATTGTGAGGCGCGATTATCGCGAAGATATTGATTGGCTGCGCGCCATCGCCGTGCTTGCGGTGGTCGGGTACTGGTCCCCGGTCACCGGCCATTGACATGAGGCCGCCAACTGAGGCGGCCCTTGATACGTCAGGTCAGCAAGCCCCGGACATCTTGGAGCGGGCCCCGCAAATAGTGCGCAGCCGCTTCTGATAAACAGCTTTTTTGGGCTGGTGCATGCCAACGCCAGCAGCGGTGACCCCGTCGCCCTTTTTGGTAACCGCATTGGCGGAAATCGAGAACGAAAGGGCCAATATCGCGATGGCAATAACCGAAAGAGTCTTTTTCAATTTTCCCTCCCATGGTTTGGCTTACGAGCGCATACAACCACGGCGATCCGGAGCGGTTCAATGAGGTTGTTCCGCCAAACGAACACCTACAGTTGGGTAGTGCCTCACTTTGAAATTTCCGCATCATGCCGCTATTGTAGAGGCTGCCGAGCCAAAACCGGGGAAGCGCGGCCCCTACAAGAAACTGGAGGTTGCATGAAAACCTATCACCCTCGCGAAGGTCAACTCGTTCGAGTCGTGGATGGCCCGTTCACCGGCTTTTGCGGCGAAGTGAAAGAAGTGGATGAAAAGTCTTCGACCGTCAAAGTTGACGTTCAAGTGTATGGCCGCCTGACGCCAATGGATTTGGCGCCTGAACAAATCGAACGGATGGCAAAATATTCAAAGTGAGGCACTACCCAGAACTAATTATGACTTTCATCCTTTGCCCAATCAAACTGACCCACTACCTACAGTTGACTGAGAATCAAAAGTGACCATCTCTAGATTCGAAGAACCCATAACATGATCACGCTTTGACCACGGTTCCGTGTAGCGCGCATAGTTGCAAATCATGCTTCGCATGCCCGGAATGACGGAGGAAACGTCACGTCAGCACCCCCACGATCGCGCCCATCAGGCAGGTCGTCAGCGTGCCCGAGACGATCGATTTCAATCCGAGCGAATTGATCTCGTCGCGGCGCTCTGGCGCCATGGTGCCAAGGCCGCCGATCATGATGCCGAGGCTGCCGAAATTGGCAAAGCCGCACATCGCATAGAGCATGATCAGCCTGGAGCGGGAGTCGAGCGCGTCGGGGCCGAGTTTGGACAGATCGACATAGGCGATCAGCTCGTTGAGCACGGTTTTGACCCCCATCAGGCTGCCGGCCGTGATCGCCTGCGGCCACGGCACGCCCATCAGCCAGCACACCGGCGCCATGGCGTAACCGAGCATCCGCTGCAATGAAATTCCGGCGCCGCCGACATTGGGCAATAGCCCCAGGATCGCGTTGGCGAGATACACCAGCGCCACCAGCACGATCAGCGTCGCGATGATGTTGAGCAGGAGTTCAAGACCTGCGGTGGTGCCCTTGACGATCGCATCCATGGTCGAGGACGCCTGCAGGTCGGGATCTTCCAACGCCCCGCCGGTGCGCTTGTCGCCGGTCTCGGGCACCATGATCAGGCTGACGAGAATCGCCGCCGGCGCGCCCAGCACCGAGGCAATGACAAAATGCGCCGCCGCATCCGGAATCAACGGCGCCAGCAATGTGGCGTAGAGCACCAGCACGGTGCCGGCGATCCCCGCCATGCCGCCGGTCATCACCAGGAACAATTCGCTGCGCGTCAGCTGCGCGAGATAGGGCCGGATGAACAGCGGCGCTTCCACCATCCCGAGAAAGATATTGGCGGCGGTCGAAAGCCCGACTGCGCCGCCGACGCCGAGCGTGCGTTCCAACAGCCACGCCATGCCGCGCACCACGGGCGGAAGAATGCGCCAGTAGAACAGCAGCGTGGTGAGCACGCTCATCACGAGCACGATCGGCAGCGCCTGGAACGCGAGAACGAAATCCGCGCCGGGAGCCTTGAGCTCAAACGGCAGCGCGCCGCCGCCGAGATAGCCGAACACGAATGCCGTCCCGGCGCGCGAGGCCGAAGAAATTGCGCCAACCGCGTCATTGATGACGCCGAACGCGTGCGTGACGAACGGCAGTTTTATCAATGCGACGGCGGTGAGAAGGGTGACGGCCAAGCCGACGGCCGCCTGCCTGAGCGAGACCGCGCGGCGGTTCTCGCCAAATGTCCATGCGAGCGCCAGCAACGCGAATACGCCGAACGCCGATTGCAGTTGAAGCATGATTCCCCCCGCCGCCCGCATTCCCAGGTGGTCGTCCCCGCGAACGCGGGGACCCATAACCCCAGGCAGCAATTATTGCGGCAGGACGCCCAAAGATCACTACCACTTTCCGTATCATAACCGACACGGCGTATGGGGTCCCCGCGTTCGCGGGGACGACGAAAGAGGCGTTACCCCCGTCCGACGAAC
>DASSGM010000060.1:0-8499 GCA_035693465.1 Bradyrhizobium sp. | reverse complement strand
CATCCAGGAAGCCTATTCGCTGACCGGGGATGCCGATTATCTCCTGAAAGCGGTGCTGCGCGACCTCAAAAGCCTCTCCGACATCGTCAATAACGTGCTGATGCCGCACCAGAGCGTGGCGCATGTGCGCTCCTCGATCGTGCTCGACCGGTTGAAGGAGAGCTCGAAGCTGCCGCTCAAGGAGTTGGCGCGCTAAAGCCGCGTCTGAAATACTGCAGATTTATGCCGCCGTCATTCCGGGCGCGAGTGAAACGAGCGAGCCCGGAAAGACAACACCAAGTCAACCTGGATGGCGCGTCCGAAATCGAGGGAGATTCGTCATTCGCCTCAGGCGTTTGTTTTGCGATGATTCGCCTTTGCCCAGAGATCGCGAGACCATCATGGCGCTGCAACTCCGTCCGAACTGCGAATATTGCGACAAGGACCTGCCGCCGAATTCGATGGAAGCGCGCATCTGCTCTTACGAGTGCACGTTCTGTGCGGACTGCGCCGAGAACAGGCTTTATAACGTCTGCCCGAACTGCGGCGGCGGTTTTGTGCCGCGGCCAATCCGGCCGGCCAACGAGTGGCGGCCTGGACTTTCGGCTTCGAAGCGGCCGCCGTCGGACAAGCGGGTGAATCTGTCTTATAGTGACGACGATATCACGGCGCTTTCGGCGCGTATTCGGGATATTCCGCCAGAAGAGCGTTGAACCCACCCCGTCATTGCGAGGAGCCAAAGCGACGAAGCAATCCAGTCTTACTTCCCTCACTCCGGATTGCTTCGCGGAGCCTGTCATCGGGCGCGCATTCGCGCGACCCGTTGGCTCGCAATAACGGAGAAGAGTCGTTCGATGCTAACTACCGCCTGTTCGGATCGAACCGCTTTTCCAGTCCCTTCCAGCAATCGGCGTAGTCGTCCTGCAGCGTCGGGGAGTTGGCCGCGTGCGCGGTGACGTGCTGCGGATATCGGGTCTCGAACATGAACGCCATGGTGCCGGTCAGCTTCACCGGCTTCAGTTCAGAATTGCTGGCGTGATCGAAGGCCTCGCGGTCCGGGCCATGCGGCAGCATGCAATTGTGCAAGCTGATGCCGCCCGGCGTGAACCCCTGCGGCTTCGCATCGTAAACGCCGTAGATCAGGCCCATGAACTCCGACATGATGTTCATGTGGTACCAAGGCGGACGGAAGGTGTTTTCCGCCACCGCCCAGCGCTCCGGAAAGATGACAAAATCGATGTTCGCGGTACCCGCGGTCTCCGACGGTGACGTCAGCACGGTGAAGATCGAGGGATCAGGATGATCGAAACCGATCGCGCCGACCGGGGAGAAGGTGCGCAGATCGTATTTATACGGCGCGTAGTTGCCATGCCAGGCCACCACGTCAACAGGCGAATGCGGCAATTTGGTCGCGAACAGCTGTCCACCCCATTTCACGAACAATTCGCTCGACGTGTCCTTGTCTTCATACGCCGCAACCGGGGTCAGGAAATCGCGCGAATTGGCCAGGCAATTGGCGCCGATCGGCCCGCGCTCCGGTAGCGCGAAGGCCCCGCCGTAATTTTCGCAGATGTAACCGCGCGCGGGGCCGGACGGAATCTCGACGCGGAATTTGACGCCGCGCGGAATCACAACGATCTCGCCGGGCTCGGCATCGATGCGGCCGAACTCGGTGACAAAGCGCAGATTGCCTTGCTGCGGCACGAACAGCATCTCGCCATCGGCATTGCAGAAATGCTGATCGACCATCGACTTGGTGATGAGGAAGATGTGCGCGGCCATGCCTGCTTGCGTGTTGACGTCTCCCGCCGTGGTCATGGTCTGCACGCCCTGCAGGAACGTCATCTCCTGCTTCGGGATCGGCGCCGGATCCCAGCGCAACTGCGCGATCGCCCAGTCGACCTCGTGGCACGGCGCGCTGCGCCACAGCCCGGCATCGATCTTGGCAAAACGCCCGGAATGTTTCACCGACGGCCGGATCCGGTATAGCCACGAGCGTTCGTTGCTGCCGCGCGGCGCCGTGAAGGGCGAGCCCGACAGCTGTTCGGCATAGAGCCCATAGGCGCAACGCTGCGGCGAATTGCGTCCCATCGGTAGCGCGCCGGGCAGCGCCTCGGTCTCAAAGCTGTTGCCGAAGCCGGACATGTAACCCGGCGCGATATTGACGGAGGTCCGGCTGACGGCGTCGGGAGACGTGGTGATATTCATGGTCATCCTCCTTGCAGGGCAGCCCACATTTGAAGGTCACGTTCGGCGGTCCAGATCACGGGATCATCGATTCCTGAGGCTTCATCGAATGCGCGCGAGACATTGAACGGCAGGCAGTGTTCGTATATCGCAAAACTTGAAAACTTCGGGTCCATCACTTCGCGCGTTGCCGCCATCGTCTCCTTGAGGTTGCGGCCTTTCGCGACGGCTGCCTCCGCCGCGCCATACAGCGTCGTGACAAAATCGCGCGTCATCGCGATGGCTTCGCGTCCGGTCGCAACGCCCTTCAGCGCATCACCGCGCCCGGGCGCGATTGCCTTGGGATCGAAGGCGCGAATTTCGCTCAGCGTCGCCGGCCATTCGCGCAAATGCGCGTCCCCGCAATAGCAGGCCGAATGGTATTCGATCAGGTCGCCGGAAAACATCACTTCGGCGTCCGGTACCCATGCCACGATATCGCCGGAGGTATGTCCGGCGCCAAGCTGCATCAGCTGCACCTCGCGCTTTCCGAGATAGATCGACATCTCACCTTCGAAGGTCAGCGTCGGCCAGGTCAGGCCGGGGATGCTTTGGGCATCCTGAAACAGGCGTGGAAAGCGGCCGTATTCCGAATCCCAGTCCTGCTGGCCGCGCTCCTCGATCAGCCGGTATGTCTCCTGCGACGCAATAATGCCTTGCGCCTTGTAGGCCGAGGCGCCGAGCACGCGCACAGCGTGATAATGCGACAGCACCACATATTTGATCGGTTTGTCGGTGACGCTGCGCACCCGCTCGATCACCTTGCTGGCCATCGCCGGCGTCGCCTGCGCGTCGAACACCAGGCAGCCGTCGCCGCCGACGATCACCGCGGAATTGGGATCGCCTTCGGCGGTGAAGGCGTAGAGATCGGTGCCGATCTCGGAAAAGGTGACCTTCTTCTCCGCCATGTCCGAGGTGGATGCGAAACCCTTGGCGACCATCAATTCGATTCCCTCTGTTATTGTTGTTGTTGCTGCTGCTGTTGCTGGTCGACAGCCAGCATCCGCCGCTGCGCCAATGCGATCGCCTCCCGCAGCACCTCGAGATCGCCGATATGGTTGGCCAGGATCAGGACCAGCGCGGCATCGAGATCGGCGCTCTGTTCGTCATTCAATCCGCGATGGGCCTCGACGACAGCGCGAAACGCGTCGTCCGGCTTGGCAAAGTTTGAGCTGGTGGACAATGCCATGATCGGAAACCTCAGTTGGTGCCGGTCGCGCGCGCCAGCGCGGCGTCGATGGCCGATCGTGTCGGCTGCCGGAAGCGGGCGGCAACATAGCCGTCAGGCCGCAACAGGTAGGCCGTGCCCGGCTCGGCATCGTAGCGTGAGCGGATCAAACCTTCGCAATCGGAAAAACCGTCATGACCGCCGATGCGGATCACCCCTAAGCCTTCGGCAGAATCGACTGCCGCGCCGTTGGCAAACTCCAGCAGCGTGAACCGCGTTCCCGCCTTGATGAACGCATCGGTCAGATAGGTGGAAGTGCCGCCGCGCGCGGCAATCGGCGCGTCAAGCATGGAAACGCCCGGCCGCGGGCCGCCGCGCCACGGATCGTTGTCCGGGCTCGACAAGGGCGTGTCGTAGACCGAAGGCACCGAGAGCCGCCCCGCATTGACCATGCGCTTGCCGAACTCGGTTTCCTTGGCGAGCGAAAGCACGGCCTTGCGCAAGCGCGCTTCCTGATGGGAGTTGGGCGCCATGAAATCGGTCGAGCGGGTCGATTCGCGGATGTTCTCATCCGCCGCCCCACTTCGCTCGATATGATAGCTCTCCAGCAGACTTTGCGGCGATGTTTTCCGCAGCACGCGATCGAGCTTCCAGGCGAGATTTTCCGCATCCTCCAAGCCCGAATTGGCGCCGCGTGCGCCGAACGGCGAGACCTGGTGCGCCGCGTCGCCGGCAAAGATCACCCGGCCATGGACGAACCTGTCCATCCGGCGGCACTGGAATTTGTAAAGCGAGATCCATTCGAAATCGAATTTGTCATGCCCGAGCATGCGTGCGATGCGCGGCCGGACGTTCTCCGGCAGCTTCTCGAGCGCTGGATCGGCAAATCGACTGAGCTGCAGATCGATGCGCCAGACCTCGTCCGGCTGCTTGTGCAACAGTGCGGAACGGCCGGCATGAAATGGCGGGTCGAACCAGAACCAGCGTTCGGTTGGGAATTCCGCCGTCATCTTGACGTCGGCGATCAGAAACTGATCCTCGAACACCTGCCCTGTGAATTCCGCGCCTACCATTTGCCGTAGCGACGACCGCGCGCCGTCGCAGGCCACGACATAGTTCGCCCGCATCCGATACGGACCATCGGGAGTCTCGACGGTCAGCAATACATTGTCGTTGCGCTGTTCTAGGGCGATCACCTTGTTGCGCCAGCGCAGGTCGATCGCGGACAACTGCTGCAGGCGGTCCACAAGATAGGCTTCGGCATGGAATTGCTGCAGGTTAATGAAGGCGGGGCGCTTGTGCCCCTGTTCCGGCAGCAGGTTGAATTGATAAAGCAGCGACGCACCGTGAAAAATCTTGCCGACGCTCCACACCACGCCCTTATCCACCATGCGGTCACCAACGCCGAGCCGATCCCAGTACTCCAGAGAGCGTTTGGAAAAACAGATCGCGCGCGACCCCTCGCCGATGCGGTCGGCATCATCGAGCAGCACAACCGATTGACCCCGCTGCGCCAGATCGATCGCAAGCGACAGCCCGACCGGCCCGGCGCCCACCACGACAACGAGATACTCGGCAGGATCGGCGCCAGTGCGATCCTGATCGGGGTGGCGGCGGTAGCCGAACTGGATTTTGGACTGCGCCATGCACTTACCTTGCTCTGGCCAAGGGACCTGGTTCCCGCTAAGATAGTCGCATCTGCAACTATCTAAACGCCTCTGACGTTGCGGCGTCAACTCAAATTGGAGCGATTTTTGCCAAAGGCGTTTTCAGACCAGGGAGCCGCCGGTTGGCGTGCAGACAACGCGGCCACCAAGGGCCCCAGGCTCGACCTGTTCAGGTTTGTGCCATTCCGGCTGAACCGGCTGGCGACCGAGGTTTCGGCCGCGTTGTCCGGCGAATATCAGGAACGCTACGGGCTCGACATTCCGGAGTGGCGCGTGCTGGCGACGCTCGGCTTCCGCGACGATGCGTGCAGCGCGCAATACATTGCGCATTGCACCCGCACCCACAAATCCACCATCAGCCGCGCGGTAACCGCGCTGATGACGCGGCAACTGGTGGAACGCGTCGAGAATGAAGACGATCGTCGCGAGTTCCGGCTGCGCATGACCCGAAAGGGCAAGGCGCTGTACGAGGAGCTGATCCCGCGGCTAAGACGCAAGGAGCAGGAGATCCTGTCTTGCCTCTCCGCACAGGAGCGCAAGGATTTTGCGCTTGTGCTTGGCAAGATCGAGAAAAGTCTTGGTCTCGTTCAGACCAGCAGGGACGCGGACAAGACAGGCGCGTATTGAAATTGATTTCGTCATGCCCGGCCTTGTGCCGGGCATCCACGTTCTTGCTGCGGGGATAACGAGAAGGAAGACGTGGATAGCCGGGACAAGCCCGGCCATGACGACTTTTGCCGAGAGGAGCGCCCTACCTCAATACTACTCGTTCCGGGATGCGGCGTGAGACGCCGGCCCGGAATCCATGCTCCCCATGGTGGTTACGGATTCCGGGTTCTTCGCTTCGCGGCGCCCCGGAATGACGAGCGCGGGTTTATTCCAAAAACGAGCGAGACGGCTGCAGATGCAATGCATAGGCATCGACCTGATCGCCGGCGCGCGGATAGATCTCGGTCACGATCGGATCGTGCCCGGGGATGACGCGGTCGGCATGGCCGGCCAGACGCGCCACGATGTTCCAACCCTCGAACATGTCGCCGAGGTTATAGAGAATCGGAAACGGGCTCTTGCGATGCATGTTGGCGTAATAGTGCGAAGCGTCCGACGCCAGCACAACCGGGCCCCGCGCGGTCTCAACCCGCACCACCTGTAGGCCATCGGAATGGCCGCCGACGCGATGCAGCGTCACGCCAGGCGCCACCTCGCCGTCGCCGGCGTGAAAGATCACCCGCTCGCTGAAGACGTGGCGGACCATCAGCGTGACATGCTCCACTGAAAAAGGATGACGCAGCACGCCATGGCACATGCACCGCCCGGTGGCGTAGCTCATCTCGCGGTCCTGCAGATGAAATCGCGCATTGGGAAACAGGTCGAGATTGCCGGCGTGGTCATAGTGCAGATGGGTGACCACGACATCCCTGATTTCTTCGGCGCGGACGCCGAAGCGCGCCAGCGCCTCGACCGGATTAAGCGTCAGCTTGCGGTCTCGCAAGCGCGCCTCCGCAGCATTGAACCCGGTGTCGACCAGAATATCGCGACCGGAGCCTCTGATCAGCCAGACGAAATAATCGAGGTCTTGCGCCGCGGTCTCGTGCGGATCCGGCAGCAGATGATTCATGTGGGGTGTGCGCGGCGACATCGTCGCATAGCGGATGGCATATATTTCGTAGGCGTTTCCCATGGCTTCACTTTCTTCAGGGTACGCGGATGGCCGATGTCAGCACCAGGCCACCGTCATCCGCAAAGGTCAAACTTGCCTCGCCGTCCAGATTTCGGTAGCCCCTTTTTCCTATGTGAGAGGCGTCACAGGCTGCTGCCCGCGAGGGAACCGCTTTGCCTTGCGTCTCAGTTTTATTGCGGTGAATTGTCGCGATTACCGGCGGCTTTGCAAACAGTTGACAGGGCTTGCCGACCCGGTTTGATAATGCGGTTTTCGTAGAGTAAGGTCGCCGAGGCGCAAGCTGGAATCGGCGCCCTGTTGGTTGGACCGCCGTGGAATGATAGTTCGCCTCGCCCTCTTTGTGATCTTTCTGCTGTCGGTCGCCCCGATCGTCCCGTCCGCCGCTGCGGGCGCCGATCGATTTGCGCTTGTGATCGGCAACGCAAAATATCCTGACGCCGAGGCGCCGCTGAAAGAGCCGATCAACGACGCCCGTGACGTCGCCGAAGAATTCAAGCGCGACGGCTTCAACGTTGAGATCGGAGAAAACCTGACCGGTGACGCGATGCACCGCGCCTTTGAGCGTCTCTACGGACGCATCAAGCCCGGCTCCGTCGTACTGATCTTCTTTAGCGGATTTGGCGTCCAGTCCAGCCGTCAAAGCTACATGATCCCGGTTGACGCGCAGATCTGGACCGAAGCGGATGTTCGCCGCGATGGGTTCAGCCTGGAGACGGTACTGGGCGAAATCAACAGCCGCGGCGCAGGCGTCAAGATCGCCTTGATCGATGCCTCCAGGCGGAACCCGTTCGAGCGCCGCTTCCGCAGTTTTTCCGCAGGCCTGGCGCCGGTGATTGCGCCGAACGGAACGCTGGTAATGTATTCGGCGGCGCTCTCCTCCGTCATCTCCGACAATGGCCGCGATCGCAGCCTGTTCGTGCAGGAGTTGCTGAAGGAAATCCGGGTTCCGGACCTGATGGCCGAAGAGACGCTCAACCGGACCCGGGTCGGCGTCACCCGCGCATCCCGCAGCGAGCAGGTACCGTGGATATCGTCGTCGCTGGCCGAGGATTTTTCGTTTATCCCGGGTGCGGGCGGAACGCGGCCTTCGGCTCCCGGTCCGGTGGCGACGCTTCCCCCACCCTCCGAACCGCCGCCGCCGCCGCGCCCTGAACCGCTGCCGCCACCACCAAAGCCGGTCGAGGTCTCGATTCCTCCTCCCGACAAGCCGGCGGAGAAGCCGGCGGACAAGAATGACGGATCGACGCCGGCGGCGCTTGCCGACGATCCTCTCATCAAGAGTCTGACCGCCAAGCTCGCCGACAATCCCGACGACGCCAGCGCGCTCTATCGGCGCGGACAGGTCTATGCCAGCAAGGGGGCGTATAACCTTGCCATCAAGGACTTCGATAGCTCGATCAGGCTGAACCCCAAGGACGTGGAGGCCTACAACAATCGCTGCTGGGCACGCACCGTGATCGGCGATCTGAAGGCGGCATTGAAGGATTGCAACGAGGCGCTTCGTTTACGGCCAAACTTCGTTGATGCCCTCGACAGCCGCGGACTCGTCAACCTGAAGAGCGGGCAGACCAAAAATGCGATTGCCGATTTCGACGCCGCCCTGAAGATCAATCCGAGATTGACGTCCTCACTGTACGGACGTGGCCTCGCCAAGCAGCGCAGCGGGGCGGTCTCGGAGGGTGAACTGGATATCACCAATGCCAAGGCCATGGACCCGAATATTGCTAAGGAATTCGCCAGTTACGGGGTAAATTGAGCATATTTTGAGTGCGGCGCCG
>DASSGM010000059.1:0-6716 GCA_035693465.1 Bradyrhizobium sp. | reverse complement strand
GTCTAACGTCGCTTCACGACTCCGTCGCCCGGGCAGCGGTCGTCGGCGCTTCCTGGTACGGCGGGAATAAAGATAGGATTAGGTTGTTACCTTGCTGGAATGCCGGCCGCGTCGAAGCGTCGCATCATCCTGAACATGCTTGCTAAACGTCGGCGCGAGCCCTTGTCTTTGCCAATAAAACAAGAGGCCATCCACCAGGGATCGACCTCAAAAACGGGGAGAGAAACCATGACGACACCAACCAAACACAAAACCACGACGCGCCGCCGCTTCTTGAAAGTGGCTGCGGCGGGGGCCGTTTCGACGGTTGCCGCCCCCGCCGTTGTCAGTGCCCAGGGCCCGATCAGCATGCGCTTTCAGAGCACTTGGCCGTCGAAGGATATCTTCCACGAATACGCGCTCGACTACGCCAAAACGGTCAACGACATGACCGGCGGCGACCTCAAGATCGAGGTGCTTCCCGCCGGCGCCGTGGTGCCCGCGTTCGGGCTGATCGATGCCGTGTCGAAAGGCACGCTCGACGGCGGCCATGGCGTGCTGGTCTACCACTACGGCAAGCAGAACGCGCTGGCGCTGTGGGGCTCGGGTCCGGGCTACGCGATGGACGCCAACATGCTGCTCGCCTGGCACAGGTGGGGCGGCGGCAAGGAGCTTCTCGCCAAACTGTATGCCTCGGTCGGCCTCAACGTCGTGTCGTTCCCGTATGGACCGATGGCGACGCAGCCGCTCGGGTGGTTCAAGAAACCGGTCACCAGCGCCGACGATCTCAAGGGCCTCAAATATCGAACAGTAGGTATTTCAATCGATATGTTCACCGCCATGGGCGCCGCGGTCAACGCGCTGCCGGGCGGCGAGATCGTGTCGGCGATGGATCGCGGCCTGCTCGACGCGGCCGAGTTCAACAACGCCTCGTCGGACCGCCTGCTTGGCTTCGCCGACGTCTCCAAGGTCTGCATGCTGCAGAGCTACCACCAGAACGCCGAGCAGCTCGAGATCACCTTCAATAAGACCAGGTACGACTCGCTGCCGGACAAGATGAAGGCGATCATTGCCAATGCGGTCAGCGCCGCTTCGCAAGAGATGCAATGGAAGGCAATCGACCGTTATTCTCAGGACTATATCGAGTTGCAGACCAAGGACAAGGTGAAGTTCTACAAAACGCCGGATTCCATTCTCAAGGCGCAGCTCGAGATCTACGACGAGATCGTCAAGAAAAAATCGGCGGAAAATCCGCTGTTCAAGGAAATCGTCGAATCGCAGATCGCGTTTGCCCGGCGGGCGACGCAATGGGAACAGGACACCATCGTCAACCGCAAGATGGCGTTCGATTACTACTTCGGGCCAAAAGGCACAGCGAAGAAGGCCTGACGGCATATTGAACCGGCAAAGCACCGTTCGGGACCATGACCGGGTGGTGCTTTGTCATTTGATTTTTTCCTCGGACTAATCGGCGGCGACCAATGACGGTCCAAAAATTCCTGCTTATCATTGACGAAATCAGCACGTGGTGCGGCAAGGCCGCGGCCTGGCTGATCATTTTGCTGATGGCCGTCGTCTGCGTCGAAGTGTTCAAGCGCTACATCATGAACATGCCGACGGCGTGGATATTCGATGCTGACAACATGCTGTACGGAACCGCATTCATGCTGTGCGGCGCCTACACGTTGGCGCAGAACGCCCATGTCCGCGGCGACTTCCTTTACAGCTCGATGCGACCGCGCATGCAGGCGGGGCTGGACATCATGCTGTATGCGGTTTTTTTTATTCCCGGTATCGCCGCCCTTATATACGCCGGCTTTGACTACGCCGCCGACTCGTGGCGGATCGCGGAGCATTCGAATGTGACGGCAGATGGGCCGCCGGTTTATCACTTCAAATCCATGATCCCCATAGCCGGCGCGCTGGTGATGCTGCAAGGCGTCGCCGAGATCGTGCGTTGCGTCGTCTGCCTGCAAACCGGAGAATGGCCCGGCCGACTGAAGGACGTCGCCGAGATCGATGTCATCGAGCAGCAGCTTGCGGGCAGCGAATATGTCGATGAGGAGTCGCGCAAGATCGCGATCGAGCGGGCGCATGAGATCGACGAGAGTGCGCGCCAGCGCGGTATGGGCGGGGACCTGAACACATGAGCGATCCGGCACTCGGGCTCCTGATGCTCGCGCTCATCGTGGTCGTGATCATGATGGGCTTCCCGACAGCGTTCACGCTGATGGGCCTGGGCATATTTTTTGGCTACATCGCGTTCTATGACCCGGCGCATTCCTGGGCCGACAATCGCGTGTTCGATTTGATGGTTGAGCGCACCTATGGCGCCATGACCAACGACGTCCTGATCTCGATCCCGCTGTTCGTGCTGATGGGCTACGTGATGGAGCGCGGCGCGCTGGTCGACAAGATGTTCTACTCGATCCAGCTCGCGTTCCGCCGCGTGCCGGCTTCGCTTGCGGTCGCGACGTTGATCGTCTGCACGTTTTGGGGGATTGCGAGCGGCCTGGTCGGCGCGGTGGTGGTGCTGATGGGCGTCATTGCCTTCAATCCCATGCTCAAGGCCGGATACGACGTGAAGCTTGCCTCCGGCGTCATCACAGCGGGCGGCACGCTGGGCATTCTGATCCCGCCGTCGGTCATGATCATCGTCTATGCCGCGGTCGCCGGCCAATCGATCGTCAAGCTGTACGCGGCGGCGATGTTTCCCGGCTTCTTTCTGTCGTTCCTGTATCTCGTTTACATCGTCGCCTGGGCGATGATCAATCCGAAGATCGCCCCGCCATTGCCGGAGGACCAAACGAAGGTTCCGGTGCCGGCGTGGCTGTCGCGGTTCGAGCACGCCTATCCTTCGCAAACGATCCTGATCTCGCTGATCAAGGGGCTGCTCTCGCCGTCGAAGGCAAGGAAGATCGACGCGGAAGGCCGTCGGATCACCTACTGGATGCTGCTCTCCAATCTCGGTTACGCGCTGGTGCCGTTTATCATTGTCGCCGGCACGCTGGCCACCGTCTGGTGGTACGTCGTTATTCACCAGCAGGCGGAGATCGAACTCGCGGTAACCGGCGTGCAGCAACTGGGCACGCCAGAGCTGGTGCCGAACGAAGCCACGCCCGCCGAACAGGGGCCAGCACTCGAATTCTACCTCTGGTTCTGGGGCATCACCGCTGTTTGCGCGCTGCTGCAGGTCCGTTACTACTGGAGGTTCAACGCCGAGCGGCTCTCGATTGTGAAACTGCTGACCTCGTCGACCATGCCGCTCGGCATTCTCACCGTCGTCGTGCTCGCCGTCATCCTGTTCGGAATCTGCACCGCAACCGAGTCCGCCGCCGTTGGCGCTTTCGGCGCATTCCTGCTGGCGGTGCAAGCCCGCACGCTCAACTGGAAGCGCACCAAGGAAGCGGTGTTCCTGACCGCGAAAACCACCGCGATGGTGTGTTGGCTGTTCGTCGGCTCGGCGCTGTTCTCGGCGGTGTTCGCGATTCTCGGCGGGCAGGCGCTGCTTGAGCAATGGGTGCTGTCGCTCAACATGACAGCTGTGCAGTTCATGCTGCTGTCGCAAGCGATCATCTTCCTGCTCGGTTGGCCGCTCGAATGGACCGAGATCATCATCATCTTCGTGCCCATCTTCCTGCCGATGCTGAAGCACTTCAATATCGACCCGATCCTGTGGGGAACGCTGGTGTTCGTGAACCTGCAGGCGGCGTTCCTGTCGCCACCGGTTGCGATGTCGGCGTTCTATCTCAAGGGCGTCGCACCGAAGCATGTCACGCTCAACGAGATCTTCGCCGGCATGATGCCCTACATGCTGATCGTCATCCTGTGCATGGTGATCATGTATCTCTGGCCCGGGATGACGCTGTGGCTCCCGAACTATCTCTACGGCGGCTAATGCGCGCAGCACGGCAACAGCACGGGAGGCGGCGTTAGGCCGGTCAGTCGCATAGATTTTACATGGTGCCCGAAAAGATCGCGGCTACGATGGCAATCGGCTGGCCATGCTCGGTAACATCGTTGCCGGCATGCGCTGATAAAAAAAGGAGCAATAAGTGCCCGGCTATGATCTTCGCGTCAATGGAAGCGTGCGGCGAGTGGATTCATCGGATGCCGACAAGCCGCTGCTCTACGTGCTGCGCGGCCTCGGCCTGACCGCGACCAAGTTCGGCTGCGGTCTTGGCCAATGCGGCGCCTGCACCGTGCTCGCCGACGGCACGGCGGTGCAGTCCTGCCAGATGAGTATCGCAGACGCGCAGGGCAAGGCGATCACCACGCTGGAAGGGCTGGGGTCGGCATCAAGACCGCATCCGGTCCAGGCCGCCTTCATCGAACATCAGGTGCCGCAATGCGGCTATTGCACCAGCGGCATGATCATGAGCGCGGCCGCGCTGCTGGCCAAAAAACAACAGCCGAGCGAGGACGACGTTCGCTCGGCGCTTGAGGTGAACCTCTGCCGCTGTGGCTCTCATGTGAGGGTTGTGCGGGCTGTGATGGCGGCATCGGGACAGCGAGGCTAGCATGAGCGCACCGGCTGAAAAAATTCGCTTCTCGCGCCGCACGGTCGTCACGGGCGGCGCGCTAATCGTGGGCTTTGCACTGACCGGCCGGCAAACCGGTGCCTCGGCGCAAGGCGCAGCCGGCGCGCCACGCCGTCTCGACGCCAAGGAGGTCGATGCCTTCCTCGCCGTGAATGGGGATGGCTCCGTGACCGTCTACTGCGGCAAGGTCGATCTCGGCCAGGGCCTGCGCATTGCGATTCCACAGATTGCGGCCGAGGAGCTCGGCATCGCCGTCGAAAAGATCAGATATGTCGAGGGTGATACCGCGCTGACGCCGAACCAGGGGCGAACCTCCGGTTCGACCGGCATCCAGCGCGGCGGTATGCAAATCCGGCAAGCCGCAGCTACCGCGCGCAAGGCACTCGTCGATCTCGCCGCGCAACGCCTCAATCTGAAGCCGGAGGATCTCATCGCCCGCGACGGTGAGGTTCGACCGAAGGCCCGCGGCGCCGGCATTGGTTTTGCCAGCCTGCTCGGCGACCGCCAGTTCAATCTCAAGCTTGATCCCAACGCTCCGCTCAAGGATCCCGCAAGCTACACGATCGTCGGCAAATCCCTGCCGCGGCCCGACGTGGCGGCGAAGTGCCTGGGAACAGCCGCTTATGTCCATGACTTCGCGTTGCCCGGCATGCAGCACGCCCGCGTGATCCGGCCGCCGGCGATCGGTGCCACGCTGGTTTCGGTCGATGAAGACCCCATCAAGAACCTTCCCGGCGTGAAGGTGGTCAGGATCAATAATTTCCTCGCCGTTGTCGCCGAGGATGAATGGACCGCGGTGCGGGCCGCCCGCGACTTGCGCGCCCAATGGAGCGAAGCCTCGGCTCTGCCCGCGCAGGACAAGCTTGTGGAAACGCTGCGGACCGACCCCGGCATCACCGATCAGACCCTGGTCGCCAAGGGGACGCCGGTCTCGCCGCAGCCGCAAAACGTCAAGACGGTGGCCGCCAGCTATTTTTGGCCGATGCAAAGCCACGCCTCGCTCGGTCCGTCCTGTGCGGTCGCCGACGTCCGTGCCGACGAGGCCACGGTGTGGAGCGCATCCCAAGGCACCCATGACAATCGCGCCACCTTCGCCCGCTTCCTTAGGCTGCCCGAGGATAAGGTGCGCCTGATCTATCTCGAAGGTTCCGGGTGCTATGGAATGAACGGCCATGAGGATGCCGCCGCCGACGCGGCGATTCTGTCGAGGGCGGTCGGGCGCCCCGTCCGCGTGCAATGGTCGCGCGCAGATGAACATGGCTGGGACCCGAAGGGGCCGCCGCAATTACTGGACATTGCCGCTGCGGTTGACGCCGACGGTCGCATCCTGGATTGGCGCACCGAGATGTGGATTCCGCAGACAACCAAGGGTCTGCTCAATATCCCGCTGCTCGGGCCGCAGGCAGCCGGCCTTGACGACATCGTTGGGCTCAACCCCGGCTTGATCTCGCAGAACGGCGATCCGCCCTATGCCGCAAACCACATCCAGGTCGTCGTGCATGGGCTGAAAGAAGCGCCGTTGCGGCCGGCGCCGCTGCGCTCGCCCGGCAAGCCGGCCAATTGCTTTGCGGTCGAGAGCTTCACCGACGAACTGGCGGCAGCGGCGGGCATCGACCCGATCGAGTTTCGCTTGCGCAGTCTCAACAATCCGCGCGGCATCGAGTTGATCAAGCGCGTGGCCGCGATGATGAAGTGGCAAACCCGGCCTTCGCCGGGCGCTGACGCAAAAGCCGCCGTCGCGCGTGGTCGCGGCATGGCCTATGTCCACTACAAGCACAGTGAGACGTTCGTCGCGATGGGCATGGAGGTGGCGGTGGAGCGCACCAGCGGCAACATCAAGGTCGAACGGGTTTGCTGCGCCCATGATTGCGGACAAATCATCAACCCCGACGGCGCTCGTGCCCAAATCGAGGGCGGCATTTTGCAAACAATAAGCCGGGTGCTGCTGGAGGAGGTGAAGTTCGATCGCTCGCGCGTGTTAAGCGTCGACTGGTCAAGTTATCCAATTCTGAGATTCTCCGGCGTGCCGAAGTTGGAAATCGATCTGGTCGACCGGCCGAATGAACCGCCAGTCGGCGCCGGCGAGGCCGCCTGCACGACGGTCGGCGCGGCGCTCGCCAACGCGGTATATGATGCGACCGGCGTCCGCCTGCGTACCGTTCCATTCACGCCCGATCGCGTCAGGGCAGCGTTGAA
>DASSGM010000058.1:0-3353 GCA_035693465.1 Bradyrhizobium sp. | reverse complement strand
ATAGAATACCGTGCGATTGCCGTGAACACCGCTCGTTTGGAGAATTTCGATGTCACTTGATTCGGATGTGATCGTCGATCGGCGCAGGATACGCCGCAAATTGACGTTCTGGCGCGTGGCTGCCGCGCTGGTTGCGATCGCAGCGGTCGTCACCGTCGGCGTGGTTGCGACGCCTGGCGGACGCGGTGCACTCACGACATCCGGTTCGATTGCGCGTGTCCATATCGACGGCCTGATCCGCAGCGATAATGATCGCGTCGAGGCGCTGGAGCGGCTGGAAAAATCGCGAGCTGCCGCCGTCGTCGTTCACATCAATTCGCCCGGCGGCACCACCGCTGGCTCCGAGCAGCTTTACGATGCGCTGATGCGGCTGAAGGCGAAGAAGCCGCTGGTTGTGGTGGTCGAGGGGCTGGCGGCATCGGGCGGCTACATCACGGCGATTGCGGCCGATCACATCGTGGCCCAGCAAAGCTCGCTGGTCGGCTCGATCGGCGTCCTGTTCCAGTATCCGAATTTTACCGAGTTGATGAAAACCGTCGGCGTCAAGGTCGAGGAAGTGAAGTCCTCGCCGCTTAAAGCCGCACCCAACGGTTTTGAGCCGACCAGTCCGGAGGCGCGGGCGGCGCTGGATGCGCTGGTAAGGGATTCCTATGCCTGGTTCCGCGGACTCGTCAAAGAGCGGCGCGGCATGGATGATGCGTTGCTCGAAAAAGTCGCGGACGGGCGGGTTTTTACCGGCCGCCAGGCGGTTGATCTCAAGCTGGTCGATCAACTCGGCGATGAGAAAACCGCCGTTGCGTGGCTGGTGGCGCAGAAAGGCGTCAAGAGCGACCTGCCGGTGCGCGATTACAAGCTGTCGCCACGGTTCGGCGACCTGACTTTTCTGCGAACGGCGGCTTCGATTACACTCGACGCGCTCGGATTGAGCGCGATCGCACGTCAAATCGAGCAGGCCGGGGTGGCGCAGGCGGTCGACCGCTTAAGCCTCGATGGAATGCTGGCGTTGTGGCATCCGGCGGGGACCAACTGAACCGGCAAAGTCCGGTATCCCTGTGTCCTCCCGCATTGCGGGTATTGTCACAATCCCCAATCCGGGGCTTTGTCACGCCTTTTCGCTTCCTCCAAATTTGATTTAGCGTCTTGACAGTTCAAGGCATTTTCACGGAAATGGACGGCAGCACCTTCCCGGGCCCATCCTCGATGATCAAATCCGAACTTGTTCAGCGCATCGCCGAGCACAACCCGCATCTCTACCAGAGGGATGTCGAGAACATCGTGAACGCGATTCTCGATGAGATCGTCGCCGCGTTGGCGCGCGGCGACCGGGTCGAGCTGCGTGGATTCGGGGCGTTTTCGGTGAAGCATCGGCCCGCCCGCGCCGGCCGCAATCCGCGCACCGGCGCGCATGTGCCGGTCGATCAAAAGAGCGTCCCGTTTTTCAAGACGGGCAAGGAGATGCGCGAGCGTTTGAACCGCGACAACGGTACATCCGAGGCCGGCGCATAAACCGGTGTCCTCCTCCGGATCAAGTCCGGGGGGCATGCCTTGCGAATACGCGCGCCCACCGATCTCCATCAATGCGAGAGATGGTCATGCGAAAATTCCTCACAGGCCTGGTGCTGATTCCGCTGGGCGTGATCTTCGTCGTGTTCGCGGTGGCCAATCGTCATGCGGTGACGGTGTCGTTCGATCCGTTCAATTCGACCGATCCATCGCTCGGCGTCAGGTTGCCGCTGTTCCTCGTCATCATCGCGGTGGCGATATTGGGCGTGGCGGCGGGCGGCGCCGCGACCTGGTTCCGGCAGCGCCATTGGCGCCGCGCGGCGCGGCGCCATGAAGCCGAGGCGCGGCAAATGCGCGCGCAATTGGCCGATCTGCGCGCCGCCACGATCACCCCGCGACGCGATCCGAAGCGCCTTTCCGCCCCGTTGCAGGGCGGCTTATATGGGTCCAGTGGGCGAGACAAGCAGAGCGCGACGTTGTAGAACGCGCCCCAGGCGGGTCACTTTTCGCACGCCTGTCGTCGCCCCAACCATGCTTTGAGCCATGCCCCTGATCGTTAAAATTTGCGGCCTGTCCACGCCCGAGACGCTCGACGTCGCGCTGGATGCCGGCGCCGACATGGTGGGATTCGTGTTCTTTCCGCCTTCGCCGCGGCATCTGGGTCTTGAGACCGCGCGCGAGCTTGCAAAACAGGTAAAGCGGCGTGCCGTAAAGGTCGCGCTCACGGTCGATGCCGACGATGCCACGCTGGCCAACATCGTCGATGTGCTGCAACCCGACATAATGCAGTTGCACGGCCGGGAAAGCGTGGCGCGGTTGCGCGACATCAAACAGAAATTCGGACTGCAGGTGATGAAGGCTCTTGCCGTCGAAACGGCAGCCGATCTCGTATCACTGCCCTCCTATGCCGCCGTCGCCGATCGTATTTTGTTCGATGCCGTGGCCCCGAAGGGAGCCACGCGACCCGGCGGCCTCGGCGCGGCATTCGACTGGCATGTCTTGGAAAATCTCGATTTCAAACTGCCGTTCATGGTTTCGGGTGGCCTTAATGTCGACAACGTCGCGGAAGCCGTTCGCCTGACGCGCGCCGGTGGCGTCGATGTTTCCTCGGGCGTCGAGCGCGCGCCTGGTATCAAGGATCCCGAGATGATCCGCAGCTTTATTCGCGCCGCGCGGGCCATCGACCTTGCTTCACCTCTCCCCGTTTACGGGGAGAGGTCGGATCGCGCTTGCGATCCGGGTGAGGGGGAGTCTCCGCGTTCACGTCTCTCACCGGATTTGCGGAAAGAGCCCCTCACCCCAACCCTCTCCTGCAAGAGCGGGGCGAGGGAGCAGAGATAGCCCGGCGACGCGGGTACAAGAGTTGATGGTTCGATGAATCGAAATCTACCAAATTCCTTCCGCAGCGGCCCCGACGAAACAGGGCATTTCGGTATTTTCGGCGGGCGTTTTGTCGCGGAAACGCTGATGCCGCTGATCCTTGACCTGGAAAAAGCGTACGCCGACGCCAAGGCCGACCCGGCATTCCAGGCCGAAATGAATGGCTATCTCCGGGACTACGTCGGCCGGCCGTCGCCGCTGTATCTCGCCGAGCGCCTCACAAAGCATCTCGGCGGCGCAAAAATCTATTTCAAGCGCGAGGAGCTCAACCACACCGGCTCGCACAAGGTCAACAATGTGCTCGGCCAGATCATGGTGGCGCGGCGGATGGGCAAAAAGCGCATCATCGCCGAGACCGGCGCGGGCCAGCATGGCGTCGCCACCGCGACGCTATGCGCGCGGTTCGGGCTCGACTGCGTGGTCTATATGGGCGCGGTCGATGTCGAGCGGCAGCAGGCCAATGTCATCCG
>DASSGM010000057.1:0-3202 GCA_035693465.1 Bradyrhizobium sp. | reverse complement strand
GCAAAGCAGGTTTACGAGACCTTTGTTGCGGAGTCGCAGAGGATTTGTGGACTCTATGGCGAACTTGCCAGGCAGATCTTCAAGCCCTGGCGAGGCTTCGTGGTCAAGCTGACCCAGGACGGGCGCTAGATCTCACAGCGCTACGCGGAGCAGCGCCCTGCTGCATGCGGTGCGAACAGAGAGGCTCCGGTTTTCCGGGGCCTTTTTCATGGGGGAGAGCGGTGTGAAAACATCAGGCCCTGAAAAGCGTCAGGACCCGAAGCTGCCGTTCGCCCCCTATCCTCCCAGCTTGCGGGAGCGATCCGCTAGCCCTAATCTTCAATATCCCCGGCAAATGCAAGAAAGACAGGCGAGTGACCAAAAGTTCGCATCGCGGTTCAGAAAGTGCGGGCAAAATCTACGTCGGCGTCGGCGGCTGGACCTTTGCGCCCTGGCACGGGGTGTTTTACCCCGAGAAGCTCGCGCAGGCGAAGGAGCTGGAATACGCGGCGTCGAAACTGACCTCGATCGAGATCAACGGCACCTATTACGGCTCGCAGAAGCCGGAAAGCTTTCGCAAATGGGCGCGCGAGGTGCCGGATGGATTCGTGTTCTCGGTGAAGGGGCCGCGCTTCGCCACCAATCGCCGCGTGCTGGCAGAGGCCGGCGATTCCGTAAAGCGGTTTTACGATTCGGGCGTGCTGGAACTCGGCGACCGGCTGGGCCCGGTGCTCTGGCAATTCGCGCCGACCAAGAAATTCGATCAAGCCGACTTTGGCAAGTTTCTCGACCTGCTGCCGCGCAAGCTCGAGGGCCGCGCGATGCGCCATGTGGTCGAGGTGCGCAACCCGAGTTTCTGCGTGCCCGATTTCATCGCGCTGTTGCGGAAGTTTGAAACGCCCGTCGTGTTCGCCGAGCACGGCACTTACCCTGCGATCGCTGACGTCATCGGCGATTTCGTCTATGCGCGGCTGCAGAAGGGCAACGACGAGATCAAGACCTGCTATCCGCCCAAGCAACTCGACGCCTGGGCGAAACGACTGCAATTGTGGGCGAGCGGCGGCGAGCCGGACGACCTGCCGCGCGTCGACCCGGCAAAAGCGAAAAAAGCCCCGCGCGACGTCTTCGCCTATGTGATCCACGAAGGCAAGATACGCGCTCCCGCGGGCGCGATGGAATTGATCCAGCGCGTAAAATAACCTGATACCACGGGCGAAAACCAAACGCCTCTTCACTACGGGCCATACGCCATGGAGAACAGCATGAAGCTCGCGGGAAAAGTCGCTCTGATCACTGGCGGCTCGCGCGGGATCGGCCGCGCCACGGCGCTCGCGTTCGCCGCAGAGGGCGCAGACATCGCCTTTTGCCATTTGAACGATGACGCCAGGGCCGAGGAAACCGCCGCCGAGATCCGCGCGCTGGGCCGGCGCGCCCTGCACCGCTCGGTCGATGTCGCCGATATCGCGTCCGGGCGGGCCTTCGCCGATCAGGCGGCGCGAGAATTCGGGCAGATCGACATCCTGTTCAACAATGCCGGTATGAACATTCGCAAACCGTTCGAGGCCTATACCGAGGAGGAGTTCGACCGGATCATCTCCGTGCACCTGAAGGGCATGTTCTTCATGGCACAGGCGGTCTATCCGGCGATGGTGGCACGTGGGCAGGGCTGCATCATCAATGTTGCCTCGCAGCGGGGATTGAAGGGCGCGGTGAATTTGGCGCCATACTCCGCCGCCAAGGCTGCGATCATGGGGTTCACTCGCGCGCTGGCGTGGGAAGCGACGCCGAAAGGCGTTCGCGTCAATGCCATCGCGCCGGGCCCGATCGTAACTGATCATATCGCGACCATGACACTCGAGGATCGTCAGGCCTTCATCGATGCGCTGCCGGTGGGCCGCTTTGGTCGGCCGGAGGAAATCGCCGCGACCGCGCTGTTGCTGGCCGGTCCTGACGGCGGATTCTATGTCGGCGCGACTCTGTCACCCAACGGCGGAGACGTGATGTATTGATCCAGCCACGGCGATTTCGTCTATGCGCGGCTGCTGAAGGGCAACGACGAGATCAAGACCTGCTATCCGCCCAAGCAACTCGACGCCTGGGCGAAACGACTGCAATTGCGGGCGAGCGGCGGCGAGCCGGACGATCTGCCGCGCGTCGATCCGGCAAAAGCGAAAAAAGCCCCGCGCGATGTCTTCGCTTATGTAATTCACGAAGGTAAAGTACGCGCTCCAGCGGGCGCGATGGAATTGATCCAGCGCGTGGCGTAACCGGCGCCAGATAATTCCTGCGCCTAGTCCAGCTTGATGCCGGCCTCGCGGATCAGTTTTGTCCAGTTCTGGTGTTCTGACGTGACGAAGGCATTCAGCCGGTTTTCAGGCAGATCCCACACCTCGCCGCCGCTCTTCTCGAAGCGCTCCTTGAGCTCGGGCAACGAGGCGCGGATATCGCCGCGCAATTTTGCGATCACTTCCGGCGGGATTTTGGCGGGTGCGAAAATGCCGAGCCAGGAATCGACATCGAGACCGGGCACGCCGGCTTCCGACATGGTCGGCACCTCCTGCGCCAGTGGACTGCGTTTGGACGACAACACGGCGATGCCCCTCGCCTGCCCCGACTGCACATAGGGCAGGGCCGCCGCGATCGAATCGAAGAACAGGTCAATGCGGCCCGCGAGCAGATCGGTGAAAGCGGCCGGCGAACCCTTGTACGGCACTTCCAGAAGTTTTACGCCCGCGGTTTTCATGAACGCGGCGGCCACCAGCTGTTGACCGGTCCCGACGCCCGCGGTCGCAACCGTGATGGAGCCCGGGCTGGCCTTTGCGGCGGCCACGATGTCCGTAAGCGCGGTGTGCGGCAGGTCCTTGCGGCCGACCATTACATATCCGAACCTGTAGACCAGCGCGATGGGCACGAAATCCCGGAGCGGATCGTAACCAAGGTTCGAATACAGCGCCGAATTGAACGCCATGTTGGAGAGCCCGCCCACCATTAGCGTATAGCCATCCGGCTCGCTCTGGGCCGCGGCTAGCGTGCCGACGACGGTGCCGGCGCCGGGCTTGTTCTCGACGAAGAAGGCCTGGCTGGTGCGCTTCGACAGCACGTCGGCAAGATGCCGCCCCACCAGATCGTAGCTGCCGCCTGGACCGATCGGGACGATGATTTTGACAGGACGGTCGGGATACCCAGTCTGCGCCGGTGCTGCCGTAACTCCGAAAGCCGGCGC
>DASSGM010000056.1:0-5255 GCA_035693465.1 Bradyrhizobium sp. | reverse complement strand
GCGGTCGCGCGCGGCGACCTGTCGCGCAAGATCACCGTGGACGTCAAAGGCGAAATTCTCGAGCTGAAAAACACCATCAACACCATGGTCGACCAGCTCAACGCGTTCGCCTCCGAGGTGACGCGCGTGGCGCGCGAAGTCGGCACCGAAGGCAAGCTCGGCGGTCAGGCCGAAGTGCCGGAGGTCGCCGGCACCTGGAAGGACCTCACCGACAACGTCAACTTCATGGCGTCGAACCTGACCGCGCAGGTCCGCAACATCGCCGAAGTCGCGACCGCGATTGCCGGCGGCGACCTTTCCAAGAAGATCACCGTCGACGTCCGCGGTGAAATCCTGCTGCTCAAGGACACCCTGAACACGATGGTCGAGCAGCTCCGCTCCTTCGCAGCCGAAGTGACGCGCGTGGCGCGTGAGGTCGGCACCGAAGGCCGGCTCGGCGGCCAGGCCGTGGTGCCCGGCGTCGGCGGCACCTGGAAGGACCTCACCGACAACGTCAACCTGCTGGCAGCCAATCTGACGACGCAGGTCCGCAATATCGCCGAAGTCACGACCGCGGTGGCGCGCGGCGACCTGTCGCGCAAGATCACCGTCGACGTGAAGGGCGAAATTCTCGAACTGAAAAACACCATCAATACCATGGTGGACCAGTTGAATGCCTTCGCCGGCGAGGTGACGCGCGTCGCGCGCGAGGTCGGCACCGAGGGCAAGCTCGGTGGACAGGCGCAAGTGCCCGGCGTGGCCGGAACCTGGAAGGATCTGACCGACACCGTGAACTTCATGGCAGCCAACCTGACCGAACAGGTACGCGGCATCGTCAAGGTGGTGACGGCGGTCGCCAACGGCGACCTGAAACAGAACCTGACGGTGAAATCGAAGGGCGAGGTCGCAGCGCTTGCCGAGACCATCAACAATATGACGGACACCCTGGCGACGTTTGCCGATCAGGTCTCAAGCGTCGCGCGTGAAGTGGGTGTCGAAGGCCGCCTGGGCGGTCAGGCCAACGTGCCCGGCGCCGCCGGCACGTGGAAGGACTTGACCGGCAACGTCAACCTGCTTGCGGCCAATCTGACATCGCAGGTGCGCGCGATTGCCGAAGTGGCGACCGCCGTCACCAAGGGTGACCTGACCCGTTCGATCCAGGTTGATGCGCGCGGCGAGGTGGCGGAGCTCAAGGACAACATCAACACGATGATCGGCAATTTGAGGCTCACCACCGACGTCAATACCGAGCAGGACTGGCTGAAGACCAACCTCGCCAGATTCACCAACATGCTGCAGGGCCAGCGCGATCTTACCACGGTCGGCCGGCTGCTTCTGACCGAGCTGACCCCGCTGGTGAATGCCCATATGGGTGTGATCTACCAGGTCGAAAATGAAGACAGCCCGCGATTGCACCTGCTTTCGGCTTACGCCGACGACGGCAGCAATCCTCATCCGCAAATCATGCAATTCGGCGAGGGGCTGATCGGACAATGCGCGACGGACAAGCGTCAGCGACTGGTGTCGGACATTCCGAGCGATACTATCCCGATCAATTCGGCGCTGGTGCGTGTCGCACCGAAGAACGTCGTGGTGCTTCCGATCCTGTTCGAGAATCAGGTCAAGGCCGTGATCGAGCTGGCTTCCGTCAGCGCGTTCACGACTTCGCAAATGACCTTCCTCGAGCAGCTCACCGACAGCATCGGCATCGTGCTTAACAGCATCGAGGCCACCATGCAGACCGAAGGGCTGCTGAAGCAATCGCAACAGCTCGCCGGAGAGCTGCAGACCCAGCAAAAGGAACTGCAGCAGACCAACGAGCAGCTCGAGCAAAAGGCTCAGCAGCTTGCCGAACGCAACGTCGAGGTGGAGCGCAAAAACCAGGAAATCGAGCAGGCGCGGCGCGCGCTGGAAGAGAAGGCGACCGAGCTTTCACTGACCTCGAAGTACAAGTCCGAATTCCTTGCCAACATGTCCCACGAATTGCGGACGCCGCTCAACAGCATCCTGATCCTTGGCCAGCAACTCACCGAAAACCCGGACGGCAATCTGTCTGCCAAGCAGGTCGAATTTGCGCGTACCATTCATGGCGCGGGCACCGACTTGCTCAATCTGATCAGTGACATCCTCGATCTTTCCAAGATCGAATCCGGAACCGTCACGGTGGATGCGGAAGAGATCCTCACATCCAACCTGCTCGATACCGTGGGGCGGCCGTTCCGGCACGAGGCGGAAAACCGGCAGCTGTCGTTCGACATCGAGGTCGATCCGAACCTCGGACGCAGTATCATCACCGACTCCAAGCGCCTGCAGCAGGTGCTGAAGAATCTGTTGTCGAATGCGTTCAAGTTCACCGCCGAGGGCGGTGTACGCCTGCGCGTTTCGGCGGCCGTCGGCGGCTGGAGTGGCGAACATCCCGTCCTCAACCATTCTCCAGCGGTAGTCGCCTTCGAGGTGTCCGATACCGGCATTGGCATCCCGCTGGAAAAGCAAAAGCTGATCTTTGAGGCATTTCAGCAGGCGGATGCAGGCACCAGCCGAAAATATGGCGGCACTGGCCTGGGGCTGGCCATCAGTCGCGAGCTGGCAAGCCTGTTGGGCGGCGAGATTCATCTGCAAAGCACCCCCGGCAAGGGCAGTACCTTTACGCTCTATCTGCCGCTGAAATATTCCGGGCCGACGGTGGCTCCGCGGGTCAGTGCCTCGCAATACAGCGCTGCGCCGGCGCTGCAAGTCACGACGCAGGAGCGCGTCATTGAGCAGATTCCGGACGACCGAATGAATCTCGAACCGGGGGATGCAATTCTCCTGATCGTCGAGGACGATCCGCATTATGCGCGCGTGCTGGTAGATCTGGCTCGCGACAAGGGGTTCAAGGTGCTGGTCGCGGCCCGCGGCGCCGAGGCGCTCGATCTCGCCAAGCAATTCCAGCCCACCGCGGTGTCGCTCGACGTCTTCTTGCCCGATATGCTCGGCTGGACGGTTCTGAGCCAGTTGAAGCACAACCCGCTGACGCGACACATTCCGGTTCAAATCATCACCCTGGACGAAGACCGGCAGCACGCTCTCGCCCGCGGCGCGTTTTCCTATGTCAGCAAGCCAACGACGACCGAAGGGGTCAGCGCGGCGTTGTCTCAAATCAAGGAATACGCCAAGCCCCGCCGCAAACGCCTGCTGATTGTCGAGGACAATGCGGCGGAACAGATGAGCATCAAGGAGCTGCTCGACCACGACGACATCGAGATCGTCACCACCGACACCGGAAAAGGGGCGCTCTCCACCTTGCGCGAGAACCCGTGCGACTGCGTCGTGCTCGATCTACGGCTGCCCGACATGAGCGGTTTCGAGGTGCTCGACACCATCCGCAAGGATGAATCATTGTCCAACGTGCCCGTCGTCGTCTTCACCGGCCGCGAGCTGTCGGTCGAGGAGGACGCCGAGCTGCATACCATGGCCCGGAGCATCGTGGTGAAGGGCGTGGAGTCGCCGGAGCGCCTGCTGGACGAGACGTCGCTGTTCCTGCATCGCGTGATCACGGAGCTGCCGATCGACAAGCAGCGAATGCTCGAGAAGCTCAATAGCTCCGATGAGGACCTGGTGGGCCGGACCGCGTTGCTGGTGGATGACGATGCCCGCAACATCTTCGCGCTGAGCAGCGTGCTGGAGCGACGTGGCATGATGGTTCTCACAGCCACGACCGGCAGCGAGGCGGTCGCGCTGGTCGAAAAGAACCCCGAGATCGCAATTGTCCTGATGGATATCATGATGCCGCAGATGGACGGCTATCAGACCATCGGCGTTATCCGCGAAAATCCGGCGTTCCGCCGGCTTCCCATCATTGCTCTTACCGCCAAGGCGATGAAGGGAGACCGGGAGAAATGCCTCGAGGCCGGTGCTTCCGACTATCTGGCCAAGCCGGTCAACACCGAGCAGTTGCTCCTCGCCATACGCATGTGGCTACATCGCTGATCGGCGCGCACGATGATGGACCATGAAAAGGTAAACATCCTTCTGGTCGATGACCAGCCGGCCAAGCTGCTCGCCTATGAGGTTATTCTCAAGGAGCTTGGCGAAAATCTGGTGGTCGCTTCCTCCGGGCGGGAAGCGCTCGAGTATCTCTTGAAGAACGAGGTTGCCGTCATTCTGGTCGACGTCTGCATGCCGGAACTGGACGGGTTCGAGCTCGCCGCGATGATCCGCGAGCATCCGCGTTTCCAGAAGACGGCGATGATCTTCATCTCGGCGATTCAGGTCAGCGATATAGACCGGCTTCGCGGCTACGAGATGGGCGCGGTGGATTACGTTCCGGTACCTGTTATTCCGGAAGTGTTGCGCGCGAAGATCAGGGTGTTCGCCGAGCTTTATCGCAAGACCCGGCAGCTGGAACGGTTCAACGCCGAGCTTGAGGATCGCGTTCGAGCGCGCACGGCGGAACTGGAGCAATCAACCGCCAGGCTTCTGGAAAGCGAGAAGCGCCGGAGTCTCGCGATCGCCGCGGGCCGAATGGGCTCCTGGGACTGGGACTGGGTCAATGGCGACTGGATGTGGGATGAAGGCCAGTACCGGATCTTTGGAGTCGATCCACGTGCCTTCGTGGCGACGCCGGCAAGCGTTCAAGCGTTGCTGCATCCGGACGATATCGACGAGCTGCGAAAGGCCATCGCCCAGTTCGCCAAAGGCGTAACATCGTATGAAGCCGAATTCAGGATCAAGCGGCCGGACGGCGAGATCCGCTGGTGCGTCGGCACCGCCGCGGCAACGGTCGACAGCGGTGGCCGCGTCGTGCGTGTCAGCGGCGTAACCGTTGACATCACCGAACGCAAGCAGGCGCAGGAACGTCAAGACTTGCTGGCCCGCGAGGTCGACCATCGCGCCAAGAATGCGTTGGCGCTGGCGCAATCCATCGTCCGATTGACGCGCGGCGAAAACGTCAAGGACTACGTTCAAGCGGTGGAGGGGCGGATCAACGCGCTTGCGCGGGTGCACACCATCCTTTCATTGTCGAACTGGCAAGGCGCGAAAATAGGAAAGCTGGTCGACGAGGAACTCGCGCCCTATTCGATGGGTGATCAGATCAAACTTTACGGTGCGGAGATTCAGCTGGAACCGGCAACGGCACAAACCCTGGCGCTGGCGCTGCATGAACTGGTCACCAACTCGGCAAAGTATGGGGCCCTCTCCACGCTGTCCGGCCGGCTCTCTATCAGGTGGGAGACCGAGGCCGACGTGCTGCAAATGGTGTGGGAAGAGAACAACGGCCCCGTTGTCGCGAAACC
>DASSGM010000055.1:0-5189 GCA_035693465.1 Bradyrhizobium sp. | reverse complement strand
CTGGGGTCTGTAGCTGAAGCTGATCTGACCGGAATCCACTGGGCAATTGTCGGAGGCGAGAGCGGACCGCGTTCGCGACCGATGGCCGAAGAATGGGTCGGCGAGATCGAAGCCGCATGCCGCAAGGCAAAGACTGCTTTCTTCTTCAAGCAGTGGGGCGGCGTTCGTAAGAAAAGCACGGGTCGGCACTATCGCGGTCGAACGTTCGATGAGATGCCGCGTGGCGCTTCTTTGTAGAGGCCGTGGAGCGTGGTGACGTCGCCGGGGGCACCGATCTCACCGGCCGACGGATTTAACGCACGGGCGGGCCGCCGCCGTGATCTGCCGGGCGTCCGGGACACCATGCAGACACCGAACGGGCCTGCTTGCGTAACCGGCTGATATCCCGCGCCTATCCGAGACGCCGTGCGCCTGTTCACGCGCCCTGATAGGGCGTCGTCGGCGGGGCGTTGACGCCGTCGCCGGCCGCGACCGGCGCGATGAACACGTTGGCGCCGCCGAGTTTGACGTCGATCCGCCCGGGGCCACGGATGATCACGCCGCCGAGGATATTTTCAAGCCAGGCCGCAGTCGCCTCCGGGTCAGGACTGCGCAAGTGGACATGATCCCAGGTGACTATCGGCATCGTCGCCCTCCCCGTTTGCCTTTCATGCGCCGCTTGCCGCAACACCTCGCGCCGCGGTTACATGCAGTTGCACAAGCGCTGATCTTAGCTGTCGCGTTCTGGCGTTGCCATCCCCTCTATGCGGGTGCAATCCGAACGGCCCTTGCTCTCCAATTTTGTTGCGTTGGGATGCAACCATTTCGGGTTTCGTCGATTGATCGATCGCGGTGGAACCGCACCATCGTCAATCGCGGCGCAGTTTTGGCGCGGGTTTTTCTGTGCGGTGCAGTAGGCGATATGCGTTCGCCGTCTGTTGATGGCACGGCAATGGACACTGGGCTATATCGCGTTGAAACGACCGGACTCTCGGGACTCGCCGGGATCATCGGCAGCTGTTCGGCAGCGCCAGCGAAAGCCGCCGTCAAGTATTTTCCAATGAGGCTTATCTGGCTCTCTGCCGTCCTCATTGTCGGATCGGGCGCGTGGTTGGTGCTGTCCGGGTCCAGCAACCCTACAGAAACTGCTAAGCTAGAGCCTGTGCGCTTGGCGGCTGCTTCCACCGGCGAGCCGGCGCAATCGACGACCACAGACACGACCCAGGACGGATCCGCCCTCAATTCGCTAGTCACACCTGCGGAGGAGGTTGCGCCCGTGGAAACCTCGCCGATCGACGGGCTCAAGATTTCGTCGCAGTCCTGGCGAAGAGGCGGGCTCGGGTCGAAAGCCCTGGTCACGTTGACGCTCCGCAACGCAAACGAGTACGCGGTCAAGGATATCGAGATTTTCTGTTCCTTCGCCCGCAGGGACGGCAGCCATTTGACCGACCGTAAACGTGTGATTCATGACACCGTCAACATGAGGAGCCAGAAGACTTTTGCCCGCATGCATGTGGGGTTTGTCAACATCAACGCCAATCAAGCGAAATGCTCGCTGGTCGCAGCCAACCCCGCCTAGCACCGGAATGAGACTTGCCAGATGGGGTACGCAGCGGTAACTTCGCCGTTATAGCGGTCTGGCGGCCCTAGGAACCATCAGCGCCATCCCCAGTTACTAGAGTGGTGCAGGCGAGGGGACGTGGGTGGAGCCATACGGAAATGCTTGTGGCGCGATATTTTTTGTTTGTAGGCGGCGTGTTGCTCGCGCTGCTGTTCGTCGCCGATGCGGTCGCGCCGAAGATCTCCGCTGCCGATACCGGCGGCGACGACGCGAATATCGACAAAGCTGTCATCAGGATCCATTCCGATCGGAAATGGCCGGCGCCCGTTGTTTTCGATACCAGCATCCCGACGATTGTACCGGCGCAAACCGTGAAGGCTGACGCCGTTGCACCGCCCCCGCCTCCAGCCGCCGACGTCTCGGCGAAGACGCGCGTTCGGGAGGCGTTTGCGCAGTTCGTGGCGCCTGAGCCAAAGAAGCCGGAAGCGAAGCCGCAACGAAAACGCAAGGTTGCAAAAAGCCGGGTCTCCCCGCCGATGATTCAGGTCGCGCAACAACCGCGATTTGGCTTCTTTAACACCTGGTAGGCTGCGCCACCCCACCAGCTTTGCATCCGGTTAAGGGGCCACCTCACCGCAGCCCTTGATTTCCAATCACTGCCGATGGTTGCGTTCAGCTCGGGGGACGGCAATCGCCAACCCGCTGCGCCACCACCGTTTCTTTCGTCGGGATCTTTCCAATGGTGCCCTGATGGGTTTCCGTGTAGGCGCTGTCCCCTTTAACATTGATCTCGGTCTTGATCGGCGCAGCGCCTCCACAGACCTTCTGGAAAACGTAACCGTCATCAGTCTTCCGAAGGTCCTTGGCGCTACAGCCTCCGACCTTGAGCGGGGTGAGTTCCGCCTTCAGCTCCAGCGTCGGGTTGACGCAGCGGATTATCTGTCGGTCGATTGGCAAGCCACTGGTTTGCAGCCGATCATTCGCCTTGCCGTCGGTCTCAAGTGTTCGCTCGAACTTCCACAATCCGCCGCGAAAACTCGGTCCGTCGTACGCAAAACCGGGGGAGTTTGTGGCCAACAGCGCACAAGCCACAGCGATGGCCAACATCATACCGCGGTGGACCGGGACGGGTTTATCTTCTTCACGGGGAACGATTACGGTCATGGCACCCTCCAGAAGTGAGACATCTCGACCCAACAGGTAAGAGCCATGGTCCCGTTTTTCAGGAGTTTGAATCTAATTTTAAGCTTCCCGCGGCTGCTCGAAAATGCAACTGCGGCGATCGAGCCTGATTTTGGCAGGCTGTTCGGTCCGAGACTGGGCTCCAGCCGTGACATCACTCTCCAAGGCGTCGTCAGGCAGAAGGCTGGCAGGCCCCTTTGGGGACGGACTAGGGCAGGTGTCTTCGGAATCGACCGCCCGATCGGCGGCATGCCGGCCATTGATGGTTTCGCGAGGCAATGTTCTATTTTTGTTCTCAAATGCGCGAACGTGTTCTGACGGCGCGTCCGCAGCTGGTCTTCGTTCAAGGCAATCCCTGAACCATCGCAGCTTCCGGCGCGTCGGGATTGGCGCCCCCGTTCATCAAAACGATAACGTCTCGTTCACCATGAGCGACAAATCCCTCGCTTCCTTTTCGCAAACTCCTTCGCCCCTCATGTTGGCTTATACTTTTGCTGCTTAATCATCCTTGGAGAAAGAGCTGTAACCACATGCAGTTCAAGCGCGTAGATGTGGAAGTAAAAGCGTATGAATACCGCACGCCTCGTCGTCCTGACCATCGCTCTCGTTGCCGGCGGCGTTGCCGCATATCTCGCGAGTGGATTAGGCGACAAGCCTCCCCCCACCCAAACCGTCACGCTGCAGACCGTGGACGTTCTCGTTGCGAAGTCCGACATCGGTCTTGGCCAGACGGTGACCGCGGAGGCCATGCAATGGCAAACGTGGCCGACGGCGACTGCGAGCAACAGCCTCATTCGCCGCAACGATCGTCCTGACGCACCGACCCAGATTGCCGGCTCGATCGCACGCGCACCATTCATCGCCGGTGAGCCGATTCGCGAGCCGAAGCTGGTCAAGGCTAATGGCTCTGGCTTCATGGCCGCCATCCTGCCGGCCGGCATGCGCGCTGTTTCCACCGAAATTTCGCCGGAAACGGGCGCCGGCGGCTTTATTCTGCCCAACGACCGGGTCGACGTCATCCTTTCGAAGCGCGAAAAGAACCCGGAGCGCGGCGGCTCGACCGACATCGTCCACTCCGAGATCATCCTCAGCAATGTGCGTGTTCTCGCTATCGACCAGGCGCCAAAGGAAAAAGATGGCCAGACCAGCGTGGTCGGCAAGACCGTAACGCTTGAACTCAAGCCAGAACAAGCGGAGACGCTGGCGCGCGCGCGCCAGAGCGGCACCATGTCGCTGGCGCTTCGCAGTATCGCGGACGTCAACGCGACGGAGATCGAGGACCAGCCTGCGAAGCGTGGCGAGACCATCAAGGTAGTCCGCTACGGAGTTTCAAGCCCGACGACGATACAGAAGTGATCGAAGGGCGCGCGATATGAAAAGCAGGGGAAATCGGCGACGGATCTGGACAATGCTGGTCCGCGTTCTGTCGTTTTCGGTCGTCACAGCCTTGACGCTCAATTCGGCTTTGGCGCCGGTCGTGGCGAGCGACTACGCAGCAACGCCGATGGTCGGCGGCGGACAAATAAAAGCTCGCTTTCTTGCACTCGGCGTCGGCAAATCCGTCGTGGTCGATCTGCCGCGCGACATCAAGGATGTACTGGTCGCCGACCCGAAGATCGCAAATGCGGTGATACCTTCGACCCAGCGCGCCTACATCATCGGTGCCGCGGTTGGTCAGACCAACATCGTGTTCTTCGATTCCGCAGGCGTGCAGATGGCGGCCTACGACATCGCGGTCAAGCGCGATCTCAACGGCGTGCGCGCCGCGTTGAGGCAAGCGCTGCCCTACGCCGGGGTCCAGATCGAAGGCGTCGGCGACGGCGTCATCTTGACCGGCTCGGTATCTAGTCCGATCGAGGCGCAGCAGGCCGGCGATATCGCCGCACGGTTGGTAGGCAGTCCGGAAAAGGTCGTCAACTCAATCGCGGTCCGGGGCCGTGATCAGGTAATGCTGAAGGTTACCGTTGCGGAAGTGCGCCGAGAAATCATCAAACAGATGGGTGTTGATCTCAGCGCCAGCATGAATTACGGAACCGCGGTCGTAAATTTCAACAACAGCAATCCGTTCACCGCGCTTGGCCGTTCGCTTGTCAGCGAAAACCTCGCAAGCGTCTCGGCCTTGACCAAGGGTCTGCCCTCAGTCACCGCCACCCTGCGCGCGATGGAAAGCGCCGGGGTGATGCGCACGCTGGCTGAGCCGAATCTCACAGCGATCTCGGGTGAGTCTGCGACGTTCATTGCAGGCGGCGAGTTTCCGATTCCCGCGGGCTATTCCTGCGACCCGGCCACGCATGTCTGCACCACCCAGATCAGCTACAAGAAATTTGGCATTTCTCTCAACTTCACGCCGGTGGTCATGGCCGAGGGTCGGATCAGCCTGCGGGTGATGACCGAGGTGTCGGAATTGTCGAATGACAATTCCTTTACCTTGGTCCAACAAGCCGGCAATGCGCTGACGATCCCCTCG
>DASSGM010000054.1:0-14053 GCA_035693465.1 Bradyrhizobium sp. | reverse complement strand
TTCGGTATCGATCAGCCCGGGCCGGATCGCGGCGACGCGAATGCCTTCGCCGGCGACTTCGTGGCCGAGTCCGATGGTGAAGGAATCGATCGCGCCCTTGGACGCCGCGTAGTCGACATAGGTATTCGGCGAGCCGAGCTTTGAGGCAACCGACGACAGGTTGACGATAACGCCGCCCTTGCCGCCGTGGCGGGTCGACATCCGCTTCACCGCTTCGCGCGCGCAGAGAATGCTGCCGGTGACGTTGACGGCCATCATGCGTTGAATGCGCTCGGCGGACATCTGGTCGACCCGCGACGTCGTGCCGACGATGCCAGCGTTGTTGACGAGCGCGCCTAGCATTCCGATCGCATCGGCAGCCTTGAACAGCGCCAGAATATCGCTCTCGTTGCCGACATCGCATTTCACCGCAATCGCCTTGCCATTCGTCGCCTCGATAGCGGAGACTACGTGACGGGCAGCTGCTTCATTGCTGGCATAGCCGACGCAAACCTTGAAGCCCCGCGCCGCGGCGGCAATGGCGGTGGCGCGGCCGATGCCGCGGCTTCCGCCGGTGATGACTGCAACCCTGTCCGTCAAATTTGCCCCCACAAAGCCCCCTACAGACGACAATCCTTGACACCGGCAATGACTGCCTTGGCCAGCACCTAGCTATGGCTCACGATCTCGGTATGGAGCCCGACATCAAAGCCGAAAAAGCCGTTCACAGATCCAGCACCAGCCGCGCCGGGTCCTCGAGGCTCTCCTTGACGCGCACCAGGAAGGTGACGGCTTCCTTGCCGTCGATCACGCGGTGGTCGTAGGACAGCGCCAGATACATCATCGGACGCACCTCGACCTTGCCGCCGACCACCATCGGCCGCTCCTGGATCTTGTGCATGCCCAGAATGCCGGACTGCGGCGCGTTCAAAATCGGCGTCGACATCAGCGAACCGTAGATGCCGCCATTGGTGATGGTGAAGGTGCCGCCCTGCATCTCGTCGATCTTGAGCTGGCCGTCGCGGGCGCGGCGGCCGTAGTCGGCGATGCTCTTCTCGATCTCGGCAATCGACTTCTGGTCGCAATCGCGCACCACCGGCACCACGAGGCCCTTGTCGGTGCCGACGGCGACGCCGATGTGATAATAGTTCTTGTAGATCAGGTCGGTGCCGTCGATCTCGGCGTTGACCGCCGGGATGTCCTTCAGCGCCTGCACGCAGGCCTTGGTGAAGAAACCCATGAAGCCGAGTTTCGAGCCGTGCTTCTTCTCGAATACGTCCTTGTACTGGCCTCGCATCGCCATGATGTGGCTCATATCGACCTCGTTGAAGGTCGTGAGCATTGCAGCGGTGTTCTGGACCTCTTTCAGGCGGCGCGCGATGGTCTGACGCAGCCGCGTCATCCTCACGCGTTCTTCGCGCGCGGCATCGTCGGCGGGCGAAGGAGCCCGCACCTGCACCGCAGCGGCCGGTTGATGAATCGGCGTCGGCGCCGATGCCGCCTTCTCGATCGCGGCGAGCATGTCGCCCTTGGTCACGCGACCATCCTTGCCAGAGCCAGGGACGGTGGCGGCATCGATGCCGCTTTCGGTCGAGAGCTTGCGTACCGACGGCGCCAGCGGCGCGTCGGCTGGCGGCACCTTCTGGGCGCCAGCGGCGGGCGCGGCAGCAGCGGCGGGCGCCGGCGACGGTGGTACCGCGGGGGCGGCTTTGGCAGGCGCTGCAGCCGGCTTGGCGGCGCCGCCTGCCGCGCCATCATTGATCTGGCCGAGCAAAGCCCCGACCGCAACGGTTTCGCCATCCTTGGCGCTGATCTCGCCAAGCGTGCCGGCCGATGGCGCCGGAACCTCGATGGTGACCTTGTCGGTCTCGAGCTCAACCAGCGGTTCATCAACGGCTACGGCATCGCCGGGCTTCTTGAACCAGCGGCCGATGGTGGCCTCGGTCACGGATTCGCCGAGCGTCGGAACGCGAATTTCAGTCATGGTTGTTTCCCCAAAGCCTTGTACTGTCATCCTCCGCTAAATCGGGCGATCCAGAACTCCGTGACGATCCTGATCGAAAACGAGCGGCGCGGATTACTGGATGCGCCGCTTTCGCGGGGCATGACGGATTGAAAATTCCCTAGTTCAGCGCCTCGTCCAGTAACGCTTTAAGCTGCGCCAGATGCTTGGACATCAAGCCCGTCGCCGTTGCTGCAGCGGCAGCGCGGCCGGCGTAACGCGGCCGCCTGTTCGGCGCATGGATCTGGTTCAGCACCCATTCGAGATAGGGCTCGATGAAATGCCACGCGCCCATGTTACGCGGCTCTTCCTGGCACCAGACCACTTCGGCATTCCTGAAGCGTCCGAGCTCCTGCACCAGCGCCTTCAGCGGCACCGGATAGAGCTGCTCGATCCGCATGAGATAGACGTCGTCGATGCCACGCTTTTCGCGCTCCTCATAGAGGTCGTAGTAGACCTTGCCCGAGCACAACACGACGCGGCGGATCTTATCGTCCGGCACCAGCTTGATCTTCTCGTCGGGCAGCATCACCGCGTCATCGTAGAGGATGCGGTGGAACGTGGTTTCCGAGCCCAACTCATCGAGCCGCGAGACCGCCCGCTTGTGCCGCAGCAGTGACTTCGGCGTCATCAGGATCAGCGGCTTGCGGATTTCGCGGTGCAATTGACGCCGCAGCACGTGGAAGAAATTGGCGGGCGTGGTGGCATAGACCACCTGCATATTGTCTTCGGCGCACATCTGCAGGAAGCGTTCGAGACGCGCCGAGGAATGTTCCGGCCCCTGCCCTTCATAGCCGTGCGGCAGCATGCAGACGAGGCCGGACATGCGCAGCCATTTGCGCTCGCCCGAGGAAATGAACTGGTCGAACAGCACCTGTGCGCCGTTGGCGAAGTCGCCGAACTGGGCTTCCCATATCGCCAGCGCGTTCGGCTCGGCCAGCGAATAACCATACTCGAAGCCGAGCACGGCTTCTTCCGACAGCAGCGAGTTGATGACTTCGTAATGGCCCTGATCGCCGCCGAGATGATTGAACGGCGTGTAGCGGCTCTCGTCTTCCTGGTCGATCAGCACCGAATGCCGCTGCGAGAAGGTGCCGCGCTCACTGTCCTGTCCCGACAAACGGACATGATGGCCCTCCTGCAACAGCGTGCAGAACGCCAACGCCTCGCCGGTCGCCCAATCGATTCCGACGCCGTTCTCGATCGCCTTGGCGCGATTTTCCAGAAACCGCTGGATGGTTCGGTGAATCCGGAAGCCGTCCGGCACCTTGGTGATCTTGCGGCCGATATCCTTGAGCACCGCAACATCGACGCCGGTGACGCCGCGGCGCGGGTCCTCCTCCTGATCCGCCGACTTGAAGCCAGCCCACTTGCCGTCGAGCCAGTCGGCCTTGTTGGGCTTATAGCCCGAGCCGGCTTCAAGTTCGGCATCGAGCCGTGCGCGCCAGTCGGCCTTGGCTTTCTCGGTCTCGCCTTCTGTTATCACGCCGTCGGCGATCAGCCGCTTGGAATAGATTTCAAGCGTCGACGGATGCGTGGCGATCCTCTTGTACATCACCGGCTGGGTGAACGCCGGCTCGTCGCCTTCGTTGTGGCCGTGCCTGCGGTAGCAGAACATGTCGATGACGACCGGCTTGTGGAATTTCTGCCGGAATTCGATCGCGACCTTGGCCGCGAACACCACGGCTTCGGGGTCGTCGCCGTTCACGTGGAAGATCGGCGCGTCGATCATCTTCGCCACATCGGACGGATAGGGCGAGGAGCGCGAGTAGCGCGGATAGGTGGTGAAGCCGATCTGGTTGTTGACGATGAAATGCAGCGAACCCCCGGTGCGGTAGCCTTTCAGGTCGGACAGGCTGAAGCATTCCGCCACCACGCCTTGTCCTGCGAACGCGGCGTCGCCGTGCATCAACATCGGCAAAACCGAGATGCGCTGGTCCGGCGGATCGCCATGCTGATCCTGCTTGGCGCGCACCTTGCCGAGCACTACGGGATCGACGATCTCCAGGTGCGACGGATTGGCGGTGAGCGACAGATGAATCCGGTTGTTGTCGAACTCGCGATCCGACGACGCGCCGAGATGATATTTGACGTCGCCAGAGCCCTCGACCGCGTCGGGATTGGCCGAGCCGCCCTTGAATTCATGAAACAGCGCGCGATGCGGCTTGCCCATCACCTGGGTCAGCACGTTGAGGCGCCCGCGATGCGGCATGCCGAGCACGATTTCCTTGACCCCGAGATTGCCGCCGCGCTTGATGATCTGCTCCAGCGCGGGGATCAGCGATTCGGCGCCATCGAGACCAAACCGCTTGGTGCCGGTGAATTTGAGATCGCAGAATTTCTCAAAGCCTTCGGCCTCGATCAGCTTCATCAGGATGGCGCGGCGACCCTCGGGGGTGAAACTGATTTCCTTGTCCGGACCCTCGATGCGCTCCTGAATCCAGGCCTTCTGCGCGGCGTTCGAAATGTGCATGAACTCGACGCCGAGCGTCTGGCAGTAGGTGCGCTCGCAGATCGCGACGATCTCCCGCAACGTCGCGTATTCCATGCCCAGCACATGATCGAGGAAGATCTTGCGGTCGAAATCGCCATCCACGAAGCCGTAGGAACGTGGATCGAGCTCTTCGCGGTCGCGCGGCGCCTCGATCCCGAGCGGGTCGAGCTTGGCATGGAAATGGCCGCGCATGCGATAGGCCCGGATCAGCATCAGCGCGCGGACGGAATCGCGCGTCGCCTGGTGCACGTCCGCCGGCGTCAGCTCGGCGCCCTTGGCCGGAGGCTTGGCCGCGATCTTGGCTCCGATCGACTTTTCAATCTGCGCCCAGTTGCCGTCGAGCGCGGAGGTCAGTTCGTCGCGCGGCGTCAGCGGCCAGTTGTCGCGGCTCCAGGACGGTCCTTCAGCGTTCTTCAGGATGTCGCCCGGCTGGTCTTTCAGGCTCCTGAAAAACTCCTGCCATTCCGGATCGACGGTAGCAGGGTCTTTCTCGTAGCGGGCGTAGATATCATCGATGTAGGGGGCGTTGGCGCCCTGGAGAAACGAAGAGAGGGCAAAGGCTGCGTTCGCGTCTTGGCGAGACATGATGGCGTCCTGGTGATTTTTATTTCGCGCAGGGAATACGGCGCAACGGCCGATCCGGGCACCGGATCAGCCGGATAAGGGAGACCTTTATCCTATATGGGGCGAATCTTCGCGCCGAAAAGAACCAAAAATTGAATTAGGATTTCAATTTTTCGACTAGGGTCTTTCCGAGCCGCGCGGGCGACGGCGAGACCGTGATTCCGGCGGCTTCCATCGCGGCGGTCTTGGAGGCGGCGTCACCCTTGCCGCCGGAGATGATTGCGCCGGCATGGCCCATGCGGCGGCCGGGCGGCGCAGTGACACCGGCAATGAAGCCCACCATCGGCTTCCTGCGGCCGCGCCTGGCTTCATCCTTGACGAATTGGGCCGCGTCTTCTTCAGCCGAACCGCCGATTTCGCCGATCATCACGATCGAGGTCGTCTTGGGGTCGGCGAGAAACATCTCCAGCACGTCGATGAATTCGGTGCCCTTGACCGGATCGCCACCGATCCCGACCGCGGTGGTCTGGCCGAGGCCTTCCTGGGTGGTCTGGAACACGGCTTCATAGGTCAGCGTTCCGGATCGCGAGACGATGCCGACACTGCCCGGTTGGAAGATGTTTGCCGGCATGATGCCGATCTTGCATTCGCCGGCGGTCATCACGCCCGGGCAATTCGGTCCGATCAGCCGCGATCTCGATCCGGAGAGCGCGCGCTTCACCCGCACCATGTCGAGCACCGGAATGCCCTCGGTGATGCAGACGATCAGCGGGATTTCGGCGTCGATGGCTTCGCAGATCGCGTCCGCCGCGCCCGGCGGCGGCACATAAACCACGCTGGCGTCGGCGCCGGTCTTTTCCCTTGCCTCCTGCACTGTGTCGAACACCGGCAAGTCGAGATGGGTAGAGCCGCCTTTGCCCGGCGAGGTGCCGCCGACCATCCTGGTGCCATAAGCGATCGCAGCTTCGGAATGAAACGTGCCATTCTTGCCGGTAAAGCCTTGGCAAATGACTTTCGTGTTCTTGTCAATCAGGATGGACATGTCTGGGATTGCTTTCGCGAAACGAACAGGAAGGGGTCATTTGATCCGCCGGTAAACGCCGGTGAGCACGTCGGCCCATCCTTCCGCGTCGGGCGAGAACTGGATTTTCATGGTGTAGCTGTTGTCGTCGAGGATTTCATAGACATGGCGCGCATTGCCGCGCAGCGAGCCGCGCACCAGGATCAGTGTCTTGCCGGTCCAGCCTCCGGAGGCCGGCGCCGGCGCGTAGTAGCCGAGTGAATCGTGCCAGAACAATTTGTAGTGCCGGTCCTCGCGGTCATAGGTGAACACGCCATGGGTGGCGAAGCTTTCCTTGCCGTCGCGCATCTGACGGGTATCCTGGATAAGATAAAAGCCGTTGAGATCCATGCGCGCGACGACGTGCGAGATGGCGGGCCCTCCCGCGGTCCAACGTGACGGTTGCACCATCTCCTCACCGTTCCACTCCCCCGCAAAGGCGGCGAGTTTGCGATGCTCCTCGAGCGGCGTTGGCGCCGTGAGACGGTCCTGGGCCATTGTCTTAGCTCCCCTTCACAGCCTTGACGATTTTCTGCGCAGCATCGTCGAGGTCGTCGGCCGGCACTACATTGAGACCGGATTCGCGGAGGATCTTCTTGCCGGCGTCGACGTTGGTGCCCTCCAGCCGCACCACCAGCGGCACTTTCAGGCCGGCTTCCTTCACCGCGGCGACCACGCCCTCGGCGATGATATCGCATTTCATGATGCCGCCGAAGATATTGACGAGGATGCCCTTCACATTGAGATCGGCGGTGATGATCTTGAACGCCGCGGTGACCTTGGCGCGGTCGGCGCCGCCGCCGACGTCGAGAAAGTTCGCCGGCGCCATGCCGTAGAGCTTGATGATGTCCATCGTCGCCATCGCCAGGCCGGCGCCGTTGACCATGCAGCCGATGTTGCCGTCGAGGGTGACATAATTGAGATCGTGTTTTGACGCCTCGATTTCCTTGGCGTCCTCCTCGGTCTCGTCGCGCAGCGCCAGCACGTCGGGGTGACGATAAAGCGCATTGTCATCGAATGACACCTTGGCGTCGAGCACGCGCAGATCGCCCTGCTTGGTGACGACGAGAGGATTGATTTCGAGCATCGCCATGTCCTTGGCGACAAAGGCTGTATAGAGCTGCGTCGCCAGCCGCTCGGCCTGTTTGGCAAGCTTGCCGGTAAGACCCAACGCCTTGGCGACAGTGCGGCCGTGGTGGGCCATGATGCCGGTGGCGGAATCGACCGAGAAGGTCACGATCTTTTCCGGCGTAGAGTGAGCGACGTCCTCAATATTGACGCCGCCTTCGGTGGAGACCACGAACGATACTTTGGAGGTCTCGCGGTTGACCAGGATCGACAGATAAAACTCCTTGTCGATGTCAGAGCCTTCCTCGACATAGAGCCGGTTGACCTGCTTGCCGTGCGATCCGGTCTGCACCGTAACCAGCGTCGCCCCCAACATCTGCTTGGCGAATTCATTGACCTCGGCAACCGATTTGGCGATGCGCACGCCGCCCTTGTCGCCAGCAGACGGTTCCTTGAACTTGCCCTTGCCGCGACCACCGGCGTGGATCTGGCTCTTCACCACCCAGACCGGACCGCCAAGCGTTTTCGCAGCAGCATCGGAATCAGAGGCGCGCAGCACCGCCGCGCCACGCGAGATCGGCACCCCGAATTCATGCAGCAGCGCCTTGGCCTGATATTCATGAATGTTCATTTTGGACGCTCCTGGCCCCCTCGCGCGGCGAATTCAGAATTTATAAAACCCCAAGCATTGCGCCTGGTATACCATATACCAGAAGAACTGCAATTCCGAAATCCGAAATTGGAGTGCCGAAAGTCGACTGGCTTGATCCTGTCAGGTGATAGCTGAGCGCAATCAGCGGCCTAGCAGGTCGGGCGCGATCTTCTTGCAGGCTTCGACCAAGCCCTGCACGGCGCCGACCGACTTGTCGAATGCTTCGCGGTCCTTGCCGGCCAGTTCGATCTCGACAACGCGCTCGACGCCCTTCGATCCGATCACGACGGGCACGCCGACATACATGTCCTTCACGCCGTATTCGCCGGAAAGATAGGCGGCGCAGGGCAACACCCGCTTCTTGTCCTTGAGGTAGCTCTCGGCCATCGCAATCGCGGACGCGGCCGGCGCATAGAAGGCCGAACCGGTCTTCAACAGGTTGACGATCTCGGCCCCGCCGTTGCGGGTGCGGTCGACGATCTCGTCGATCCGCGCCTGCGAGGTCCAGCCCATCTTGACTAGATCCGGCAGCGGAATGCCGGCTACCGTAGAGTATCTGACCAGCGGCACCATGGTGTCGCCATGGCCGCCAAGCACGAAGGCGGTGACGTCTTCGACCGAGACATTGAACTCGTCGGCAAGGAAATAGCGGAAGCGCGAGGAATCCAGCACGCCCGCCATGCCTACCACCTTCTTGTGCGGCATGCCGGATGCCTTCTGCAGCGCCCATACCATGGCGTCGAGCGGGTTTGTGATGCAGATGACGAAGGCATCGGGTGCATATTTCTTGATGCCGGCGCCAACCTGCTCCATCACCTTGAGATTGATGCTCAAGAGATCGTCACGGCTCATGCCGGGCTTGCGCGGCACGCCGGCGGTGACGATGCAGACCTTGGCGTTGTCGAGCGCCTCATAGGAATTGGCGCCAGTGAAATACGCGTCGAAGCCATCGACCGGGGAGGATTGCGCGATGTCGAGCGCTTTGCCCTGCGGCACGCCCTCGGCGATGTCGAACAGCACCACATCGCCCAATTCCTTCAGGCCGATCAGGTGAGCCAGCGTTCCGCCGATCTGGCCGGAGCCAATCAAAGCAATCTTGTCGCGCGCCATGGGAAATTCGTCCTTTGAAGGTCATGCAGGAGGTGGAGGAGCTTAAATGGCTGGTTATCCCTTTCGACCGGCCCGTTCAAGTCGCGCCGTGCTCAATTGTCGGACACTCGCGTCATTATGGAGCGCGTCGAAGAGACAAACCCGGGACAACCGCGACGACGGATTTATGTCTCGACAAGTCCGGTGCTGGACCCGCTGGCAACGGAATCCTTGTGGCCGTGCGGCAGCGCCAGATAGGATTCCGAGCTCATCTCGATCAGCCGCGACGCGGTCCGCTTGAACTCGTTCGCCTCATCGCCGTCTGTCGCGACATACAGCGACAGTGGATCGGCCTCGGCGGAGGCCATCAGCTTCACCGCGTTGTCGTACAGCGTGTCGATCAGCGCGATGAACCGCTTGGCCGCGTTGCGGTCGGCGTAATCCATCACCGGGATGCGGTCGATCATGATGGTATGATAATCGTGCGCGAGCCGAAGGTAGTCCGAAGCGGCGAGCGGTTTTTCGCAGATATCCGCAAACGAAAAGCGCGCGACGCCATCCGCCGAACACGGCACATGCAGGATTCGTCCCTTGATCGAAATATCGCGCGGCCAGCATTTGGCATTGCCGGTCATCTTGACCCATGCCTGGTCGAGCGCGGCATTTGCGTCGCGATCCGCCGGCACCAGCCACATTTTTACACCGGTGAGTTTTTCGAGCCGGAAGTCGGTGCGCGCATCGAGCCGCAGCACGTCCATATGATCAAATATCTGCGCGATGAAGGGCAGGAACAGCGCCCGGTTCAGTCCGCCCTTGTAGAGATCGTCTGGCGCGACATTGGATGTCACTACTACCACGGTGCCCAGCTCAAACAATTTTGCGAACAGCCGCCCCAGGATCATCGCATCCGCGATGTCGGTGACATGGAACTCGTCGAAACACAAAAGCCAGGCCTCGTCGAAAATCGACGCGGCGGTCAGCGCGATCACGTCGCCGTCGGCGATCTCGCCGCGCGCGATATTCTGACGAAAGCCGTAAATTCGCTCATGAACCTCGGCCATGAACTCGTGGAAGTGCGCGCGGCGCTTGTGCCGGACCGGACTGTGCTGGAAAAACAGGTCCATCAGCATGGTCTTGCCGCGTCCGACGTCGCCGTGAATGTAGAGGCCGCGTGGCGGCGCCTCGTCCTTGTCGGCAAACAGCCGGCCAAACAGGCCCTGCTTGCGCACCGGCGTGTAGTTTGCAAGCCGCTGCTCGAGGTCGGCGAATGCCTCGGCGGCCTCCGCCTGCGCGGCATCGGCCTCGATCGCGCCTGAGGCGACGAGGCTCTGATAATGGGCGCGGAACGAGGCGGACGGGGGAGACAGCATGGTCCCTTTACGCCGTCAACACGGCCGAAATTGCAAGCCATGAATTGGTGCAGGGGTATGTGGTTATTCTCCCTCTCCCCGCTTTTGCGGGGGACAGGTAATGCTCTACGCGCTCAGCGCGTAGGAATCCTCGACCACATAGGGCCCGCCGCCGGTTGATGCGCGCGAGGAGAACAGCACGAACCGCGACGCCGTGAACACCGTTGTCGGAAAGTATCCGCGCACCGACAGATAGTCCGCGACGTCCTGATTGGATGCATCGCGCAGCCGCGCCAGCGTCACATGCGGCGTGAATTTCCGCCCCTCGGGATCGAGCCCGATGCGCTGCATCAGCCGCTCGAGCTCGGCCTGCAACTCGATCAAAGGCCGGCTCGGCACGACGGAGGCCACCACGGCGCGCGGCTTGCGCCCGCCAAAACTCGACAGGCCTTGCAGGGTAACTTCAAACGGCTTGCGGTTGACCCGAAACAGCATCGAGGCGATTTCGTTCGCGGCAACGCCGTCGATATCGCCGATGAAGCGTAAGGTGACGTGATAATCTTCGGGATCGATCCAGCGTGCGCCTGGAAGGCCGCCACGCAAATTGGAAAGGGTCTGGCCGATCTCGGCCGGAATTTCCAGTCCAGTGAACAAACGCGGCATCGTTGTGACTCCCGATGCTGAAGCCCGGTAACGAATCACCGATGCTGATTTCTACCGCAGTTATGTGACTCTGCGAAGCATCCGGCGTTAACAGATTGGAAATCTACTGCAAAACATCTGTTAGGGTCATCGCTGCCGGTTTTTCAACTGCGTTGCCCGGATAACCCGCCAAGAAATGCCTCCACCGTGGGCAGGATATTCTTGACGATGACGTCGACGCCCTCAGCCGTCGGATGCAACCCGTCCGCCTGGTTGAGCCTGGCGTCGGTGGCGACGCCCTCCAGGAAGAACGGATATAGCGGCACCCCGAAGGATTTCGCCAGCTCCGGATAGATCGCGTTGAAACGCGCCGAATAGTCACTTCCATAATTTGGCGGCGCCAGCATCCCGCACAAGAGGACGGCGATACTGCGCGCCTTGAGCCGCGTCAGAATCTCGGTCAGCGCGGCCCGGGTCACCCTTGGATCGATGCCGCGCAGGGCATCGTTGGCGCCCAGTTCGAGGATGACGGCCTCGGTCCCCTCGGGAACCGACCAGTCGAGCCGGTCGCGGCCTCCGGAAGTAGTATCCCCGGAGACCCCGGCGTTGATCATATCGACCGCTATCCCCTTGGCTTCCAAGGCTTTTTGCAGCCGGGCCGGGAATGCGGACGAGGCCGAAAGGCCAAGGCCGGCGCTGAGCGAATCTCCCAATACCACCACCTTGATCGGCCTTGTTTCGCGAGCCCCCGACGCTTGAGCGAACGCCGCTCCGATCGCCATCAGGACCATCCCCAACACAAGCATGTGCACGAACAACAGCACCTGCCTCTCGACCCCAGCGGCGAAAGTGCCATATGACCGAGCCATGGACAGTTTCATCGAACCCACCTCGCTGGCCGGCCTTGAGCCGGACACCATTTTCATCTCCAACGTCAATCTCTCGCTCGGCGCGGGCGCCGCGCGCGTTCACATTCTCAAGGATATCAGTCTGCGCGTTGCGCCGGGTGAAGCGATTGGCCTGATCGGACCGTCAGGCTCGGGGAAATCCACGCTTCTGATGGTGATGGCGGGACTGGAGCGTCCCGACAGCGGAGAGGTGGTAGTCAACGGCACCCCTTTCAATGCCCTCGACGAGGACGCGCTGGCGCGGTTTCGCGGCCGTCAGGTCGGCATCGTGTTCCAGTCGTTTCATCTGATTCCGACCATGACGGCGCTGGAAAATGTCGCGGTGCCGCTGGAGCTTGCCGGCAATCCTGATGCGTCGCAGCGCGCGGCGCAGGAATTGGCCTCCGTCGGTCTCGAGGACCGGCTGCATCATTATCCGACGCAATTGTCCGGCGGCGAGCAGCAACGCGTCGCACTGGCCCGCGCGCTGGCGCCCGATCCCGCCATCCTGGTGGCGGACGAGCCGACCGGAAATCTTGATGAGGCCACCGGCAAGCAGATCGTCGATCTCCTGTTCACCAAACACGCCGAGCGAGGCATGACGCTGGTCCTCGTGACCCACGATACCGCGCTGGCGCAGCGCTGCGACCGCGTGGTGCAGCTGCGCTCCGGGCGGATCGATGGACAGGTCGCGGATCGCAAAGCTGCCGCTTCATGAGCGTTGCTTCCGAACCCATCGGTCGCGGCCGCACCGCATCGCTTGCGCTCCGCTACGCCTTGCGCGAATTGCGCGGCGGTTTGCGCGGCTTCTACGTTTTCATCGCCTGCATCGCGCTCGGCGTGATGGCAATCGCCGGGGTCGGCTCGGTCTCGGCGAGCTTCAGCGACGGACTGGCACGCGAGGGCCGCACCCTGCTTGGCGGCGACGTGGCCTTCGCCCTGATCCAGCGTGAAGCCAAGCCCGACGAAATCGCGTTTCTCCGTTCGCGTGGAGAAGTATCCGTTGCCGCAACATTGCGCGCGATGGCGCGCGCCGGCGACGGCCAGCTCGCTTTGGTCGAACTCAAGGCGGTGGATGGCAACTACCCGATGCACGGCGAATTGGCGCTCGATCCGAACATGCCGATCGCCGACGTGCTGGCCGAGCGGAAAGACGCGACTGGTGTCGTGTTCGGTGCGGCTGCCGATTCGACCTTGCTGGCCCGGCTCGATCTCAAGCTCAGCGATCGCGTCACCGTCGGCAGCGCGACGTTCGAGATCCGAAGCGTCATCAACAGCGAGCCGGACAAACTCGGCGGCGGCGTAGGTCTGGGCCCTCGGTTCCTGGTCGGCGAAGCCGGGCTGCGTGCGACTGAATTGTTGCAGCCCGGCAGCCTGGTGCGCTGGATCTACCGGGTCAAGCTGCCAGCCAACGCGGCCGGCGATCGCGCCGCGGCTGCGCTCGCCAACGATGCGCGAAGCACCTTGCCCGAGGCAGGCTGGGAGATTCGAAGCCGCGACAACGCCTCGCCCCAGCTTGAACGCACCATCAACCGCTTCACCCAGTTTCTCGCTTTGGTCGGCCTCGCCGCGCTCCTGGTTGGCGGAGTAGGCGTCGCCAATGCGGTCAAAGGCCACATCGATCGCCGCCGCGACGTGATCGCTACGTTCAAGGCGCTGGGCGCCACGGGCCGCGACGTCTTCACCATCTATCTGACCCAGGTCGTCGTGCTCGCCACCATCGGCTCGGTGATCGGGCTCGCCGCCGGCGCGGCGCTGCCTTTCATCGTCGTGGGCGCGTTCGGCAGCCTGCTGCCGTTGCCGGTGGTGCCGGCGCTACATGCCGATGAACTGGCGTTATCATTCATCTACGGCCTCTTGACAGCGCTCGCCTTCGGGCTGTGGCCGCTCGGCCGGGTGCATGACGTGCCGGTGGCGGCGCTGTTTCGCGAGGCGGTGACCAACCTGTGGTATCGGCCGCGATGGCGCTACCTTGCCCTGATGGCGGTGGTGATCGCATCGCTGATCGCGGTCGCGGTCGGGCTCGCTTACGATAAGCGGGTCGCCACTGTGTTCGTCGCTTCCTCAATTCTGGTGTTCGGGCTATTGCGCGGCGTCGCCGGCGGGCTGATGGCGCTGGCGCGCCGGCTGCCGCGCACTCGCATCACCATGCTACGCCTGGCGATCGCCAACATCCACCGGCCCGGCGCACTGACACCGTCGGTGGTGATGTCGCTTGGCCTCGGTCTGGCGGTGCTGGTGACGATCACGCAGATCGACGGCAATCT
>DASSGM010000053.1:0-2062 GCA_035693465.1 Bradyrhizobium sp. | reverse complement strand
GTCTTGCCCCTCAGGATTCCGTGCTGATCAGGGAAAGACAGCCGGACGACTTCAAGCTTCTGCTCCTCGACGCTTCGACGCAGCCGCGTTGCCGCTTCGCGCTGCTCGTCGGACCAAAGCCCGTGACGTTGGACAAAACTCAACACGTCGCTCCCTCAGAGTCTGACTCGAACCAATGGGATCGCTGCACCTCGACCGTCATTGCGAGCCAACGGGTCGCGCGAACGCGCGCCCGATGACAGGCTCCGCGAAGCAATCCATGTTGCTGCGCAAACAAAGAATGGATTGCCTCGTCGCTTCGCTCCTCGCAATGACGAGGATACGCCATCGCTAAACCGCCTTGAGATGGCGGACCTTGTCGGCGATCTCCGCCGGAACGGGCGCCGCCCATGGCGCGCCGCGACGGCGCTTCACATCGACCTCCATCCAGAAGGTTTCCCATCCCCGGGTCGGCCCGATGCCGTCCATGGTCGCGGGACCCTGGATGCTCCGCGCATGCGCCGCATCGAGGAACATGAACGGCTTGGCGCCGGACGCGACCTTCTCGATCTCCTGCCGCAGCAGGCGGCGATACTGGATGATCGCCTTGTCGGACTGGCCGAGATGCTCGCGGGTGCGGTCCTGAATCGGCCCCATCGATTCGACCGCCCACTGGTCGTGCACGTTGATGTCGGCGCCCATGCCGGTGTAGGTCGCGGTCGCCTGCTCATGCGGATCGAAACCGTAATCGTTGGATTTGTTCTTGCGCGAACGATAATCGGGAAGCTCATAGAGTTCGAGGCGCTGGTCGCGCATCTTGTTCTTGTCAACCGGCGCCGAATAAGAGGTGAAGATCGCGTACCAGTAGCAATTCTCGTCATCGACTGGCACGTGCCATTGCGTGATCGTCATCTCGGTGCTCATCGGAATGACGAACCCATGCGGGAAAAGCTGATTGGTGACGCGGACATGGGTTCGCTCATCGTCGAGCTCGCGCAGCGCGACCAGCCGCAAGCCGTATTCGGTGTGCTCGACATTGATGATGGGGCGGTCGTATTCGCGCAGGATTTTCGTCATCGGCATGTCGGTGCCGGCGGACGCGCCGCGGAACTGCTTGCCGTAGGCCGCCGCCGGATCCTCGTCCTCGAAGAAGCGATGCAGGAACGAGGCATGCGACGGGTCGATGCCGACCTCGAGCGCCTGCAGCCAGTTGCAGTTCATGTGGCCCTTGAACGCGAAAATGTGGCTGTCCGGCGCGACAAAACAGTCGATCTCCGGAAATGCCGGCGGCTCGCCTTCGCCGAGATAGGCCCACAGAATTCCGCTCTTCTCGATCACGGGGTAGGCGCGTTGGGTGATGTTCTTGCACAAAGGCGAGTCCTTCGGCTCCGCCGGTGTCTCGAGGCACTGGCCCGAAACGTCGAACAGCCAGCCATGGAAGGCGCAGCGCAGCCCGCCGTTTTCCAGCCGCCCGAACGCAAGATCGGCGCCGCGATGGGCGCAATGGCGCTCGATCAGGCCGTAACGCCCTTGCTCATCGCGAAACAGCACCAGATTTTCGCCAAGCAGCTTCACCGGTCTCACCGGGCGCGGACCCTGCAGCTCGTCGACCAGCGCCGCCGGCTGCCAGTACATCCGCATCAATTTCCCGCAAGGCTCTTTCGGTCCGGTCCGGGTGATCAGGTCGTTCTGTTCCTGGCTCATCATGGCGGTTAAGTCCTTTCGGAACTGATATCGCAGCTAGTCTATATGAAGCAGATCGTTGCGGAAGTCCGAATTGGATGCGGCCTGCGTCGGCTGCTGCGACTGTTCACCCCCGCGCAAACATTCGCGCTTCGTCATGCAGCACCGGCGCCACCGCGTCGATTAACCGCGCCGCGGCGGCGTCAACGGTGAGGCCGGCCGTATCGACCACGGCGGAAGCGCGGGAATAAAGCGGCTCGCGGCTGAGCAGGATGGTGCGCAGCTCAGCCATCGCCGAGCGATCGTCCGCCATCGGGCGCAAATCGCCCTGGCGGCGCACCCGCGCCATGTGTTCCTCCGGCTCGGCCTTCAGCCAGATGGTGTAGAACGACGACAGGAT
>DASSGM010000052.1:0-2782 GCA_035693465.1 Bradyrhizobium sp. | reverse complement strand
TATCGCGAGATGTCCTCGACCATCCGCGCCGCGAAGTCCGACGGGTCAGCGGTCTGGACGCTGCTCGTGATCTCGTTCGCCTACGGAATATTTCACGCCGCGGGCCCCGGTCACGGCAAGGCGGTGATCTCCTCCTATCTGGTCGCCAACCAGGAGACCGCGAAGCGCGGCATCGTGCTGTCGTTCGCATCCGCGCTGATGCAGTCGCTGGTCGCAGTGGCGATCGTCGGGATCTGCGCGGTTCTGCTCAACGCCACCGCCCGGACCATGTGCGGGGCCGAAAAGGTGATCGAGATCGTGAGCTACGCCCTGATCGCGGCGTTTGGCGCCCGGCTGGTCTGGACCAAGGGCGGCGGATTCATTCGCGCGCTGCAGGCGCCGCAGCCGGTGCCGGCGATCGTGGGCGCGGCGCACCACCATCATGGACACGATCATCACCACGGGCATTCGCATCCTCACGCCCATGTCGCGCATCACGGCCATGAGCATCGTCACGATGACCACGGGCACGATCACGCCCAGGGTCACGTCCACGACCAGCATCGTGGCCATTCTCATGGCCCTGTTCCAAGCGAACTGTCCGGCCCGGGCGGCTGGCGGCGCGGGTTTGGCACGATTTTCGCGGTCGGCCTGCGGCCCTGTTCGGGCGCGATCCTGGTTCTGGTGTTTGCGCTGGCGCAGGGCATGTTCTGGGCCGGCGTCGCCTCGACCTTCGTGATGGGGCTCGGCACCGCGATCACGGTGGCCACCATCGCCGTCATTGCGGTGTCAGCAAAAGACCTGGCCCGGCGCTTGAGCGGGGCCAGCGAAGGCGGCGGCGCCCTCATCATGCGCGGCCTGGAATTCGGTGCCGCGGGGCTGGTGCTGCTGTTCGGCGTCGGCTTGCTGTTCGGCTACATCGCCGCCGAGCGCGTGACCTGCCTGTAGTGCATTGGCGGTCTTCAGATTGATGGTGAGTTCGTGCTTCTAGGCGCTTGCCGGGGCAGCTTGGCCGGGTTGTCACCGTTGAGAATGCAGTCCGCGACTAGCGCCGGGCCTCTCAAAAAAAGTAAGGCCCCGGATTTTCTCCGAGGCCCGACCTTACCCCCCGCGCGGGGTACATCCGCCCGCGCCGCCATCAGTGTTATGCCGTCACGACACCCGCGGCTGTCAAACTACTGGCAGCGCGCTACGTCAGTGCCCCCGCGGGCCGGACGGGTGAACGACTAGTTTTTCCTCGGCGAAAAACTGCAGTGCACCGTATCCCTCCATGTCAACGGCATACCTGAAGCTGCCGTCAACTGTTGGAAACACGGCCATGACCGTGCCGCCCTCGTGGAGGTCGGCTGCATTGTCGACCATCTCGCCAACTTCAAACTTCGACATCGAAAACTCCTTCCGGAATTATCGAGGTTGGAACGATTATTCCCTCTAACGCTTTCTTCACCGTATCAGCCTGACCGCCAGGCCTCGCGCCCGCAGGGATCCCTGAACAGATGTCTTAGGTAAATGCGATAGCGAGCAGGCCAGAGCAAAGCAGAATGAGACCGGCAACGGTCACGGCCAGGAAACTGTTGGAAGCGAATTCATCGCGCATCATGGTACACCACCCTAACCGCTCGGGAACGCTGATCACCGAACTATAGTGCGCCCCTGCTCGAACAGAACGACTGTCATTTTGCACAGTCAAAAGGATTTTGCGTGGGTCCGAAAAATCAGATTCTGACTGATGCTTTGGAGCAACAGGGCCGCGCGGGTCCATCCGAATAACTACCGACGCGCCATTGCGTGTGATGATTGAGTCTTTTTAATTGCTGCGAAGGGACAAGAAAAAGGCCTGTCTGTGTTCGGCAGCGACTGCCGAAATTGCCAAAAAAGAGGGAAGCCCGCCGGTTGGCGGGTTTTTGCCACGAAGTTCGCATAGATTCGATTCGGCCATCCCGTTGGGCCAGCGGTTTGGTAAGGCCCGGCGTGTGTCGTCCGGACAAACGTCGCGCGTCGGGCCGACACGACGGTTCATCTTCTCGATTCGTGATGAACTGTGGGGCTGGGGTGCGTAGTGCGTCATCTGTGCCTGGTACTCATTTATGAGCGCGATGGCAGCACATTCAGAAGACGTCCATGGCGACTTCGCCCAATCCATCAACCGTGAACAGCGCGCGGTCGCCGCTCGCAATTGAAACCGTTGGAATAACGCTGCCGGTGATTACCACCATGCCAGCTTTTAAATCGCGACCACGCTCGGCGAGATGATTAGCGACCCAAGCAAGCGTCGCGCAGGGATCTTCTGCGTTGCCCTCGCCAACCGTTTTGCCACTAATGCTGAGCCGACCGGCGATGCCGACAAGGTCTCCGACCTGAACGGACTGCGGGTTACCCAGGACTACGCCGCCATTCCAGCAATTCTCGACGATCAACGAGGTGGCCTCGGTGGTGTTGTAGTCCGCGTGCCGGTCCTCGATGAGTTCGAATGCAGGCATCGCACTCGCGACAGCTGGCGCAACAGCGTCGCGCGTCCAGGGTGCACCCAGTGCGGGCAAATCGGCTCCGAGATTCAGCGCAATCTCGCTTTCGACACGCAGATTGACAAAATCAGCGGTCCGCAGCCTCGCCGGTGACGTGCGGATCGTTCGTGCAAAGATCGCTCCGCCGCATGGATGCGTGATGCCCATCAATTTCTGCATCACCTTGGTTGTGGTGGCAATCTTGGCGCCGGCAACGGCGCCATACACTGGCTCCGCAAGCCGATAATAAACCTCTTGTGCTGCGTAGGCCTCGGCGATGGATGTGGGCCGCAACTCGC
>DASSGM010000051.1:0-11807 GCA_035693465.1 Bradyrhizobium sp. | reverse complement strand
CTGCGTTTTCTCCGCCACCCGCAGCATCATCGGCAGGTCTTCCTCGATGCTGCCCTGGTCGAGCACGAATTGCAGCACGCTGCGGCCGACCTTGTGCATCGCGTCGGCGATTGCCGTCAGTTCGTCCTCGCCGGCCTTTAGCGTCGGCGTGAAGTCGCCGGTAGAGGTGCGGTGGTTGAGGGTGCGTGAGGTTGAGAAGCCCAAGGCGCCTGCCCGCACGGCATCTCCCGCCAGCGCCGCCATGGCGCTGTTATCCTCTGGCGTCGCGGGATCGCGGCGCGCGCCGCGCTCGCCCATGACATAGACGCGCAAGGCGGCGTGCGGCAATTGTGCGCCGATGTCGATGTCGAAACTGCGTTGCGACAGCCAGTCCATGTAGTCGGGAAAGCTTTCCCAGGCCCAGGGCAATCCGGCGCTCAGTACCGGCTCCGGGATATCCTCGACGCCTTCCATCAATTGAATCAGTCGCTGATGGTCGTCCGGCCTGCAGGGCGCGAAGCCCACCCCGCAATTGCCCATGACCGCTGACGTGACGCCGTTCTGCGACGAGGGCGTGATGTCCTGGCTCCAGGTGACCTGACCATCATAATGGGTGTGGACGTCGACAAAGCCGGGAGCGACCAGCTTGCCCCTGGCGTCGATTTCTTCCTTGCCCTTGCCCGCGACGCGGCCGACATCGGTGATGCGACCCCCCGTTACCGCGACATCAGATTCGAACAGTTCGCCACCGAGCCCGTCGGCGATGCTGCCGCCGCGGATTACGAGGTCTGGGTTATCGGCCATGCGTCTCATCCCGGTTGAATTTTGTTGCCGCATCATGGGTTCTCTCGTGATGCTGTCAACCGCCGGCGATGAGGCTCAGGGATGCATCAGCCTTGCATCCGGCGGCGCTTTGGAGCGGGCCCGCGGGCTGCGGTCGGTGACCAGCGCGAGCAACACCGTGAGGATCATGAACACGACGGAAGCGCCGAACACCCATTGCGGCCGATTCTGATCCATGATCCAGCCAAACAGCAGCGGGCTGACGATACCACCGAGGGTGAAGCCGGTGGTGACGATACCGAAGGCGCGCCCGGCCGCGCCTGGTGGCGACGCGTCGCGGACCAGCATGTCGCGCGAGGGCGCAATCACCCCGCTAAGAAATCCTGCCGTCGTCATCGCCACCATCAGCAGCAAAGAGGGCAAAATGATCGTCGCAATAATCAGCACGATAGCCGCATTGATCGCAAAACACGCGGCGGCAACCTGTCCGTGGCGGCGAGTGCGGTCGGCGAGAAAACCGCCGGCCAGCACGCCGATTGCGCTGGCGCCGAGAAACGCCGACAGTGCAATATTGGCTGACGAGAATGACGCACCATAGCCACTCATCAGCGCCACCACGCCGAAATTGCCGATTCCCGCGCTGGACAGGCTAAGCAGCATGAAAAAGATCGTCAGCACGATGATCGTGGGCGTGATGACGCTTTGCCGCGGCGCCGGCATGCCGTTGACCTTGCGATCGGCGGCGCTGGCGTCGGGAACGCCGCCGAGGATGAGCAGCAGCGCCACCGCTGGGCCCACCGCGCCGGCCACGATCAGGGCGCCATAGCCTCCGATCGTCGCAATCAGCATGGCCACGATGGCGGGCGCCGCCGCTCCGCCGAAGAATCCGGCAAAGGTGTGGATCGAAAATGCGCGGCCCATGCGCGCCTCATCCATGTGGGCCGAAAGGATCGCATAATCGGCCGGATGATAGACGCTGTTGGCGAGCCCCAGCAGCACCGCGCTGGTAATCAGCCAGCTATAGCTAAGATGCAGGCCGATCATGATTAGCGCCAAGCCGCCGAGCGTGAGGCCCGCCAACAGGACCCTGCGAGCGCCGATACGGTCGGCCAGATAGCCTATTGGCACCTGCGTCAAGGCGGATGTGACGGCGAAGACGGTCAACACAAAGCCAAGTTCGAGGTAGTCGACGCCGAGTTGTTCCTTCAGAAACGGGAACAGCATCGCCGGCACCGTGAAATGGAAATGGCTGACCCAATGGGCCGTGGAGATCAGAGCCAGGGTGCGCAACGATGCGTCCGTCTTCACTTGTCGCGGTGCGGCCACAAGGTCGACCATGCCTTATTTCACCCGTACAATTGACGCCCGGCAGGGCTGGGACGAAATTACCGGCCGCCGGTTATTTGTCCATCAATACCGATGCATGGCAGCCCTCGCCAATGGCGCCGGAACAGCAAGGATGCATCGCTAAATTTGCAAGACAAACGCGTCGGAGGCGGGAATGATCCGACATGGCCGATTCCGCAATTGTCCAAAAACCGCTCCGGGTGCTTGTTTCCGAGGGAAACAGCACATCCGCGCGGGAGGCGATCACAATCCTGGGGCTGTCAGGTCACCTCATTGAGGTCTGCGATCCCAGTCCGCTGTGCCTTGCGAGGTTCTCGCGCTTCGTCCAAAAATTTCATCGTTGCCCGGGACTGCGCGACGACCCGGCGGGATTTCTCGGATTCGTCGAGGAGCTACTGGCTGCGCGGCATTTCGATGTGCTGCTGCCGATTCATGAACAGGGATTTTTGTTCGCGCGCGTGCAGCCACGGTTGGGGGATCGCGCCGGACTGGCGCTGCCGAGTTTTGTCAGCTATCGCGCCGCACATAGCAAGGCGGGATTCAGCCGACTGCTCGATCGGTTGGGCTTGCCCCAGCCGGTAACGGGCATCGTGAAATCCGCCGATGAGCTGCGCCGCGTCGTCAGATTTCCCGCCGTCGTCAAAACGTCCGTGGGTACCGCGAGCCGCGGCATCTGGTTTGTGCGCAGCGAGGCCGACCTGGAAGGCGCGCTGCAACAGCTGAGCGCGCAAGGCTTGCGCGCAAACGGCGCTTTCGCCGACGAGGTCCTGGCGCAGGAATGGGTCGCCGGCACCACCGAGAAAGCGCAAGCCGTGTTTTGCCGCGGCGAGCTGATCGGGTTTCACGCCTATCGGCAGATTGCCGCCGGCGCCGGCGGCGGCGAGGCCATCAAGCAAAGCGTGAGCCGGCCGCAAGCGCGCGCTTACCTTGCGACGATCGGAGACAAGCTCGCGTGGCACGGGGCGTTGTCGGTCGATTACGTCATGCCCGAGGACAGCGCCACGCCACTGCTGATTGATTGCAATCCGCGACTGGTCGAACCGATGAACGCGTATCTTGCCGGCGTCGATCTCGTCGGCCTGCTGCTTCGTCTTTCGCAAGGCGAGGTGCCGGCAGCATTGCCGGAAAGCCGCGCGGGGGTCCGGACCCACCTTGCCATGCAGGTCTTGCTTGGATGTGCGTCGCGAGGCGGCACGCGGCGCGATATTTTGGGCGAATGCTGGCGCTTGCTGACCGGCGGTGGGGCATATGCCGATAGCGCTGAAGAGCTGACACCTGTGCGGCTCGATTGGCTCAGCGCGGTGCCGCTGGCGATGACTGCGACATTCTTGCTGCTCGCTCCGACGCTGGCGCTCAGGCTGGCGCGAACGGGCTGGGGCGCGCATCTGCTCGATCTCGGAAGCATCAGTTTGATCGAGCGGGAAGACTTCCGCTAAAGCAGCTTCATAACGGCTGATCGTCCTCGCCGTAGCGATCGCGCTTCGGCGTGGCGATGTCGCCATCCTCGTAATCATCATCCTCGCTAGGCGCAGGCGGCGATTTCTTGGACTTGTCGTCGGCCTTCCTGGGAGGCTCACTCTTCTTGCCGGTTCCACCCATGCTGTTCCCCTTGGTCGAACGGATCGACATCTTCGCCAATCGACCTCAATCTCACCGCGTTTTGACCGGCATATTAGCCGGTGTCGGGCGATCTTTCCTGCCTTTTTCCGGCTTTCAGTGTAAAGGAAGGCGCATCTAGGAGCCAAGCATGAAAAAGCCGAAGATCGAAGCAGAGCAACAGCCGCCCCGCGAAATCATGCGCGCCGACAAACCGCCGACCACCGGCTATTCGCTGGTGGTGGACGGTCACTTCAAGTCGCACCACGATACGGTGGAAGCGGCCGAAGCGGCGGGTATGGCCCTGAAAAATCAGTTCCAGATGCTTCAGGTGCAGGTTTATGATGCGTCGACCAAGACGCGATCGATGATCCAATGGCCCGCGCCGGCGTAATCGCGGCGTTCGGCGTTCAACTCGGCTTCTTTTTCTTTTTGGTTTTGGGTTCGACCGGCTTGTCGCGGTCGGCGGCTTCTTTCGCCAATCGCATCGCGCGCAAATTCGCCATCCGCTTGCGTATAGCGATGTCGGAAGCCGCGATATCCGCCATCGCCTTGATGCCTTCGGCATCCTGGGCAAGCTTTCGCTTCAACCTGATCTCTTTGAGTTCGGCGGCGGTCTTCGGTTCGTCACTCATCGGATGCCTCAAATTCGCGGGCGCGCATCGTCGTGCCTGTGGACCCAACCCAACCCTACCATGCATTGGATCGACAAACTCGCATCTTTGAGCGGTATTCGCGGGAAATGTGCCGTTTTCGTGCTCAATCGCCAATTGTGGTCAAGGCCGGCTGATCCCTGCGCGGCCAGATCCCCCGTCGCGCAGGAATCAAACGCGCCTTCCGATCAGAACGTCGCCCCGGCCTTGACCATGTAGGTCCGGCCCGGCAGCGGATAGGCGCTGAATCGGCCGTCGGTGAATGCGCTTGCGACCGCGTAGTCATAATACAGCGCATTGAGAACATTGTTGACGCCGATCGACCAGAACAGGTGCCCATATTCCCCGCTCAGCTTGAAATCGATGGTTGCGTCGGCTGGAATGAGTGGCTGCCTGTTCTTCTGATCGTTGTCCATGCGACGCTCGCTCCAGCCGCGCACTGTCGCATCGACCACGAGGTATTTTTGCCAGACGTTCCAGGTGACGCCCGCATTGGCGGTGTAGCGGGACACCAGGGGAACGTCGTTGCCCGCGAAAGGGCCTTCGCGGAAGATCGCGCGGGTGTAAGCGAACCCGCTCCGAAACGACAGGCTGTCGCTCACGCGCACCAAGGTACTGGTCTCGGAGCCGTAGCGCCGGGTCGGATCCAGGTTGTAGTTGAAGAAGTTCACGGGATCGAAATGGATCTCGTTGACGAGATCCATATTGTAGATGCTCGATTGCACCTGGACCATCCCGGCCCGGATACGAAAACCGCCTTCGACGTCGTAGGAGGTCTGGGTCTTCAGCGTGAAGTTTCCGGGTATCGGGTTGAAGAAGGCATCGAAGGCGGGCCCCGAGGCTACCCGTTCATCGACGGTAGGGGTACGGAACGCCCGGGCGGCGCGGCCGAATACGGAGAACACATCGTTGAATCGATGTTCGACGCCAACATGCGCCGCATATTGCGTTTCAGTGCTGTCGAGGGGATTGGCCTGGGTGTCGAAGGCTCCCGGGGCCGTCGGATCGAAACGATCGCGCGCGCTGAGACGGGTATTCTGACCCCGCCCGCCATAGGAGAAATCGGTCGTCGGCAGCAGGCCGAGGGTTTGCTGCCAGTAGCCAGCCAATGTCTGTTGCGACAGGTCGTAGACATGGATCGGCGGCGCGCCTTTGAACTGCGGCCGCTCCGAGTGATAGGTCGCGTCGTAATAGTCGATGCCGGACAGGATATTTGAGGGGATACCCAGAATCGGGTTCTTGATGCTCAGGCGCGGCGTGATCGACCAGGTCTGCAGATGGGTATCGATGTAGTTCAGCGGATTCGACATGTCGGGGCCGAAGAAGAACGCCGCCTGCTGCTTCTTGTCCCGCACGCCGCCGTCGACAATGAGTTCGGCGCCGTTCCACAGCGATTTTGTGAAGCCGGCGGTGGCGCTGGCGCCCTGCTTGTTGGCATAGTCGAACGGCGTCTTGGTGCCTCTGCGGTCGGTGACCAGTTCGTTGAGGCCGATCGATGGATCGACGAATCGGCCACCTGGCAATCCCAGCTTCTGATCGTCGCCGGTTACGGTCAGGAACGCAGTGAGGTCGGGCGTGGAATAGTTGAGGTTGCCGATGCCGTTGCGCTGGTCGAGCGCGTTGTTGACCCGATATCCGTCGGACTTGAAACCGTTGCCATAGAAGGATGCCGACCATGGGCCTGCGTTGGCCGCGGTCGATACCGACGCCAGGCGCTGATTGAAGGAGCCGACGCCGCCTTCGGCGCGGATTGCGACCGGCGGTCCGCCGATGCCGGTCTTGGTGACGATGTTGATGACGCCGCCGACTGCGTTGTCGCCATAGAGCACCGCGCCGCTGTTGCCTCGGGTGATCTCGATTCGCTCGATCGAATCGCGCGGAATGGTCGAAAGATCGACACCGGCCATATCGATGTCGTTGAGTCGCCGGCCGTTGATGAGCACGAGGCTGTTGGCGGTGGCGAACGCACCGAATCCGCCAAGATCGACGGTGGTCCCCACGCCGTTCACGCCGCCGAACAGCGACGTCAGTTGCACGCCGGGCGTTTGCGCAATGATTTCCTGGATCGATTGGGCAGGCGAGTGCGCGATGTCCTCGGCAGTGATGACAGAAGTGGATGCGCCGACGATGCCGGCGAATTGCCGGATTGTGGTGGCGTTGCCCGCGGACGAGACATTCGGGCTGTTCGCCGGCGCGCCGCCCGGGCTACTGGTTTGCGAGACGCTCGGCGCGACGCGGCGCGGACCCGAACCTGAATCATTGATGGGTCTTGCGCGAGTACGGTTCTCGTCCCCAGGCGGACTGATCTCGATCGGCGGCAGTTGATCCGAAGCTGTCTGCTGCGCTTTGGCAGCAGATATGCCCAGGGAGAGAATGGGTACAAGAAAGCTGGAAACCAGCAGACAGCTGCGACGCCGCTGTGCGGCCTTGAGGGTGGAAGACATGGTTAGACCTCGGTATGACGTCAGTGGCACGTCACAGCGAACGAAGTCTCACCATTGTGCCTTGCGCACCCCAGTGAAGCTAATGTCTGTACTCCCCGACCGACATCTTCGCGTGTGACCACGGCTGACGGCAGGTCTCCTGGCTCGCGGGTCGTTACCGTTCGTCGCCTTCCCAGGACCGAGATTCCCAGTGGCATGTGACGAAAGATTCACCGCTTACAGTTGCGGGGGCAGCCGCGGCATTGGGGAAGTTTCCCCGCACCGCATTCCCTTTTGATCCCCAAACGGGAACCGTCGGGAATTATGGTAGAAGTTTGCCGAGATCGGAGTCAATCCCATCCTTGGCTGCCCGCAATCCCTACTGGACGAGTGCGCCTTTTTTGCCGCATGACCTCCATTGCCAGACTGGAATCAGCCTAGGCGCTGTCTTTTTGAGGACGATTTAATGAGCGTTCAGAACGTCGTGGTGACGGCTGACATCGCGGCGCGCCGGCGCTCCGGCGTGCTGGCGGGGCTCATTATCCTTGTCCTCCTGTTGGCGCTGATCTCCCTGGGGATCGGACCGGTGCGGCTGTCGCCGGTTGCTGTGATCGACGCCCTGTTCGGTGGCGGCAGCGATGTGCAGCAGGTGATCGTGCGCGAGATTCGCCTGCCGCGCACCATCCTCGGATTTGCGATCGGCGCGATTCTCGGGCTCTCCGGCGCCGCACTGCAGGGCTTGCTGCGCAATCCGCTGGCGTCGCCTTCGCTGTTCGGCGCGCCGCAATCGGCCGCGTTCGGCGCGGTGCTGGTGATCGCGCTTGGCCTTGCCGACGTGCGATCCTACGCGCTTCCGGTTGCCGCGATTGCCATGGCGTTCGCCTCGGTGTTCGTGCTGCTCACGATCGCAGGCCGCAACGCCGGGCTGTTGATCCTCATTCTGGCCGGGCTCGCAATCTCAAGCCTGGCGGGTGCCGCGACCGCGCTGGTGATGAACCTGTCGAGCAACCCGTTCGTGGTACTCGAGATTGCATTCTGGCTGCTGGGCTCGCTGGAAGATCGCAGCTTTCGCCATGTGATGCTGGCGCTGCCGTTCATCGTGATGGGCGCGATCATCCTCTTGACCCAGCGCAACGCCTTTCGCGCGCTCAGCCTCGGTGAGGAGACCGCGCAAAGCCTGGGCGTCGATGTCGGGCGGCTCAGACTGCTGGTGATCGCAGGCGTCGCGCTCGGCGTCGGCGGCGCGGTCGCCGTGACCGGCACCATCGGCTTCATCGGCCTAGTCGCGCCGCATCTGATGCGTCCCTTGATCGGTCACGATCCGGCGCGGCTACTGGTTCCGAGCGCGTTCACGGGGGCCGCGTTGCTGTTAGCAGCCGATATCGCCGTGCGCATCATCCCCTCGACCAGCGACATCAAGGTTGGCGTCCTGACCTCGATTATCGGCGTGCCGTTTTTCCTCTATCTGATCATGCGCGAACGTCGCGCGCTCGGCGGAGGCGTCGCATGACCGCATCAGCCTTTCTCGCCGCGCGTGATGTGAACGTGACATTGGCCCGCCGCCTTGTGCTCAAGGATGTCTCGCTTGTGCTGTCATCAGGTCATCTGGTCGCCCTCGTCGGCCCCAACGGCGCCGGCAAGACCACGCTGCTGCGCGCGCTCGCAGGCCTGGTGCCGTCCGAAGGCGCCATCGAAGTCGGCGGCGCGGCGTTGTCGTCGCTCACCTTGCGCGAACGCGCGCGTCGATTCGCCTATCTGCCGCAAGGCCACATCGTGCACTGGCCGCTGCCGGCCCGCGATATCGTGGCACTCGGCCGTTATCCGCATGGTACGACCGATCCGGCGCGCCTGACGCCGAAAGATAGCGAGGCGGTATTGCGGGCGATGCAGGCGACCGATGTGATGGAATTCAGCGAGCGCCGCGTCACCGAACTGTCCGGCGGCGAGCGCAGCCGTGTCGCGCTGGCGCGCGTGCTCGCGGTGGAAGCGCCGGTGATCCTGGCGGACGAGCCGACCGCATCGCTCGATCCGCGTCACCAGTTCGATGTGATGAAAAGCCTGCGCGCGAGCGCCGATAAAGGCGTGCTGGTGATCGTGGTCACGCACGATCTAGGGCTTGCCGCGCGATTTGCCGACACGGTCCTGGTGCTTTCGGACGGCCGCCTGGTGTCGCAAGGCGCCCCCGCGCAGGCGCTCTCCGAGAAGGTCATGGGCGATGTATTCCGGATCACCGCCTACCGCGCGGAATATCAGCGCGAGGCCGTGATCGTGCCCTGGGCGGAAATCTAGAGCGGATGACGGGGATGAGCCGGCGCCTTGGACTTCCATTCCTGTCGATTGCGGTGGCTGCGTTTACGATGTTCGGCGGCCTGATTGCGCCTGCGCTGGCGACCGCCATGCCGCGCATCGCCTCAATGAACGTCTGCACGGACCAGCTGCTGGTACCGCTGGCCGATCCCGAGCAGATCCTCGGTCTCAGCCGTTATTCGCGCGACAGGTTTGAATCCTGGGCGGCCGATGTTGCACACCGGTACCAGATTTTGTCGGGGGGCGCCGAAGACATATTGGTGCTGAGGCCCGATGTCGTTGTAGCGAGCCTGTTTGACAAGAGATCGACGCGCGAGCTTCTGAAGCAGAAAGGCCTTCGCCTTGCCGAGTTCGCGGTGCCGCGCACTCTCGAGGAAGTGAAGGCCCAGATTCGCGAAATGGGCGAGATCGTGCAGCATTCCGATCGCGCGGCCGCCGAGATCGCCCGGCTCGACACAGCAATCGCGCACGCCCGTCGCGTCGTGGTGGAAAAGCACTATTCCGTGCTGCCGCTGTCGCGGCGCGGCTGGATCGCCGGCAGCGACAGCCTGGTCAGCTCGCTGTTGGCCGAGACCGGGCTAAACAACGCGGCCGGCGATCTGGGCATGGGCACGGGTGGCTTCGCCTCGCTAGAAGCGATCATCAATGCAAAACCCGATTTTCTTCTGGTCTCGGACGCCGGCGATCGTGCCGAGGATGACGGCCAGGCCTTTCTGCTACACCCCGCGCTCGAGCGCTTCTATCCGCCGGCCAGGCGCATCGTCATCCCCGACCGGCTGACCGTGTGCGGCGGCGTGATGCTTGCGGAAGCGCTGGATGTACTGGTGAGGGAGTTGAAGCGGGTGGGGCGATGACGTCATCCGGATAACTTTTTCGTCGTCCCTGCAAACACGAAAGCAGGGACGACGGTCTCACCCCGTCTGCACCGGTCCGCCGGCTTTCTTCCAGGCGTCGATGCCGCCGGCGATGTGGGCGGTGCTGGCAAGGCCCGCATCCTTGGCGGCGGCGACCGCCATCGCAGAGCGTTCGCCGAATGCGCAGAAGAACACGATGCGCCGCCCGGTGGCTGCTGCCACCTCGCGCAACATGCCGCCGGGCTGCAGGCTTTCGCCGATCGCAGGGTAGGGCGCATGCAGCGCGCCTGGCAGCATGCCGTGCTTGGCGCGTTCGCTGTTTTCCCTGAGATCAACCAGCAGAATATCGGGCCGGCCGAGGCTGTCGATCGCCTCGCGCGCGGTGAGAGACAGGCCCTGCTTGGCAAGATCGTCCTGGTGCAGGCCGACATGCATATTCGCCGGCACCGCCACGTCCATCATCTTCGGATTTGGCAATTTCAGATTGGCCATCAGCTCGACATATTCGTCCACCGAGCGCACCTGCAGCCGCGGATTGAAGCGCTTTTCCTCGCCGATGGTGGAGACGGTATCGCCCTTGTAGTCATGGGCGGGAAAAACCATGGTTTCATCGGGCAGCTTGAGCAGCCGGCCAAAGATGGATTCGTACTGCGCCCGGGCGCTGCCGTTCTGGAAATCAGTGCGGCCGGTGCCGCGGATCAGAAGCGTATCACCGGTAAATACCCGGTCGCCCATCAAATAGCTGTAGGAATCATCGGTATGGCCGGGCGTGTACATCACGTCCAGGCTCAGGCCCTCGATCATCACTCGGTCGCCGTCGCTCACCCGCATCGCCACCACGTCGGCCTTGCTCTGCTCGCCCATGATGGTGACGCAGTGGGTGCGGTCGCGCAGCTCGCCGAGCCCGGTGATATGGTCGGCGTGCAGATGGGTGTCGACGGCCTTGACCAGCCTGAGATCCAGTTCGCGCAATAACTGGCAATAGCGATCGACTTTCTCCAGCACGGGATCGAGGATCAGCGCCTCGCCGCCTGCTCGGCTGGCCAGCAGGTAGCTGTAGGTTCCCGAAACGGAGTCGAATAGCTGGCGAAAGATCATGACTGTTACGGCTGCCTTCTCGAAACAACAATAGCGCAATTTTTTCGGGGCGCATCGCATCTTTTAAGAGATTATAGTCCGACAAGCGCGCATTGCACATGTTGCAGGTGCTCAATGAGATCTATCGCGGCGGTTTGAAAGTGAGAGGATGTCATGGCAGAATTTGTCGTGGAATTCGGCAAGGACGGCCGGCCGGTCGAAGCCGACGGTCGTCTCGACGCAGCGGCGTTTCACCGCAACCATCAGCCGATCCGGGCGGTGTTGCAGCAATTCCTTGCCGGCAAATCCGGTGACGCGGTGGAAGCGGGCAGCGGCACCGGCCAGCATGTGGTCGATTTCGCCCGCCATATTCCTGAAATTACCTGGTGGCCGAGCGATCTCAACGCGCCGCACCTCAAGAGCATCGCGGCGTGGCGGGCGCACGCTGGGCTTGCAAATATCCGGCCGCCGCTACGGATCGATTTGTCCGATCCGGAATGGTGTGCCGAGATGCACAATGGCAGCGGCCCCACAAATTTGCAGGCGGTGTTCTGCGCCAATGTGATTCACATCGCGCCCTGGCGCGTTGCGGAAGGGTTGTTTGCCGGCGCCGGGCGTTACCTGCGAGCCGAGGGGCGGCTGTTGCTCTATGGGCCGTTCAAGCGCGGCGGCGAGCATACCGCGCCCAGCAATGCCGCGTTCGACAAAAGTCTTCGCGGCCAGAACGCCGAATGGGGCGTGCGCGATATCGACGATCTCCGGAAACTTGCGGCAAGCGCCGGCCTCAG
>DASSGM010000050.1:0-26242 GCA_035693465.1 Bradyrhizobium sp. | reverse complement strand
ACGCTGCTCGCATTGATGCGGCTGTCGGGCCTGAAACTGCTCGGGTGGATTGCCGGGCTCTATGTCGACCTGATGCGGTCGCTGCCGCTGGTGCTGGTGATCTTCTGGTTCTATTTCCTGGTGCCCTATATCGGGCAGTGGCTGACCGGATCGTCGCGGCCGATCCGTGTCGGCGCGTTTACCTCTTCGCTCGTCACCTTCATCATGTTCGAGGCGGCATATTTTTCCGAAATCATGCGCGCCGGCATCCAGTCGATCTCCAAGGGCCAGCCCATGGCGGCGCAGGCGCTGGGTCTGACCTATGGCCAGACCATGCGTTATGTCGTGCTGCCGCAAGCGTTCCGGAACATGCTGCCGGTGTTGCTGACGCAGACCATTGTGCTGTTCCAGGATACCTCACTGGTTTACGTGCTGTCGATCCCGGATTTCCTGGGGGCAGCCAGCAAGGTCGCGCAACGCGACGGCCGGCTGGTCGAGATGTACCTGTTCGCGGCCGTGGTTTATTTTGCGATTTCCTGCGTTGCGTCCTTCGGCGTCCGGCGTCTGCAGGCGCGCCTCGCCTACGTCCATTAGCGAGAGCTTCATGATCGAAATCAGCCATGTCGACAAATGGTACGGAGGGTTTCAGGCGCTGAAGGATTGCACCACCAGCGTCGCCAAGGGCGAGGTGGTGGTGGTGTGCGGCCCTTCCGGATCGGGAAAATCAACCCTGATCAAATGCGTCAATGCGCTGGAACCGTTCCAGAGCGGGCAGATCATCCTCGACGGCATCAAGGTCAACGATCCCAAGACCGATCTGCCAAAACTGCGCGCCCGCGTCGGCATGGTGTTCCAGCATTTCGAGCTTTTCCCGCATCTGAAGATCATCGAGAATCTCTGCCTGGCACAGGAGAAGGTGCTGGGCCGGTCGCACGATGAGGCGATGGCGAAAGGCGCAAAACTGCTCGATCGCGTCGGGTTGAAGGAGCAGGCGTGGAAATATCCCGCCGAACTATCCGGCGGGCAGCAGCAGCGCGTCGCGATTGCGCGGGCGCTGGCGATGGACCCGATCGCGATGCTGTTCGACGAGCCGACCTCGGCGCTCGATCCCGAAATGATCAGCGAGGTGCTCGACGTCATGGTCGACCTCGCCCGCGAAGGCATGACCATGATGGTCGTCACCCATGAGATGGGCTTTGCCAGCAAGGTCGCGCATCGCGTGATCTTCATGGACATGGGGGAAATCGTCGAGGACGCGCTGAAGACCGATTTCTTCGGCAGCCCACGCAGCGACCGCGCGCAAAAGTTCTTGTCGAAGATATTGTCGCATTGACGATTCGCGAGGTGTCGTGTGATTCATTCCGTCATTGCGAGCCAAGGGGTCGCGCGAACGCGCGCCCGATGACAGGCTCCGCGAAGCAATCCAGAGCAAGCCGGTGGTCTGGATTGCTTCGTCGCTTCGCTCCTGGCAATGACGGAAGTGCGTCTGTTCGCGCATGGAGCCATAATTCGTCGATCACGCCTTAAGAAATTCGCGTATATAGTTCGCATAATTGTATCGCCGCTCTACGGGAGACATCGCTTGGACCAGATCGCGTATGTCAACGGGTCATTCGTGCCAATGGCTGAGGCAAAGGTCTCGATACTGGACCGCGGCTTTCTGTTCGCCGACGGCATCTATGAAGTCGCCGCCGTGCTCGACGGCAAGCTGATCGACAATGCCTCGCATCTGGCGCGCCTTCAGCGTTCGGTTGGCGAGATCGCGCTGGCTCTGCCCGAAACGATCGATCGCATTCAGGAGATCCAGAAAGAGCTGATCGCGCGCAACGAGCTTGCCAACGGCCTGGTCTATCTGGAGGTGACCCGCGGCGCCGATACGGGGCGGGATTTCGCGTTTCCGAAGGGCGTCAGGCCGACGCTTGTCATGTTCACATCGGTCAAGGACATCGTCGACGCGCCGTCGGCGAAAGCTGGAATCGGCGTCATCAGCGTGCCTGATATCCGCTGGGCGCGGCGTGACATCAAAAGCGTAGCGCTGCTCGCGCAGGTGCTGGCAAAACAGGCCGCGGCCGAAGCCGGCGCCGGCGAGGCCTGGATGATCGAGGACGGCATGGTGACCGAAGGCGGATCTTCCTCAGCCTTCATCCTGACCCAGGACGATGTGCTGGTGACGCGGCAGAATTCCAGCGCGATCCTGCCGGGCTGCACCCGCAAGGCAGTGGTCGCGCTTGCGGAAGAGCGCCAGCTTCGCGTCGAGGAGCGGCCGTTTACGGTCCAGGAGGCGCTGGCGGCGAAGGAAGCCTTCGTCACCAGCGCGAGCCTGTTCGTTCAGGCGGTGGTGACGATCGACGGCAAAACCGTAGCCAACGGCAAACCCGGTCCGATGACCAACCGCTTGCGCGAGATCTATATCGATTTCGCCCGCGCCACCGCGCAGTGAATTTCATTGCCGTTGCGGATGATCGCGCGACGGCGGCCTTCGCCTCTCCGGCCCGGCATTATCTGGATCGGATTGCAGCAATGCAATAACCTCTGTTCCCGTTCGCATCGCCACCGGGTCAATGCATGCTTCCGCGAAACTTCGCCTCATCAAGCCTTTCTGCCACCTTGCTGCTCGCCGCGCTGGTCGCCGCGGCCTCGTTCGCGGCTCCCTTGTCCGCCGCTACTGTCGAGCTTGGACCGCCGCCGCACGCGGTGCTGTCGCGCGAAAAGCTTTCAGCCATCGATGAATTTATCAATGGCGAGATCGCCTCCGGCAACATTCCAGGCGCCATCGTTCTGATTCAGCACCACGGCCAGCCGGTATATTTCAAATGCTTCGGCAAACGCGACGTGGAGAAGGGAACGCCGATGACGGCGGATGCGATCTTCCCGATCCATTCGGTCACCAAGACCATAACCAGCGTGGCGGCGATGATGCTGGTCGATCAAGGCAAGATCGCGCTCCACGATCCCGTCAGCAAATACATTCCGTCCTTTGCCGGCATGAAGGTCGGCGTCGAGAGGAAAAACGATTCCGGTCGGCCGGTGCTCGACCTGGTGCCGCTGCGTCGGCCCCTCAATATAGAGGATTTGCTGCTGCACACGTCCGGCATCACCTACGGCTTCTATGGCGAAGGGCTGGTAAAGGCCGCCTATGACGGCATTTATCTCGGCGATTTCGACAATGCCGGATTCGTCGAAAGGCTCTCCAAGATGCCGCTGGCCGAGCAACCCCGCACGCTGTGGGATTACGGGCATTCGATCGACGTTCTCGGCCGCGTGATCGAGGTTGCATCGGGCCAGTCGCTTTACGAATTCGAGAAGACGAATCTGCTCGATCCGCTCGGTATGACCACGACAAAATTCTTCGTGACCGATCCGGCCGAGCGGGCACGCTACGCCCAGCCGCTGGCCAAGGACCGCCATGTCGAGCGAACCCCGCTTGACGTGACGCGGTGGGAATCCGGCGGCGGCGGCATGGTCTCGACCATCTCGGATTTCGCGCGTTATGGGCAGATGCTGCTCAATGGCGGAACGTTGGACGGCAAAACCTATCTCGGCGCCGCGACTTTCGCCGCGATGACAACGGATCACGTCGGGCCGGGGTCTGGCGTCGCGCGCAACTATTTCTATTATCCCGGCGACGGTTTTGGATTTGGCTATGGTTTCGGCATCCGCACCGATCCGGGCATTGCAATGCCGCCGCCGCCGGGCTCGCTCGGCGAGGTCAAATGGGACGGCGCCACCGGGGTATATATCGTGGTCGATTGGGCCCAGGACATGTTTTTCGTTGTCATGCAAAACGCGCCATCCGGGCGCATGCACGTCCAGGTTACGTTGAAGAAGATCATTTACGACGCATTCGGGAAATGACCTCAAACAGCCTTTCACCGGGCCAACCCGGAAGGGATCAGATGCTAGGGAAGCCGGACGAAAGCGACCAGGTCATCATGGCACCCGCACGCATCGTGCCGCTCGATCGCGCGCGGACGTTCATCATTCTGCTGGTGCTGCTGCACCACTCCGTCATCAACTACACCTGGTTTGGTCATGGCGATCCGATGCGCTGGCTCGGCTTTGACCTGGTCGTGCTGTTCAATGACAGTTTTTTCATGGCTTTCATGTTCTTCATCTCGGGTTTGTTCGTTCGCGACAGCCTGATGCGTAAGGGATCGGCGATCTTCCTGCGCGACCGCGCGTGGCGGCTCGGCGTGCCGTTCCTGATATCGATCTTCGTGCTGATGCCGGTCGCCTATTATCCGACATTCCTGCGTTACCACCTGCCGGGAACAACGGATTTCAACTTCCTGCATTTCTGGTGGCGCACGCTCACGGTGGGACCATGGCCTTCGGGTCCGGCCTGGTTTCTGTGGGTGCTGCTCGCGCTCGACCTGATAGGAGCGGCGGTCTGGGCGATGGCGCCTCGCGGGATCCCGGCGCTCGGCCATCTGATTTTTGCCGCGCGCAAGCGGCCGATCGCGGCGTTCGGCATATTTATGATCGTTTCGATCGCAGCCTATCTGCCGATGCACCTGGCATTCGGCGACACAAGCTGGCTGGAGCCGGGCCGGTTTCCACTTCCGATCCAGACCAGCCGCGTCCTGCTTTATCCCGCGTACTTCCTGACCGGCGTCGGGGTCGGTGCGATAAGCCTGAAGCTCGGCCTGCTCGCCGAGAACGGCGAGCTCGCACGACGCTGGCCGGTCTGGCTCGCCTTTGCGACGGCGTTCTACCTTGCGATTCTCGTCCTGGTCTACGCCCACCACAACTGGGTGGCGGATTTCGATGCGCCGCCGCTGGTGTGGAAGGCGGGTTACGGTCTTGCGTTTGCGGCGTACAGCGCCGCGATGGCGTTCACGGTGCCGGCGATTTTCCTGCGCTTCACCGGACCGGGCTCGGGCGTGCTCGATGCGATGCAACCCTCGGCCTACGGCATCTACCTCTTGCACTACATCGTCATCGTCTGGCTGCAATACACCGTCTATGACCACTCGTTTCCAGCGGTCGTCAAGTTTGCGATCGTATTCGCCGGCACGCTTTCGCTGAGCTGGGGCTTGACCTGGTTGTTGCGGAAGATCCCCGCCGTGGCGCGGATGATCTGAGCCGCCAACGAGGCAAGCCGCGATTGAGAGCGCACTGGCAGCGAAAGGTTGGGAAATCTGACTATTTCGGAGGACGGAGCTCGCCGTCCAGCCATGCTGTAACCGACGGCAGCTGCAATGGGTCGATCCGATCGCACTGCAGGCACCGAAGCTCGCGCGGCGCCTTACCGTCAGGCGGCATTACCAGCACCATCAAGCCGCCGCAGCGTTCACATCGCCCAGATTGATTGGACTGTCCCATGCAGCAGGCGCCGGGCTGGGGGGATCGTCCAATCCATTTTGCGTGAACGGTGGCCGGCCCTGGCATCGAGGAAATGATGCGCGGTGGAGTGCCGGATCATAGGTCGCGGCTTTCCGGCGCCGTCTCTTTGACAAAGCGGTTGCGCAGGGTGCCGATGCCGGTGATTTCGATCTCGACGACGTCACCGTCCCTGAGGTCGGGCGAAGCACCATCCGTCCCCATCCAGATCACGTCGCCCGGCCAGAGCGTGAAATATTTTGTCAGCTCGACGATGAACGGCTTGATGCCGAAGATCATCTCGTTGGTGCGGAAGCGGTTATCCTCCTTGCCGTTTACCCGCACGATGGTTTCCATCCTGTCGAGGTCGGCGTCGGTCTCGATCCAGGGTCCCATTGGCTTGAACGTATCGGCGTTCTTGGCTCGCCACAGCCCGCGATCTGCCTTCTGCCACGTACGTTCGCTGACGTCGTTGCCGATGGTATAGCCGAACACGCAACCCATCGCATCGGCCTCGCTCAAGTACTTTGCCTTTTTGCCGATGACAACGACCAACTCGCCCTCATAGTGGATTTTTTCGGTGGCGGTTGCCGGAATCACCACGTCTTCGTCATGCGCGATCAATGCGTTTTGCGCGCGATAGCCGATCTCGGGCCTGTCAGGCACGTTGGGGACTTCGCCGCGCTTGTCGGCGGCCTCCTTGAGATGCTTCAGGTAATTCAAACCGACGCAATAGAAGGTGCGCGGTATCAGCGGCAGTTCGATCTTCACCTCGGTCAGAGAATGAGCGCGCGGCGTGCGCTGCCATTCGCCGAAGGGGTCACCCTTGACCGCGGCCACGCGCTCGCCTTCGATGATGCCCCAGGAGGTTTGTCCGTCCGCGGTGAACTTCAGCCAGCGCATGTACTATCCTTTTCATTCCGCCGCGATGCGCGGCGAGGTTTTCCATGCGCCGGCGGCCGGGCGCGGCAACCCGAGGTTCTCCCGCAAGGTCCTGCCGGCATATTCCGCGTGAAACAGACCACGCCTTTGCAGCTCGGGAACGACGTGGCGGACGAAATCGGCATACGAGCCCGGCACATAGGTCGCCGCAATGACAAAACCGTCGCAGCCGCGCCCCGTGAACATCTCTTCCAGCCGGTCGGCGATCTCCTTAGGCCCGCCGACAATGGCGTCCGCTGTCTGGCCGCGGCCGGAAAAGGCGATGAAATCGCGCGCGCTCGGATTGGTCTTGCCCGAGGTTCTCAGCACGCCGTCGCGAATGCCGAGCATCCCCTGCATGCTCTGAAGTTCCTCCGCGGTCAGCGGCTCATCAATGTCCTTGGAGGCGAAGTCAAAGTTCAGTCCTTCCGCCAAAAGCGACAGCGCATCGATTTCCAGCGGCAGCTTTTCAATCACCGCCATCTTGTCTTCGGCCTCTGACTTGCTCGCGCCAGCCACCGGCGTGACCAGATTGCAGAGAAACATCTGGTCGGGATCGCGGCCCGCCTTCGCGGCCTCGTTCCTGATGGCGTCATAGCCCTGCTTGGCCCCGGCCAGATTGCGCGCCGCGGTGAAGATGACCTCACCCCATCGGCCGGCAAAACGCTGGCCGCGGCCGCTGGCGCCGGCCTGGATAATAACGGGATGGCCTTGCTGCGAGCGCGGCACCGTGAACGGTCCGCGCGACTTGAAGAATTGCCCCTTGTGGTCGAGACGCCTGACCTTGGCCGGATCGGCAAAGCGGCCGCTTTTCTTGTCGATCAACAGCGAGCCGTCTTCCCAGGAGTCCCAGTGGCCGAGCACCACTTCCATGAATTCGTCGGCGCGGTCGTAGCGCAGGTCATGCTCGAGATGCGCGTCCTTTCCCATATTGAGCGCCTCGCCGTCGTTGACGGATGTCACCACGTTCCAGGCGGCGCGGCCGCCGCTCATCAGATCGAGCGTGGCGAAACGGCGCGCGACGTCGAACGGCTCGTAGTAGGTGGTCGAGCAGGTCGATGCGAGGCCAAGCTTTTCGGTCACCATTCCCATCGTTGTCAGCACCACGATCGGATCCATCTTTACGCAGCGGATGCCATATTCGACGGTGTGGGCGTGATCGTTGCCATAGCGGTCCGGCATCGCCAGGCGATCGTCGAAAAATGCCATGTGGAATTTTCCGGATTCAAGGATCCGGGCGATCTCTTGGTAATAATCCGCCGACATCGAGTCGTCGCGCGACTCCGGATGGCGCCACGAGCTCGGCAAGTTGGTGCAATTCTGCGCCTGCAAGAAGCCAACCATCACCATTTGCCGTGTCATGCTGTTCTCCCAAGGTCGGGCGGACGATACGTCACGAGAGATCGAGCTCAGTGGCCGATTTGTATTCGCCGGCCAGCCCGCGACGCGCCAGCGGCCTCCAGCAACGCCGCGCCAATGCGCCTGAGACGGCCGGCCTGCATGATCGGCATGGGTTTCCTCGGCTCAAAGCCCGCGCGGGGAGGCGGGTCTTGCTCGTTGTCGCGGACATGGTCTCAAAGCGATGGCATGAGAGCAAGTGGCAAGACGCCGAAATTCTGCTGCCGGCGCCCGCCGCGCGTAGCAGTTCCGCTACGCGGGATTTGAATGTTTTGCCTTGCGCGGAAAATCGCCGGGCCAGACCGGCGAGGTCTGGTCGGCGAGGCATTCAAGGAAAATCTGCGCGCCATCGGCGTAAGTGGCGCCATCACCCAATTCCAGACTGGCGCACCATTCGGCCGGCATCGGTTGCTGCACGACGAGTACCTCGAACGCCGGACCCCACCACCATGCCGGCGCCGGCGATCGCTCGTCCTCCGGGACCGCGCGCCACCGGACGAACTCATCCACGGCACGTTCAAATTGCACATTCGCAGCCCGATGCATCGCTACCTCCGAACACCTATCATATCCGGCCTTGCAACTATCGCCAGTGCGGTTCGCTGTGTCAGCGCGTCGCTTCCGGGCCAAGGGCGCGGATCCACAACCAGCCCACGATACCGCCAAGCGCGGCGCAGAGCGCTGCTACCAGCATCACCAGGCGTAACGCCCGCTCGAACGCGGCGACGGCGACCTCGTCGACGCCGGCCTGTCCGGCCAGCACCGCATTCAATGTTTCGTTAGCGTGCGCGGCCGGCGCGGCAAGAGAATATGAAAAGCTCGCGAACAACCCGGCGCCGAGCGCGGCAACCGCGAAAAGACCAGCGACCCGCGCGACGGCGTTGTTGACGCCCGAGGCGATGCCGGCGTGGGCTTCGCCGACGGACGCCATCACCGTCGACGTCAGCGGCGGAACGGTGATGGTCATGCCGATCGCGAGCATGGAGATCGCCGGAAATACGCCGATCCAATAGGATCCCCTGAAGTTGACGAAAGCGAGCAGGGTCAACCCGCAGGCCGCGATGATGGGGCCGACGGTGAGCGACAGCCGCGGTCCGAAACGGTCGGAGAGCGTGCCCGCGAGGGACGCGCCGAAACCCATGATCAGCGCGAACGGCAACAGCGCCGCGCCGGCCTGTGTCGCCGAATAGCCACCGAGCCGGATCAGGCCAAACGGCAGATAATACAGTGCGCCGCCAAGCGCGAAGTAAAGCAGCAGCGTCAGCCCATTCGTTGCGGCAAAATCCCGCGAGCGATACAACAACAACGGCATCATCGCGGCTTCGCCCGATCGGGCTTCGATCGCGACGAACAGGACAAGGGATGCGGCTCCGACACCGAGGGCCGCGAGCACGGTCCTGTCACGAAATCCCGACGCGGGAATGGCGCTCAACGCCCAGGTGATTGCGGCGAGCCCGATCGCGACCGTGATCGCGCCCATCCAGTCCAGCCGTTTCGCCTTGTCGTCGCGGCTCTCGCAGGCAAAAACCATCGCGAGCCCCGCGGCGGCAACAGCCAAGGGTACGTTGAGCAAAAAGATCGCGCGCCACGACACCTGATCGACCAGCGCGCCACCAAACACCGGGCCGGCCGCCGCCGTCAGCGCGCCGACACCCGCCCACATCCCGATCGCACGGCTGCGCTCGTGCTGGTCGAAGGTCGCTCCCAGCATGGCGAGACTGGCCGGCGTCAGCAGCGCAGCACCGAGACCTTGAACCGCGCGGCTGACGATAAGCATGGTGATGTCGGGCGAAAGTCCGCACGCAATCGAGGCCACGGTGAATACCGCAATTCCCACGAGAAAAATCCGTCGGCGGCCGTAGAGATCGGCGGCGGAGCCTCCGACCAGCACCAGCGCACCGAGCAGCAACAGGTAAGCGTTGACGATCCATTGCGTCGATGCCGCATCCGCATGCAGCGCCTGTTGCATGGCAGGGAGCGCAATATTCACCACCGAGCCGTCGATAAACGCCATGCTCGATCCGAGGATCGTCGCCGCCAGGGTCAGGCGCTTGCGCTTTGGTGACAGCGCGGCCGGAAAGGCCGCCGTGGCGCGGATGACACCGGCATCGCAGGGCGGCCGTGTGAAACCAACCATGTCGGCCTCAAAGGAGCGTAGCTACGATACCAGCGTATAGCGGTCAGGAGCACGGCGGACCACGCTTTCCATGCCGGGTCGCCCGGCCAGTAGCTCTGGTGACGATTATCACATCTGCCGCACCATGCCGGGCTGCCCCGGCGCGCATTCCAGCGCCTCGCGGTCCCACTTCGCGGCATTGGCGGCGGCCTCGTAGGTGCTTTGCAGGAATTCGAGCAGCACTTGCTCCGGCCGCGCGGCGGTGCGGACAGCATCATAAGGCAGGATAAATTCGCCTAGCGCTTCGCTGAAGAACGCCGCGTCGGGCCGCACCGCCGTGGTGCGGAAGCCCACCGGTTCGGGATAGGCATAAGAATAGAACGCCGGATAGTCGATCGCGCCGCTGCCCGGCCAGAAGCCGGCGCTGCTCACCTCGTGGGAATAGGCTTCGGCGGCGACTTCATCGGGCAGATGGGGCACGCCGCCGGGATGACGCGGCGCGCGCCTGCCGGAAAAACGTGTCACCGCGAGATCGAAGCTGCCCCAGAAGAAATGTACCGGGCTTGCCTTGCCGAGAAAGGCGGTGCGAAATTGCTTGAAGACCCGGTCCACATTGACAAGAATTTGCAAGAAGCGTCCCACCGCGTCCGGGTCATAAAAGGCGTGCTGATGGTCCAGCGAGAAACGGATCGGCTCGGGCAATTCGTTGGGCATCTCGTCGATAGCGATGTGAATGCCGAGCTGTGCGAGTTCAGTCATGATCGCCGCATAGAAACTCGCGACCGAGTGTCCGGCGAGCGGAAAATGCCGCTGCGCGCCGTCACTGGTCGCGATCCGCAAGACGTGATCGATAAGGTCGAAGTCGATCTGAAAGGAGCGCGTGCCGTCCGGTATCGGCGAGGTGGTCAGTCCGCGCGCAGTAACGTACAGCGCCACGTGCCACGAATGATTCAGCCACGGTGCGCGCGCGAGCCTGATCTTGCCGACGATCTGGGTCCATAAATGCAGCGTTTGGCAGGTCTCACGCCACGTCGTGGTCGGCAATTCCGGCCAGGGGACTTGCGAGGTGCCGCTCATGCTTGAACTCTGCGTCACTTGTTGTGAACGTATTCACGTATCACAAATCGTCACAGAACATCACGAATTAGGGGATTCCGGGCATCCTCGTTTGCCGCGCGAGGCACGGAAGAGACTGCGGCACCACCAGCGGCGCGCAATCGCCTCCAGCGGATTGCGGGCCAGTTGATAGATAAACAGAATTTCGATCATGGCAGAGTCCGTCACCCCCGCCTGATAGCTGGGACGGTATTCGTGGAAGAGAATGCCGCCCGTATCGCATCAGCCATGCAGTTTTTTCGCAGTCTCCGCAATCACGCGTCCTTGATAGCGCGCTCCCGCAAGCTCGTTATCGCTCGGCTGTCGGCTGCCGTCGCCGCCAGTGATCGTGGTCGCGCCGTAGGGCGAACCGCCGGTGACCTCGTCGAGCTTCATCTGGCCGGCAAAGCCGTAGTTCAGCCCGACCACCGTCATGCCGAAATGCAGGAGGTTGGTGATCACAGAGAACAGCGTGGTTTCCTGGCCGCCGTGCTGGGTCGCGGTCGAGCTGAAAGCGCCGCCAACCTTGCCGTGCAGTGCGCCCTTCATCCAGAGGCCGCCGGCCTGGTCGAGGAAATTCGCCATCTGCGATGACATGCGGCCGAATCGCGTGCCGGTACCGACGATGATGGCGTCATAATTGGCAAGCTCTTCGACCTTCGCCACCGGCGCAGGCTGATCGAGTTTGTAGTGTGAAGCCTTCGCGACCTCCAGCGGCACCAGTTCCGGCACTCGCTTGATGTCGACTGTGGCGCCGGCTTCGCGCGCGCCTTCGGCGACGGCGTTGGCCATTTTCTCGATATGGCCGTAAGCGGAATAGTAGAGAACGAGAACTTTAGTCATGGTTGGTCTCCAGGGGTTGACGTTAGTGTGAGAAGTTCGAAAGCAGTTCGGTCGTCATTGCCGGGCTTCGTCCCGGCCATCCACATCTTGTTGGTTCGTTCAAGGAGAGCGTGGATGCCCGGCACAAGGCCGGGCATGACGAACGAGGGTAACCCTATGCCGCGTCCACCAGCACCAGCTCCGAATCTTCCAGCGCGGTGATCTTGAGCTTTGCCTCGTCGTGGATCGCGACACCGTCGCGGGCGTTGACACGGACGCCATTGATCTCGACCACACCCGCCGCTGGCACCAGATAGAGGTTGCGCGATTTGCCGGCTGCGTATTCCGCGCTGTCGCCCGCCTTCAGCGTGGTGGCGAGCACGCGAGCGTCGGCGCGGATCGGCAGCGCGTCCCTGTCGCCATCAAATCCACTCGCGATGGTGACGAAGTTGCCGGAACGATCCGCCTTCGGGAACGGCTTGGCGCCCCAGGTCGGCTGGCCGCCTTCCGTGGTCGGCTCGATCCAGATCTGGAAGATCTTGGTCAGCGTCGGCTCCAGATTGTATTCGGAGTGACGTATGCCGGAGCCGGCGCTCATCACCTGAACGTCGCCCGCTTCGGTACGGCCCTTGTTGCCGAGACTGTCCTGATGGCTGATCGCGCCTTCGCGGACATAGGTGATGATTTCCATGTTGGCATGAGGATGGGCGGGAAAGCCGGTGTTCGGGGCGATCTCGTCGTCGTTCCACACCCGCAACGAGCCGTGGCCCATATTGCTGGGGTCGTAGTGGCTGCCGAACGAGAAGTGGTGCCTGGCTTTCAGCCAGCCGTGATCGGCGCTGGCGAGTTTTGCAAAAGGTCTGAGTTCGATCATGGGATATTCCTTTGTTTTGGATTTAGCTGCTAAGTGCCGCGCGCGATTGCACGCGGCAGCCGCAATGGGTCGAATCAGGCGCCGAAGCCGCCATCGACATTCAGCACCGTGCCGGTCACGAACGACGCGCCGGGGCTGGCGAGGAACACAACGCCGGCGGCAATTTCTTCCGCGGTGCCGTAGCGTTGGAGCGCGTGCTGGGCGCGCTGGGCTTCGGCGAACGCGCCGCCATCCTTCGGGTTCATGTCAGTGTCGATCGAGCCCGGCTGCAGCACGTTGACGGTGATGCCGCGTGGTCCAAGGTCGCGTGCCGCGCCCTTGCTGTAGCCGACGATCGCGGCCTTGGTGGCGGCATAGTCGGCGAGCCCGGGGAAGGTGGCGCGGGTGGCAATGCCCGAGCCGATGGTGACGATGCGGCCGCCTTCGCCCATCAGCTTTGACGCCGCGCGGATCGCGGTGACCACGCCGTGCACATTGATGGCATCCTGACGTTCGAAGGCCGCGGTATCGTTGTTGGAATCATCGACCGCGCCATTGACCACGACGCCGGCGTTATTGACCAGGATGTCGAGGCGGCCGAAATGCCTGGCGACGTCTTTCACCAGCTGATCGACTTCGCTCGAAGAGGCCTGGTCGGCCTTGAATGCGCGCGCTTGCACGCCCTTGGCTTTCAGCTCCTTCACCACCGCTTCGGCCTTGTCGGCCGAGGCGACGTAGCTGATGGCGACGTTGGCGCCTTCATCCGCGAGCGCACGGGCGCTGGCCGCGCCGATGCCGCGCGAGCCCCCGGTGACGAGGGCAACCTTGCCTGCGAGGGACTTGGCCATTGGATGTCTCCGTCGTTCGAATTCCGACGACCCTGTGGATATGCGTTTCCCCGTGGGCTATAAATAGAAACTATCGAAACACATTGTTTCCAATATAACGATTTGGAGGGAGCGCAAATGGCAAAGCTTCCGGATTTCGAGGGTCTCGCGATTTTCGCGAAAGTCGTGGAATTACGGTCATTTGCGGCAGCCGCCGCCGAACTGGCGCTGTCCAAGGCCACGGTGTCGAAGGCGGTCACCCGGCTTGAGGAGCGGCTCGGCGCGCGACTGTTCAACCGCACTTCGCGCCGCCTTGCCTTGACCGATGCCGGGCAGAAGCTGGCCGAGCGCGCCACGCGCCTGTTGCTCGACGGCGAGGCGGCGGAGAACGAGGCGCTGGCGCAATCGGTGGCGCCGCGCGGGCTGGTGCGCCTCGCGGTGCCGATGACGTTCGGCGTGAAAGCGGTGGCGCCGATCCTGCCGGAGTTTTTGCAAGCCTATCCCGATGTGTCGATCGACCTTCACTTGAGCGATGCCATGGTCGATCTGATCGGCGAGGGCTTTGACGCCGGCCTGCGCATCGCGAGCCTGCCGGATTCATCGTTGATCGCGCGGCGGCTGTGCGCGATGCCGCGCCACACGGTGGCGTCGCCTGCCTATCTCAAGCGCCATGGTCGGCCGACGCACCCGATGCATCTCGCCCAGCACAAATGTCTCGGCTATGCCTATCTCTCGACCTCCGGCGTCTGGCACTACACCAATTCAGCGGGCGAGCAGGCGAGCGTGCGACCCGCGGGCCCGCTGCGCGTCAACAATGGCGAGGCGCTGCTGCCGGCGCTGATCGCCGGCCTAGGCATCGCCGATCTGCCGGAGTTCATCGTCGGCGATGCCATCGCCTCTGGCGAGGTCGAGGTGATCCTGAAGGATTGGAAGCAGACCGAGGGCGCGGTGCATCTGGTGACGCCGCCCGGCGGCCCGCGCCCGGCGCGCGTCGAGGTGCTGGCGGATTTTCTGGCGAAACATTTTGCGAAGGGGAAGCGCTGAGCGGCTTGCGGTCGATCTGTCGATCGTAACCTGTCCACACCCCGAAGATGTATCGTCTAGTCGGTACATTCCGCCTTGTCTATACGGAAGCGCCTTCCGCATCTCGAATCCTTTCCCCACCACCACCTATTCTTCCGGAGTTTTCATGGTCCGCCTTGGCCCGTTGCTGCTTGCCCTGAGCCTTGTTCATTCGGCGCAAGCCCAGACGGTCCAGCCGCCCGCGGCGGCCAAGGCCAAACCCGCCGCCAAAAAGCCGGCGCCGCCGAAAGCGGTGGCCGAGACACCAGCCGCGAGCGGGCCTTGCATCGGTGTGTTTCCGCTCCTCGGTGATCAATTTGGGATCAGGAAGATCGGGATCACAGTGTTCGGCAACGAATTCAAGCAAATTACCGTCGACAATTGGGGGCTCGATGATCTCGTCGTTGAGCGCGTGCGAGCAGCCATCGGCCCGGGTATGGCCGTGCGCAGGATCGCCCACGCTAAGGCCGTCTTCGAAGGTTACGTTCCCGGAATCGGAATGTTCCAGAACCTCGACACCAAAGCGCCGGCCATTGTTCGACAGGCCGCGGCGCGGACGCAATGCGAGCGTTACGTCGTCGTGACGAGGGCCGCCAGCCAATATATCGGAAATCAATCCATCTATGGCCTCGGCATCGTCAACAGCGGAGGCCCGTTGCTCAGCACGACCCAACTCCATGCCGTCGTGCGCATCCATGTTCACGACGGCCACACCTTCGCAGTGCTCAAGAGCGGGACCGGGTCGCTGGGCGGAAGCAGTTTTTTGGCGGGGCCGCCGACCAAGAAACTCGATGACTCCTGGTGGCCCGAGCCGCCCGAGGCGGCTAACACGCCGGCAATGCGCGCTGCGACGCGGAAACTCCTTGGCGAAGTTCTCGACAAGAGTCTGCCGGAACTGCTCGCCCAGTAAGGCCATGGTAAGGCGGGAAGTGGCGGGAGAGATCGAAGTGATTCTCTTGGACTGGAAGCGGCGCGAGGGCGCGGTGCGTTGGGCACGGCGCGAAGTGCGCCTTTGCCCACCCTACGGTTCGGGCTATAGGCTACACCCAACAATCAAAAATCTCGGGGGAGAAGACTGCCGATGGACCGACGTGAATTTCTGAGAACCGCGGCGGCGCTGCCGCTGGCGCATGTCACGCTCTGCAATTCCGCCTTCGCGCAAAGTCCGTGGCCGACGCGCAATATCACCATGATCGTGCCGTTTCCGGCCGGCGGCCAGGCCGATCTCGCGGCGCGGCCGGTAGCGCTGGCGCTGGAAAGAATTTTGGGCAAGCCTGTCATCGTCGACAACCGCGCCGGTGGCGCCGGTGGATCGATCGGCAACGCGGCGGCAGCGCGCGCCGAGCCGGACGGCTACACGCTATTGATGACGCTGTCGTCGCTGGCGGTATTGCCCGAAGCCGACCGGCTGTTCGATCGTCCCGTGGCGTACGAAGTCTCGCAATTTGCGCCTGTGGCGCGCGTGCTCGCCGATCCCACCTTGCTTGCGGTGCCGGCGTCGGCACCATGGAAGACGTTGCAGGATTTTGTCGATGACGCCAGCAAGCGCCCGGGCCAGATTCCCTATGGGTCATCGGGTCCCTATGGCACGCTTCATGTCGCAATGGAGATGTTCACGGCCAGCGCCGGCATCAAATTGCTGCATGTGCCGTTTCGCGGCGCCGGCCCCGCCCTGACGGCATTGCTGAGCGGCACGGTGCAGGCACTGGCGTCGGCGCCGGGCACGCTGAAGCAACAGGTCGACGACGGCAAGATGCGCGTGCTGGCAAACTGGGGCGCGGCGCGGATCGCGAGTTTTCCCGATCTGCCGACCTTCCGGGAGCTCGGCTACAAGGATGTCGAGTTCTACATCTGGGCCGGCCTGTTCGCGCAAAGCGCGCTGCCGGCACCGATCATGACGCGGCTGCGCGAGGCGATGGCGCAAGCCGTGAAAAGTCCGGAGGTGATAAAAACCTTTGAGACCGCCGGCAGCCCGGTGGCTTACCTCGACGCGCCGGAATTTTCAAAATTCGTCGCGGAAGACTCTGCGCGCCTGATCGCGGCTGTAAAAAAGATCGGCAAGGTGGAGTAGGATTCTTCACTGCCCCTCTAGGGCTGAAGGAACGTGCCAATTTCACAATTTTGTGCGGCGCGATCCTTCCCTTTGCCTCATTTATTTTGAAGCCTTGGCTCCGACACGGAACCAGCACGCCAACCCAATCCCGAAAAGAAGGAGCGGACATGCGAGTGCACCCTGTTGCCCTGAGCCTTGCGATCGCAACGGTCAGCGGCATTGCTGTTCAAAATCCCGCTTTTGCCGAGGAGTATCGCGGAACCCTTGCACAACAGCTGGCCTGCACGCCGGACGTTTTCAGGCTTTGCGGCGATCAGATACCGGATGCCACTCGGATCGTGGCGTGCTTGCGGCAAAACACCGCTCAGCTCAGCGGCGACTGCCGCGCGGTGTTTGAATCAAATGCCAGCGCGTCGCCGGAGCCTACGCCGCGACGCCGCAATGATCAGCCGAGGGCCTACGGCGGCCGATAGATCACTGCCGCTACTGCGCATGCTGACAGACATCGACCCATTCGCCCTTGACCAGCTCGGCCATCCGCGATGGCGCGATGCGGACCGCGCTGTGGGTCGACCCCGCGGCCGGCACTATCTCGTCGAACGCCCTCAGTGACACATCGCAATAAACCGGCAGCGGCGTTTTCAGACCGAACGGACAGACGCCGCCAACGTCATGGCCGGTAATCTCGGCGACCTCATGGACGCCGAGCATCTTCGGCTTGCCGCCGAATAGCGCCTTGACCTTCTTGTTGTCCATTCGCGCCGTACCGCTGGCCACGATCAGCACCACGCGCTCGCCAATCCGAAGTGACAGTGTTTTCGCAATCCGCCCCGGCTCGACGCCGTAGGCTTCAGCCGCCAGCGTCACCGTCGCCGAACTGATCGGCGATTCGATAACCGCGATATCGGGGGCATTCTCGGCGAAAAACGCGCGGACCGATTCAAGGCTCATGGGCGGCGGCCAGATCGGGCAGTTCCGACAGCGCGTGGATGCGATAATCGGGCTCAAGTCCAAGTTCATCCATCTGGGTGCGGATCGCCTTGAACATCGTCAGCGGGGTAACGACGTCGCTTTTTACACAGGCCAGCGCCATTGCTTGCGGCGTCACCCGCTCTATCCAGGCGACGTTCAGCCCGAAGGCCCTGGCGCCACACGCATCCCATGGGTTCGAAGACACGAACAGCACCTCGCCGGGCGGCACGCGAAGCGTCGATTCGATCAGGCGGTAGGCCTCCGGAGCAGGCTTGAAGATCTCTTGGGTATCGACGCTGATAGTGGCATCCAGCACTTGGTCGAGACCGCTGTTGCGTACCAGTGCGTTGAGCATGCCGGTGCTGCCGTTGGAAAGGATCGCAAGCTTTCGATCTCGCATCGCCGCCAGCGCGGCCATGGCGTCCGGATAGAGGTCGAGACGCAGATATTTGTCCATGATGGACTCGAACGTGTCCCTGTCGCTTTCCAGTCCAAGGCAGCGCAGCGTATAGGCAAGCGAATCCCGCGTGATCACGGAGAAGTCCTGGTAGCGACGCATCAGCGAGCGCAGCCAGGTGTATTCGAGCTGCTTGATGCGCCAGATCTGCGTGATGATTTCGCCGTAGCCGGGAAACGCCTCCTCAGTGACGTCGGCCACCGACTGAATGTCGTACAGCGTGCCGTAGGCATCGAACACAAGGGCTTTGATGGTCATGGGGGAACTCATGGCGGGCATGTCGGAAGGCCTTATCACCTAGCCTTCGGACGCTTGGATAAGCATTATGGATCGGTGAAGTCCTGTCCGTCCATAGCGCAAGCGTAGTGCAGACGCGACGCGGGCAAAGGAGGCACGCATGAAGGCGTGGCGGTTGCAACGGCTCGGCGGAGAATTGCGCTTTAGTGATGTGCGCACCCCGGAACCGCGTCCCGGCAGCGCGTTAGTGCGGATCGAAGCCTCGGCGCTGATGTCATATCTGAAAGCCTATGTGGAGGGAAAACTGCCGGTCTACCATCCGCCTCCGGGTCCATTCACGATCGGGACCAATGGGGTTGGCGTGGTGGAAGCGGTTGGCCGGGACGTCTGGCATTTGAAGCCGGGCCAGCGCGTGGTGCTGTCGTCGTATTTCGTGGCCGCGGAGAACGTCGAGGATCCGGCGCAAATCCTGATCGGCCTGACTTCGAGCCCGGACGCAGCGCAGGTGCTGGCGGACTGGCCCGACGGAACACTGGCCGAATATGCATTGTTGCCGGTGGCGGCGCTTACGCCTGCCGAAGGGCTGGAGGAATTTGACTCGACGGAGCTGGTTACCATCGGCCGCTTTATCATTCCATTCGGCGGTCTGCTCCGAGGGCGGCTCGCCGCCGGCGAGACACTGGTGGTGAACGCGGCAACGGGCGCCTATGGCACGGCCGCGGTGTTGCTCGGTGTCGCCATGGGTGCGGCCCAGGTGATTGCGGCCGGCCGCCAACAAGGGGCACTGGAAGCCGTCGCCCGCGCCGCCGGCGCGCGCGTTTCAACGGTAACCCTCACCGGCGACGTCCAGAAGGACGCAAGCGCGCTGCGCCAAGCGGCTGGCGGTGGCGCCCATATGGCGTTCGACATGGTCGGGCGGGCGCGCGATCCGAAAGCGACGCTGGCAGCGCTGCACAGCCTTCGCCGCGGCGGCCGGCTGGTGCTGATGGGAAGCATGACAACCGATCTGCCTGTTCCCTACACCACGCTGATGCAGAACAACTGGGAGATCATCGGCCAGTTCATGTATCCGGCCGGCGCCTACCGGCGGCTGCTTGACTTGCTGCGCAGCGGGCTGCTCGACATCAGCGCGATCCGCCCGCGCGTGTATCCGCTCGCGGCCTTGCCGGAGGCCATGGAAGCAGCCGCGAGCGCCGGCAACCTCGAATGCATCGTGATGCAGCCGTAAGCATCGGAGATCGCTTGCGCCTCGCGCGTCAGATACCCAACAGCTTTCGCGCGTTGGCCTTCAATACTTTCGGCCTGATTTCGTCGCGGATCTCGAGCTTGGCGAAATCCGCCATCCAGCGGTCGGGCGTGATCACCGGCCAGTCGGAGCCGAACAGCATCTTGTCCTGCAAAATGCTGTTGATGTAGCGCACCAGGATCGGCGGGAAATATTTCGGCGACCATCCGGACAGGTCGATATAGACATTCGGCTTGTGGGTCGCGACTGACAGCGCTTCCTCCTGCCAGGGGAAGGACGGATGCGCGAGGATGATCTTGAGATCGGGAAAATCTGCCGCGACATCATCCATATACATCGGGTTGGAATATTTCAGCCGCATCCCCATGCCGCCGGGCATGCCGGAGCCGACGCCGGTCTGGCCGGTATGAAACAGCGCGATCGCGCCGGCCTCATTGATCACCTCGTACAACGGGTAGGCCATGCGATCGTTGGGAAAAAAGCCCTGCATGGTCGGGTGGAATTTGAATCCCTTGACGCCATATTCCTCGATCAGCTTGCGCGCTTCGCGCACCCCCAGCTTGCCCTTGTGCGGATCGATGCTGACAAAGGGTATCAGCACGTCGGAATTTTCAGCGGCAACTTCCAGCATCTCGTAGTTGTTGTAGCGGCGGAACCCGGTCTCGCGCTCGGCATCGACCGGAAAAATCACCGCAGCGATTTTCTTGGCGCGATAGTAGGCCGCGGTTTCCGGTACCGTCGGCGGATGCTTGTTCGGCGACTTGAAGTACTCGGCCATCTGCGCCTGGAAGTCGTCGTAACCGTCGTCGCCATGCATGCCGCAGGGCTCTTCCGCATGGGTGTGGATGTCGATCGCAACGACGTCTTCGATGCTGGGGATTTTGAGTTTTGTCATTCTGCATCCATCGACCTGGGCCGCGTTGCCAAATTGATTATACTATATAACTAATTTGGCAAGCTCGTTTTGGCAGTTCGGCTGCAAACCTGCCCCGACCATATTACGCCTTCCAGCGCCCCGATGTTCGCTTCTACGATGGAAAGCCAGGAACAATGCCGGCAGGGAGGAAGCAGATGGGACAGGCGGAGGCCTTTGAGACCGACTTCTGGAAGCATGCCAACCTGCGAAAGGTCTGGGACGACATCGTTCCCGGCGAGCCGCGCAAGACCATTCCCTACACTCTGACGCGGGAAGCGATCGCCTTGTACTGCAAAGCGGTCGGCGAGGATCACCCGATCTATTTCGATGAAGCTTACGCCAGGACCACCCGTTACGGCGGACTGATCGCGCCGCCGTCGATCCACATCCTCTTGATGTTCGCCTGCACGCCGGCCGACGACTGGATGCGCAGCCCGGGCACCGTCAATGCCGGGCAATCATGGAGCTACAATATTCCGGCGCGGTCCGGCGACGTCATCACGCTTCAAGCCCGCGCGCTCGACAAGTTCATCAGGCGCGAACGGCTGTTCGTGGTGCACGACAACGTGTTCTTCAACCAACGCGGCGAGGTGATCTGTTCCGGTCGCGGCTGGACCATCCGGCCGCAGTGATCTGCCAAGCGAGGGAAATGAGGGAAATCATGACAGCGACATTCGAAAGCCTTGCCGCCGGCGACACCATCGATGGGCCGAAATTCGCGGTCAGCCGCGAATCCATCCGTCTGTTCTGCGACGCCTCGCTCGATTACAACCCGCTTCATCTCGATGATGACTACATGAAGGGCAATTTCGGCAAGACCAATTTCGGCGGCGTTATCATGCACGGCATGAACAATTTCGGGCTGATCTCGCGGATGATCACCGACTGGGCCTATCCGGCCGGCGCCATCCACCGCCGCCTCGAAACCCGCTGGCTCAAGCCGGTCAGGCCCGGCGACACCATCCAGCCGACCGGCATCGTCAAATCGAAACAGGCGACTGTTAAGTCACGCTGGGTTCTGATCGATGTCGTGGTGCGCAACCAGAACGATGAGAAGGTCGCTATCGGCGAGGCCATGGTCGAGTTCCCGCAGAACGAGCGGTGAGAAAGCTGAATGTGGAGCCGGTTCCGAGCCTTGGCCGGGACAGCTCAAAGGGCCCTAAAAGGGCCTGTTTCGATTGACATTTGACCGCCCAATGGCCTAGAAACCGCGCGTTCCGGGCGGCAGAGCCGCCAGCGGGAACAAGCCTTTTTTGCCAACGCTTCGGCCTGTCGAACACGGCCTTTCAAAGCATCAGGATTGTCCCATGAAAGTCCGTAACTCGCTGAAATCGCTGCGCGCTCGCCACCGCAACAACCGTCTGGTCCGACGCAAGGGCCGGGTTTACGTGATCAACAAGGTTCAGCGCCGCTTCAAGGCGCGCCAGGGGTGAATCCAGGCGCAGTCTGGCCGCCACTGGTCAGATGCAAAATCCTCGCCTTCACGGGTCTTTGACGTCTTGCTGCTTTGCAAGGTGGTTTTCCCGCGTCTAGACTTTGATGATGGCATTGGGATTCCCTCTCGCGCGCAACTGCCTGACGGCAATCTTGGTGACCGCTGTCATTGCGGCGGTCCCGATATCAGCATTTGCGCAAGATCCCAGGGTTCTGCCGCCTAAACAGAAAAAGTTGCCGGAAGCGCCGAGCAAGCTGCCGAAGGTCGGCGCCGATCGTAACCGCGGACTGGACTTTCTGTTCGGCGCGCTAAAAGCGGCGCCGGATGAGGCCAGCGCCAAGCATGTCGAGGCGCGGATCTGGGCGCTGTGGCTGCAGACCCCGAGCGACACCGCAGCGCTCCTGATGATGCGGGCCAAGGCGGCGATGGACGCACAACAGATGGACGTCGCGCTGAAGCTGCTCGACGCCGTGGTCAAGCTGCGTCCCGATTATGTCGAAGGATGGAACAGGCGCGCGACGCTGTATTATCTGAAAAACGATTACGTCCATTCGCTTGAGGATATCGAGCAGGTATTGGCGCGCGAGCCGCGCCATTTCGGCGCGCTGGCGGGGCTTGGCATGATCATGCAGGATCTCGGCGACGAAAGGCGGGCGCTCGACGCCTTCCGCAAGGCGCTCGCGATCAACCCGCACCTCGACAAGGTGCCGGAGCTGGTCAAGAGCTTAAGCGAAAAGGTCGAGGGCCGCGATATCTGACGCATCGGGCCGATCGATTTGGATCATGATCCGGAAAAGTGGCAACCGGTTTTCCGAAAAGATCATGCTTAAAGAAATGAGATGAGATCATGGTCTGATTTAATCTAATCGGATCATGATCTCGTCACGCGAATTAACCACGATCACAGACAGTACATTGTGAGCTGGAACGGCTTTCGTTAATTCGCACTTTACCGCTTTACACAGGTGTCGGAGCAAAACGATGAAGGCCTTGATGCTGGCTGGCGCGATGACGCTGGTGGTCGGGACGGGTTCTTTTGCCGACGGGCTCTATTGGGTGGTCGGCAATCGCGCGACCAACGAATGCGACATCGTCACCAGCAATCCAATTATATACCCCTACGGCGGCGGCGATTTCTGGTTCGGCGACGGGCCATACCGATCGCTCGAAGATGCCAAGCTCGCCCGCTCGACCATTGGCGCCTGCCCGGAGAAGGATCCCGCCGCTGAGTGAGGCGAGGTCAGTGCAGCGCGCTGCTACCGCGTTCGAACGGCCCACCCAGGGCCACCGCCGCGTAGAGCTGCTGCAGTTCGGCTTCCAGCTGCTCGTTGACCAGCAGCAGCGCTTTTAGCGCGCCGTGGACATCGCCATTGCAACTGGCCACGATTTCGTCGATGGCGGCCTCGTTTGGTCTGAAAGTCATTGAAGAATCCTCCAATCGTCCCCTGGATAAATCATTGGCGCCCGGTCCGCGTTCCTGTGGATTGCGTGGATAAGGTCAGGAAAAACAGCTTCGATGGTGCGCGCCCGCCCGGTTGCAGCAGTGCGGATGTCGAAAATATAAAGTTACCGATGACGGCGATATGAAGGCGCGAGCGACAAGGCGGGAAAACTCGCGCTTCTGGTCAAATCGCCAACCGGTTTGGCCCAGTAAAATACGATGAAAAATACTCTGCTTTTGCTTTGCGCGTATTCTGATCGCAACTCTGCCCAGCGAGACGGCCTCCACCGTAAAGCCATAGCTCGCTGGTGCCCAAACGTTCCGGACAAGCCGAATGATTTTAGTCATCGTGGTGGCGGCGCTGGCAATCCTGGCCCTGGTCACGCAAGCCGGAGTTTTTGCCCTGCAGCGGGCGTATCCGGCGCGAGGCAGAATGATCGAAGTTGCCGGCGCGACCCTTAACGTCGTCGACATCGGACCGCGCGATGCCCCCAGACCGCCGGTTGTGATGATCCATGGTGCCAGCTCAAACCTGGAAGTGATGCGGCGGCCGCTTGGCGAGATGCTCGCCAGAAATCATCGGGTGATCCTGATTGACCGTCCCGGACATGGCTGGAGCACGCGCGCGCGTTTGCAGGATTCCACCCCGGCAATCCACGGCAGAATGATCGACGCGGCGCTGGAAAAACTTGGCGTTGGCCCGGTAGTCCTGGTGGTTCATTCCTGGAGCGGCGCGCTCGGGGCGCGCATGGCGCTCGACTATCCCAAGCGCGTCGCCGGTCTGGTGATGCTTGCGCCGGTGGCCTATCCGTGGCGCGGCGGCGTCGGATGGTACACCAAGCTCGTCGCCATCCCGGTGATCGGTCCGTTGCTGGCCTATACGATCACGCTGCCGCTCGGCTATTTCCTGGCCGAGGCCGGCGCCCGCGGCGTGTTCTTGCCGCAAGTCATGCCGGATGGTTTTGTGGGCAATACCGCGACGGGCTTGTTGCTGCGTCCGCGCGAATTCCTCGCCAATGCCCGCGATATTGTGACGCTCAGGGCAGCGGTTGAGGAGCAGGCGCCGCGCTACGGCGACATCAGGGCGCCGACGGTGGTCATTTCAGGCGAACTCGACAAGACCGTCACGACCAAAATCCATTCGCGACAGCTCGCCAAAGCGGTGGCGAATGCCAAACTGATCGTGCTGCCTGATGTCGGCCACATGGTGCAGAACGCCGTGCCCGAGCTTGTGATCTCCGAAATCGAAGCGATGATCGGCAAAACTGCGCCCAGTGCCGCTCCGGCCGCGCACTAGGCATGGGCACGTGGCCTTCAAATAAAAGCAAGGGCTTCCATTCCGATGGCTTCCAAATAAAGCCAGCAAATAAAGCCGGATTGTTGCCACCGGGCAACGGCTTTCCCCCGTGGGACGGGCTAGCCTCCGTATGATTATAAAGCGTTTTTATGAAGATTTACGTTGAACAAGGAATTGGGGCGGGCAGTGAAGAAGCTAGCATCATTGGTGGGCGCGTCATTGGTGGGCGCATCTTTCCTGTTTTCCGCAGGGTCCCTGGCGGCCGATCTGCCGGTCAAGGCGCCGCCAAAAGCTGCCTGGGTTGATAGCTGGGCGGGCCCCTATATCGGCGCCTATTTCGGAGCCGGCGCAGGACGCGCAAGAGAGACCTTCACGAGGACCAGCAGCGACCTTGGCATCTCCGATGAGATCTCAACCGAAGCCCGATCATCAGCCGGCAATCTCTCCGGCGACGTGACCGGCTCGATGGTCGATCTGTTTGCCGGTTACAACTGGCGGTTCGGCAATTTCGTGGTTGGCGGGCAGGTGGAAGGCACTGTGTTCAGTGACGTCACCATCAAGCCGATCGGCACCCAGACATTCAATTCAGTTTCGGCAACGGACGGCGTCGTCACCTCGACGTCTTCGAGCATCGGCACTACCGAGAACAACCAGCAACTGCGTTCGATGGCCGGCGCGATCGGCCGGGTCGGCTATCTGGTGACGCCGAACGTGCTGCTATACGGCCTCGGCGGCCTGGAACTGGGTCATTTCACCTATCCGGACTCCGACGATCGCTTCGGCGGCAAAAACGGCAAGTGGGTGGCCGGCTACGCGGTCGGCGCCGGCGGCGAGGTGAAGCTGACCGACAACTGGTCGCTGCGCGGCGAGTATCGCTATCTGCACTTCGAAGTGAACCGCAACGAGGCAAGCAGCTTCTCGAATACGTCCGTGGAGAGCGGCATCGCCAGCACATCTACGAGCAGCGATGCCACCGCACGACAGACCAATACAGATTTCCACCTCGGCAAGGTCGGCCTGGTCTACCGGTTCGGAGAAGCGCGGCCGCTGTCGGCGATGGCAGCCATGCCTCCTGCACCCGGCACGGCCTGGGGTGACGGCTGGGCGGGTCCTTATTACGGGGCCTACTTCGGAGCCGGCGCCGGACGCGCGCGCGAGAGTTCCACGAGGAACAACACCAGCACATCCAACGATGGCACCACCTTGTCAGCCACTAATGGCTCGTCAGTCGGCAATCTTGCTGGCGACATGACCGGTTCAACGGTCGATCTGTTTGCCGGATACAACTGGCGGGCCGGCAATTTCGTGGTCGGCGGGCAGGTGGAAGGAACCCTGTTCAGTGACGTCGTCCTGAACACGATCGGCACCGAAACATTCACGTCGGTTTCCACATCGAATGGCCTGGTCACCTCGACGTTTTCGGCCACCAACAATAATGCCGAGAACGACCAGCAACTGCGTTCCAGGGTTGGGTTGATCGGCCGGGTCGGCTATCTGGTGACACCGAACGTGCTGCTCTATGGCCTCGGCGGCCTGGAGCTCGGTCATTTTACCTACCCGGATGGGGACGATCGCTTCGGCGGCAAGAACGGCAAGTGGGTGGCCGGCTACACGGCCGGCGCCGGCGGCGAGGTGAAGCTGACCGACAATTGGTCGCTGCGCGGCGAATATCGCTACCTGCACTTCGACGTGAACCGCAACGAGACAAGCAGCAGCTCGCAAACGTCGGTGCAGGGCGGAGCCACCAGCACAAACACGGACGGCGCGGTCACCGCGCGACAGACCAATGCAGA
>DASSGM010000049.1:0-5305 GCA_035693465.1 Bradyrhizobium sp. | reverse complement strand
GTGCCGCAGGCGCAGGCGCGTCAGAAGCTGATCAGCTCGATCACCGGCGGAAGTCCGCCCGATCTCTGCCAGGTCTGGGACAACTGGGTCGGCCAGTTCAACGGCATGGGCGCCGTCGAAGACATCAGCGCGCGCGCGAAGTCCTGGAAGCACTACGCCGATGTCGCGCCGACGGCCTGGCAAACCGTGACCATCAGCGACAAGATCATCTCGCTTCCGCTCGCGGTGACGCTCGACGGCATCTACTACCGCACCGACCGCCTGAAGGAGCTCGGCCTCAAGGAGCCGACCCCGGACTGGACCTGGGACGAGTTCCTTAGCCTCGCGAAAGGTTTTACCAAGGGGGACAAGAACCAGTACGGTTTTGGGATGCGCGGCAGCGGCACCTGGGCGCTTCTCTACCCGAGCGAATTCGCCTACGCCAACGGCGCCGAAGTGCTCAAGGACGGCAAGGTGGTGATCAATTCGAAGGAAGCGGTCGAGGCGCTTTCCTGGTATCTCGACCTCGCGCTCAAGCACAAGGTCACGCCGCCGAGTGCCGCCACCGACGGCTTCGTCGAAATCGTCGAGACCTTCGGGCGCGGCGTCACCAGCATGTACCTGCACAATTCCGGCTCCAGCGGCCAGCAGAAGAAGAACGTCGGTATCGCGAATTTCGCCACCCTGCCGCTGCCGGTCGGGCCGGCCAAGAAGCGCGCCTCGTTCTGGTTCTCCGAGACGCTCACCATGTTCAAGGGCGCGAAAAACAAGGAGGGCGCCTGGCAGTTCATGAGCTTCATGCTCGAGGACGAGCCGAGCCTGAAATACAACTCCACCCTCGGCTTGCTGCCGGCGCGCCAGTCGATCCTCAAGCAGCCGGAATTCGCCAACGATCCGTCGCTCGCGGGGTTCGTCAACTCCTTCCCGATCGGTGTCGTCAGCCCGTACCTCGCTTATCCCGGCTGGGGCGGCAAGATCGACTCCGACGGCGTGCCGCTGATCCAGCAGGCGATCCTTGGAAAGATCTCCGCGAAAGACTGCCTCGACCGCTTCGCCGAAATCCTGAAGAAGGAAATGTCGTAAGGGCGCGTCATTCCGGGGCGATGCCAACGGGTCGGCGCTTTGGCGCCGCTCGGTGACAGGCTCCGGCATCGAACTACGATGCGCATTGCGCATCTGAGAATCTCGAGATTCCGGGTTCGCTTCTCGCCCCGGAACGACGGAGTAAGTAGCCGGATCAGGACTCACGATGACCACGCTCTCGCTCGCAAGGCCGCGCACCCGCCCACTGATCAGCTGGCGGATGCGCAAGCTCCTGATCGGTTATTCATACCTCGTGCCGGCCGCGCTTTGCATGCTCGCGACCGTGGTTGTGCCGATCATCCTCGCGATCAAGATGAGCCTCTATGCGGATGTCCTGTACAAGCCCCAGGACTACCACTTCATCGGGCTCGGCAACTACGTCCGCCTGGTTCAGGACCCGGTGTTCTGGTTGACGCTGTGGAATTCGGTTGTCTGGGTGTTCGGCTCGGTCATCCTGCAATTCGTGTTCGGATTTGCGGCCGCGCTGCTGCTGCAGCAGGCCTTCAGGGGCCGCGCCCTGGTGCGCACGCTCACCTTGCTGCCCTGGATCATCCCGGGAGTCGTCGTGGGACTGATCTGGGAATGGCTCTATCAACCGAACTACGGCGTCATCAACGACCTCCTGATCCGCGTGGGGTGGATGCACGAGCGCGTCGCCTGGCTCTCCTCGCCGGACACAGCGATGGCGGCGGTCGTCTTCACCAACGTCTGGCGCGGCATCCCGTTCTTCGCCATCATGCTGCTGGCGGGGCTGCAGGCGGTGCCGGACGAGCTTTATGAGGCAGCCCATGTCGACGGCGCCGGCGTGCTTCAGCGTTTCTGGCACATCACCTTGCCGTTGCTGCGGCCGATCATCGTGGTCGCAACCGCCACGCGGATCATCTGGACCTTCAACTATGCCGACCTGATCTTCGTGATGACGGGCGGCGGTCCGGCCAACGCCACGCAGATCACCTCGACCTACACGTTGCTGCAGGCTTATTCGAGCCTTGACTTCGGTTACGCCGGCGCACTCTCGGTCGTGCTGCTCATTGTGATGCTGGCATTCACAGCCCTTTACCTTCGCGTGACCAAGGGCGTCGAGGAAACCGAATGACCCGCCGCCACGTCCCAAAAGACCTTGCAGAGCGGGTATTGGGCGGCCCGGTTGTCTGGATCGGCCTCGTGCTGCTGACTGCTTTTGCGCTCGCGCCGTTCATCTGGATGTTGCTGACATCACTGAAGGATCGGCAGGAGCTCTACGCCACCCCGCTGCAGTATCTGCCGGTGCACCCGACCTTCGAGAATTATGTCGATGCCTGGACCTCGCCGGTCACGCCGTTCAGCCGATTCTTTCTCAATAGCCTCTGGGTGTGTTCGGTCACGATGGTCTTAACCACGGCGGTGTCGGTGCTTGCCGGCTATGCCATCGCCCGCTTTCGTTTCGCAGGAAGAGACGCGCTGCTGCTGATCTTTCTTGCCACCCAGATGTTTCCGAGCGTGCTGCTGATCGCGCCGCTGCTGACGCAATGGCGCGCGCTCGGCCTTGTCGACACCTACCAGGCGCTGATCTACTCGAACTTCTCGTTCACGGTGCCGTTCACGGTGTGGATGATGGTCGGCTATTTCAGCTCGATACCGCGCGACCTCGAGGAAAGCGCGATGATCGATGGCTGCAATCATTTCGGCGCGCTTTGCCGCATCGTGTTGCCGCTCGCGGCGCCCGGCATCGCGGCGACCGCGATTTTCGCCTTCGTGGTGTCCTGGAGCGAGTTGCTGTTTGCGATCTCGTTCACGACGGAAACCAGCATGCGCACTTTGTCAGCCGGGCTGCTCTACATGGTTGGGCAGTACGAGGTGCAATGGGGGCAGTTATCGGCCGGGGTCATCCTGAGCACGGTCCCTGTGGCGGTGCTGTTCAGCTTTCTGCAGCGCCATTTGATCCATGGGCTGACCGCGGGAGCGGTCAAGGGTTAGACCTGGTTCAATCCAATCATTGCCGGCGGGCCTGACCGTTTCAAGGTCGCACCTGGTCGCGACCCGCCGCGGCAGCGGCGCGCACCGGCAGCTCCAATCAGCATCGGCCGAGAAACCGGCGCGCTGGCCGCCTGCAACAGGGAACGGAACACGCGCTTCGTTCGTTTGAACTTCGTCCCTCAAGGAGGCGGAGAATTCCCGTGCAATTTGCCGCGCTTATAATATGCCTCGCTCTGGCCTTGCCCGGTCTTGCGCAGGCGCAAACAGATCAACCAAAGGGAAATTCACTCAATTCCCCGACCGGTACCACGCCGCCGGAAACCAAAGGCCAGTTGCAGCCGCAGGGTTGGACGGGCCCGATTGACACCTCCTCAGGCGGCGCGCCCCCCGAGAGTCCGCAGGGACAAAGCCCGCCCGGCATGCAGCCGGCTCCGGACGGCTCAACCAAGACGGTGGTGAAGCCTCGGGAGTAGGCGCGCGCCTGCTTGATGTTCGGTGCGCTCCAAGGCGGAAGTCCGCCAACGCCGGGAGTTCACAGCTTTCACTGGGTTCGGACGTCATGCTCGCGCAATGCCGCGGCCCGCCACTGCGCCCTCCACCACACTCCGAACGCGATCACCAGCACGCCCGCCAGGGTGAACCAGGTGATGGCGTATTGCAGATGATCGTCCTTGAGATGGACTTCGAGCGGGCCCGGCTTCGGGATGCCGCTTGCGGGCACCGGCTGCTCGAGGTCGACATAGAACGGCGCAACCGGCACCCCGCCCTCGCCCCAGCCCAGCGCGCGCGCCATGGCAAGATGATCGCGCAAAAACCACAGCCGTTTCGCGGGATTTTCGGGCGGCGTCAGCATCCCCGCCGCTTCCGGAAAGCGGATGTAGCCGGTCAACGTCACCAGCTGCCGGGTGACGAGCCGCGCCACCGCGCGATCCTGTTGCTCGCGATCCTGCATGGTGTTCTGCACGAAGCCGGCATTGACCACGACGGTCTCTCCGCCCGGCAGGCGCGCCGGCATGAACGCCCATGTGCCGGGGCCGGAAATATCCTCGCGAACCCCCGAGCCGGAGCCATAGACCATCGCATCCGGACGGGATTCGTAAGTGGCCGCAAAACGGACGCGGCGGAATTCGTCTTTTGCCGGCGTCAGCGCGCCCCACTGCGAGGGCGAGGGCAACGGTGAAGGCGCCGCCGCAAGGCGCCCGCTCAAGGCCGCGATCAAGGCGTGCTTCTCCACCCGGCGCTGCAACTGCCAGAGCCCAAGGCCAACCAACAGCGCCACCATCACCAGCGTGAACAGGGCGAAGCTGGTGCCCCGTTTCCGAAGTTCGTGCGTCATCGCGGCGGCCTCTTACACGAACTTCGGAAACAAAAGGGGCACTAGTAAATATATTGTTTTAGTGCCGCTTTTCGATTTGAAGTTCCTGACATGATCTTGCGGCAACCGCTGCAGGAACCTCAAATCGGCGGCACTAACGCCGCCACGCCGTCGCATCCTTGCTTCGATCATTTCCGTTCGCGATCGATCAGCCGGCCCTCAGCGGCCTTGTGATGGTACTGCAGCGCGATCAGGAGCGACTTCATCGAGCGCAGCGGCAACAGCGTAGTAGCCAGAATCAGCGGCAGCCAAAGCGCGGCGTGAAGCCAGAACGGCGGCTGGTATTTTATCTCGACAATCAGGGCGCAGCCGACGACGACGGCCCCGGCAATCATGATGATGAAAACCGCCGGGCCGTCACCAGAGTCGATAAAGGCATAGTCGAGCCCGCAGGCCTCGCAATTTCGCCGCAGGTTGAGGAATCCCGCATATAGCTTGCCCCTGCCGCAACGCGGACATTTGCAGGCAAGCCCGCGCATCGCGCTCTCGGTCACCGTGGGCAGCGTCTGGTCCTGCATGCTCTTTCCCTTTGCTCGCCTCTTGTGGGAGGGAGGCAGCAACGCACCGCTACCTGCGCAGCATCCGGGGCACGGCACCAAGTAACGGGGGCGGCCCCGCGGCCGCCCCCGTTGTAGCACAGTGAGGAGCGCGATCAGCAAAAGTGGGGTCCGGTTTTGCGTCCGATCGCGCTCGGCAAATAAAGAGCCATCAATGCGCGCCGTGCGCCATGGTTTCCGCACCATGCCCCCAGACATAGATGCAGATGAACAGGAACAGCCACACCACGTCGACGAAGTGCCAGTACCAGGCGGCGAATTCAAAACCGAGATGGTGGGTCGGGGTGAAATGCCCGAGATAGGCGCGGATCAGGCACACGGTCAGGAAGATGGTGCCGATGATCACATGGAAGCC
>DASSGM010000048.1:0-9785 GCA_035693465.1 Bradyrhizobium sp. | reverse complement strand
CTCGCAATGACGAAAACAAAAAGGAGGAAACAACCATGTCGCAATCTACAAAACGTGTGGTTCTTGCCTCTCGCCCCGTGGGCGAGCCCAAGGCGTCGGATTTTCGCATCGAGGACTACGCGCTGCCGACACCCGGCGAGGGCCAGGTGCTTTTGCGCACCATCTGGCTGTCGCTCGATCCCTATATGCGCGGGCGCATGAGCGAGGGACCGTCCTATGCGGCGCCGGTGCCGATCGGCGGCGTGATGGAGGGCGGCACGGTGTGCGAGGTGATCGCCTCAAACAATCCTTCCTTTGCCAAGGGCGACATCGTCCTCGCGCATACCGGTTGGCAGACGCATGCGCTTTCCGATGGCAGGGGCCTGCGCAAGATCGATCCGAGGCTCGGACCGGTCTCGACCGCGGTGGGCGTGCTCGGCATGCCCGGCATGACCGCCTATACCGGGCTGCTCGAGATCGGCAAGCCGCAGCCCGGCGAAACCGTGGTCGTGGCGGCGGCCTCCGGCGCGGTCGGCTCGGCGGTCGGGCAAATCGCAAGGATCAAGGGCGCCCGCGCCGTCGGCATCGCTGGTGGCAAGGAAAAATGCGACTACGTCAAAGGCGAGCTTGGCTTCGATGACTGCCTCGATCATCGCGATCCCAGTCTGGCGGCAAAACTAAAGGAAGCCTGCCCGAAAGGCATCGATGTCTATTTTGAGAATGTCGGCGGCGCCGTGTTCGAGGCGGTATTTCCTCTGCTCGGCGCGTTCGCGCGCATTCCCGTGTGCGGCCTGATCGCGCAATATAACGACACTGAGGCGAAGGTGCCGAAATGGGCTTCGTCGATGATGCGTTCGGTATTGACAAAACGCCTAACCATCAGAGGCTTCATTGTCAGCGATTTCGCCGCGCGCCACGCGGATTTTTTGCGCGACATGTCGGACTGGGTGCGCGAGGGCAAGGTCAAGCACCGCGAATTCGTCACCGAGGGCCTGGACAGCGCGCCCGCCGCATTTATGGGACTCTTGAAGGGCGCCAATTTCGGCAAGCAGCTGGTGCGCGTCGGACCGGACAAGACCTGAGCCGCCGGACCTTGATCGGTGTGGCCTGCTAGTTAGTAACCACGCCAATCAGCGAATCCAGATCGACATCGGTCTGGCCCGGCGCCCGGACGTGAAGAACCTCAAAACTGTCGGGCTGGAACCGATACTCGACCAGCCCGACCTCCTTGATGCCGATCACTTCCTGCCTTGCATCCGCAATGATGAAGCCGGTGGAAGGCGCCCAGATGTGCCGGACACGGGAATGCGTAAAATCCCGGCGCTGGTGGACGTGGCCGCTGGCGACCAGCCGCAGATCGACGGCGCCAAGCATCTCGACCAGGCGGCTCCGGGCCGGCATCGGTACGTAGCGTATCGATGTCGCCGCGAGCTCAGGATCGTCGGGCGAATTCAGAAACAGCGGCTTGTGCAGGAACAGCGCTACCGGCTTGCCGCGCACAGCGGAGAGCCGCGAAGCGAGCCAATCGAACTGCTCGGCCTCGCAGGTAAGGCCGGTGTTCATGACCAGCGAATTCAGCCCGATGAAATACCAGCCAGCGGCCTCAAACTGCCAGCGGTCCTCGCCGAACATTGAGAGAAAAACCTGCCGGTCCCGTTCGGTGGTCGGTTGCGGTGGAGCCGGGCCGACCGCCGTCGGGTTGTCGCCGATGTCATGATTGCCGGGCAGGTAACGGCAGGTGACAGGAAGCGTATCGTGCAGCGTCCTGGCGAATTCGAGATCGTCCCCGTTGGTCGGAGCATCGAACGCGAGATCGCCGCTGTTGACGACGAGATCGGGACGCCTGGCGTCGATATAGTCGCTCACGCGATGAAAATTGTCGGTCAGTTTCTGATGGCGGCGGGCAAGATGGGTGTCTGAAATCTGGGTCAGCCGAAATTCAGTCATGCAATATTCCTTCCGGCCCGATCATACATTTTGTCGGCGTCAGAACGGCGACGAATTTCCATATCATCCAACACAGCCGTCATCATCCGCCACCGGGTCGGCGCAGCGCGCCGCGATGACAGGTTCCAGCGGATGATGCAAGCATTTCAGAGCAGTTGGGTGAGCCGCGGCTACTGGATGCCCCGCGTTCGCGGGGCATGACAACGGTTTGTCGGTGGCCCCAGCGTTTGTTGCCGCTCAGATCACCCGATAGCGGATCGCGAAGGTGTCATGCAGCTCGGTGACCAAGGCCTGGCTCTTGTTCGGAGAAGCCATTCGATCGGCCAGATGCCATGGCCCGAACTGATCGGAGTGACTTGGGCTTGCGGCGAGCCGCAGCTTGAACTGATACTGGGCCTGACCTGGCAAGGTCAGGATCACGAAGCGCTCGGTGGTCCGATAATCCAGTGCGACCGACCCTTTGAGGACGCTGCGGCCATCGTCGTCCGAGGCCAGCGCGCCCTGCAGCTGGGCGAGCTTTTGATTTCTGTCGGTGCGCAATTCGACCTGGGTGTCGATCACATCGGACAAAGCGGCCTTCGGCAGCCGGATTTCGAATTCGACCGCGGGTTTTGTCGGGTTGATGCCGAGATAGGCGAGCGCCGCATGCCGCATATCGTAGGCCACGAACGCGAGCAGTCCGAGCACGAGGGCGGCGGCAAGACCGTGCCTGGCGATATCGCGGATGCTGCGATACCTGCTTCGAAAATAGACGGTCAGAATGATCGCAACCGCCAGGGCGGCGGCGACGCCGGACAGCCCGGACGTCAGCAGGCCGAGCCAGCCGTCCGGGCTGTCGTCGGCAAGAAGGCCGGTGTGGTCGCCGACCATTTTGAGAAACGAGGTCACGGAATCGCCGGGGAGTTCGGCCGCATGGACCGCGCCCTTCAGGATCGGGGACGTGAGGTTCATCGCAGTGTCTCGCGGTGCGTGGGAATCCTGGTCGAGGCTGAAATCACAGGAGCTGACGCGGGTTAGTCGCCGCAACGGCGATTCCGGTTCAACCCGGCCGGTGGGGATTTATTGTCAGGGGGGAGCGCGGTCGCTATAGCGGGGGATCGGACTCAAGCTGGGGAAGAATTGTCATGTCGGCTCAAATGGTTCTACTGCCGGTCTTCGTTCTGGTCGGCCTCACTTTTGCGCTGCTGTTGTGGATGGCCGGGGCGCGCCGGCAGGCGCTGGTCGGCGGGGAAACCGGGGTGAGGGACGTCGCGCTGGGACAGCCGAATTGGCCCACCCGCGCCACCCAGGTCGGCAACAGCTTCAAAAACCAGTTCGAGCTGCCGCTGTTATTCTACACCCTGATCGCGCTGGCGCTGCCCTTGCGCCACGCCGATCTGTTCATCGTGCTGATGTCATGGGTGTTCGTGGTCACGCGCTTCATCCACGCCGGAATTTTTGTGACCTCCAACGACGTGAAGCAACGCTCGCTGGCGTGGTTCGCAGGGGTGCTGGTGCTGTTTGCGATGTGGATCTATTTCGCGCTGAGGATTCTGTTGTTGATCTGATGCGCTGCTCTTGAACTGAAAGCCTTGAATGACGCCTGCTGCCCGGCTGTCCGCGGCCATCGAACTGATCGAGACCATCGAGGCCCAACGCGTCCCGGCGGCGAAGGCGCTGAAGGAATGGGGCACCGCGCATCGTTATGCCGGCTCCGGCGATCGCGCCGCGATCTCCGGCCTGATCTGGGATGTGCTGCGCCGGCGCGCCTCCAGCGCATGGATCATGGACGATGATACGCCGCGCGCGCGTGTCCTGGGAATGCTGAAGCTCGAGCGCGGCCTCGATGTCGACGCCGTCGCCGCGTTGTGCGACGGCGGCCGTTTTGCGCCGGCGCCGTTGACCGACGGCGAGCGCGCAGCGCTCACCTCGCGGGCGCTTGAAAATGCGCCTGCGCCCATCGCCGGCGATTATCCGGAATGGCTCGATGGATATCTGGCGCAGGTATTCGGCGATGATCGCGTCGCGGAGGCGACCGCGATGGCGAGCCGGGCGCCGCTCGACCTGCGCGTCAACACATTGAAGGCCAAGCGCGAGAAGATCCTGCCCTGGCTCGCCCATCTCGGCGCGCGGTCGACGCCATGGTCGCCGGTGGGCCTGCGCATCGAACTCGGCGCCGACGCCCGCAGTCCCGGCATTCATGCCGAGGCGGATTTCATCAAGGGCGCCATCGAGGTTCAGGACGAGGGCTCGCAGCTTGCGGCCTTGTTGTCGGCGGCAAGGCCCGGCGAGCAGGTGATCGACCTCTGCGCCGGCGCCGGCGGCAAGACTCTGGCGCTCGCTGCGCTGATGCAGGGCAAGGGCCGGCTGATCGCCACCGACCGCGACAAGCGCCAGCTTGCGCCGATCCACGAGCGGCTGTCGCGCGCGGGCGTCCACAACGCCGATGTGCGGACGCCCAAAGGCGAGGGCGACACCCTCGGCGATATCAGAGCCTCCGCCGATCTGGTGCTGATCGATGCGCCCTGCACGGGAACCGGCACCTGGCGGCGCAATCCGGACGCCAAATGGCGAATGCGCCCCGGCGCGCTCGAGGTGCGGCTGAAGGATCAGATCGAGGTGCTCGACCGCGCCGCCGCGCTGGTCGAACCGGGCGGCCGCATCGCCTATGTCACCTGCTCGGTGCTGCCGCCGGAAAACGGCGAGCAAATCCGCGCCTTTGTCGCCAGACATCCACAGTTTACCGTGATGGCGCCATCGCAAACGGTGACGGCGCTCGGCGACAAGGCGGACGAATTTGCAGCCGCTACCGTGCAATCGCCGGAGGGACTATTGATGACCCCGCGCCGCACCGGGACCGATGGGTTTTTCGTGTCCGTGCTCAGAAGGCAGGCACCCTGACCCCGTCGTCATTGCGAGGTCGGGCGCGCATTCGCGCGGTCCGTTGGCTGGCATGACGGCCTATCCCCAACAAGCCCGGCCATGACGGCCTTTTGAGGGTTGCGAGCCCGCCGCCCGTCGTTTACCTCCTATCCATGACAGCCGCCCAGCAAGCCCGCGAGTCGATGTCTTCGGTGGCCTCGGCACACGACAAGATTCTGATTGTCGATTTCGGTAGCCAGGTCACTCAACTGATCGCGCGCCGGGTGCGCGAGGAGGGCGTCTATTCCGAAATCGTGCCATTCCAGAAGGCGGAAGCGGCTTTCAAGGAGATGAAGCCGAAGGCGGTGATCCTCTCCGGCGGGCCGGAATCGGTGCACGAGGAGGGTTCGCCCCGCGCGCCGCAATTGATCTTCGATTCCGGCGTGCCCGTGCTCGGCATCTGCTACGGCCAAATGACCATGGCGGCGCAGCTCGGCGGCATTGTCGAAGGCGGCCATGCCAGAGAATTCGGCCGCGCCGATGTCGAGGTGAAAGCCGCCAGCAAATTGTTCGAGTCCTGCTGGTCGATGGGCGAGCGCCACGAAGTCTGGATGAGCCACGGCGACCGCATCACCAAAATGCCGCCGGGTTTTGTCGTCGCCGGCGTCTCACCGAACGCGCCATTTGCCGTGATCCAGGACGAGAAGCGGAAATATTACGGGCTGATGTTTCATCCCGAAGTCGTGCACACGCCCGACGGCGCAAAACTGATCCGCAATTTCGTCCGCAAGGTCGCTGGCCTGGCCGGCGACTGGACCATGCGCGCCTTCCGCGAGGAAGCGATCGAGAAAATCCGCAGCCAGGTCGGCAAAGGCAGGGTGATCTGCGGCCTGTCCGGCGGCGTCGATTCCGCTGTCGCCGCGGTGCTGATCCATGAGGCGATCGGCGACCAGCTCATCTGCGTGTTCGTCGATCACGGCTTGCTGCGGCTCAACGAGGCCGAGACCGTGGTCGATCTGTTCCGGCATCACTATAACATCCCGCTGGTACATGTTGATGCGTCGAAGCAATTTTTGGGCGAGCTCGCCGGTGTCACCGAGCCTGAACTGAAGCGCAAGACGATCGGCCGGCTGTTCATCGACGTGTTCGAGGCGGAAGCGAAGAAGATCGCAAATAAAGGTGAAGGACCGGCCGAGTTTCTGGCGCAGGGCACGCTCTATCCCGACGTGATCGAAAGCGTCTCCTTCACCGGCGGTCCGTCGGTGACGATAAAATCGCACCACAATGTCGGCGGTCTGCCTGATCGCATGAACATGAAGCTGGTCGAGCCCTTGCGCGAACTGTTCAAGGACGAGGTGCGGGTGCTAGGTCACGAACTGGGCCTGCCCGAGATTTTTGTCGGCCGGCATCCGTTCCCCGGGCCGGGCCTTGCGATCCGCTGCCCCGGCGAGATCACGAAGGAAAAACTCGACATCCTGCGCAACGCCGACGCTGTTTATATCGACCAGATCCGCAAGGCCGGCCTCTACGACAAGATCTGGCAGGCCTTTGCGGTGCTGCTGCCGGTGAAGACCGTCGGCGTGATGGGCGACGGCCGGACTTACGAATATGTCGTGGGCCTGCGCGCGGTGACCTCGACCGACGGCATGACCGCGGATTTTTACCCGTTCGACGGGTCGTTCCTCGGCTCAACCGCGACCCGGATCATCAACGAGGTCAAGGGGGTCAACCGCGTGGTCTATGACGTGACCTCAAAGCCGCCGGGGACAATCGAGTGGGAGTGAGGGCGAGCGGCGTGTTCAGCGGGGACGCCTCGGTGTTTGTCTGCTTTCGGGTTTGCATGATGCGCGTGCGTTGAGGCCCAGGTATTTTCCTCCCTCGCATTCGAACCCATTTAAGGGTCTCCAGTCGTCGACAAGGGAGGGTAACCATGAAGATCGTCGTGATCGGCGGCACCGGCCTGATCGGCTCGAAGACCGTCGCCATTCTGCGCCAGGGCGGCCACGAAGTCGTCGCCGCCTCGCCCAAAAGCGGCATCAACACCATCACCGGCGAGGGGCTCAAAGAGGCCATGGCCGGCGCGCAGGTGGTGATTGACCTCACCAATTCGCCCTCATTTGAAGACAGGGCGGTGCTGGAATTTTTCGAGACCTCCGGCCGCAACCTTGTCGCGGCGGAGTCCGCTGCCGGCGTCTGGCACCACGTCGCGCTATCCATCGTCGGAACCGACCGGACGCCCGACAATGGCTATTTCCGCGCCAAGGTCGCCCAAGAGAAACTGATCGAGACCTCCGGTATCCCCTACACCATCATCCGCGCGACCCAATTCCTTGAATTCCTCGGCGGCATCGCCGCTTCAAGTGCGGATGGAAACACAGTCAGGCTTTCGCCCGGCCTGTTCCAGCCCATCGCGGCGGACGACGTTGCTCCTGTCGTCGCCGAGGTGGCACTCGCGGCGCCGCGAAACGGCATCGTCGAGATTGCTGGCCCGGAACGAGCACCGTTCAACGAAATTGTCGCCCGCTATCTGAAGGCGATCGGCGACCCGCGCGAGGTGGTGTGTGATCCCGATGCCCGATACTTCGGCGGCCGCGTCGAGGAGCGCTCGCTCGTGCCGTTGGGTGAGGCGCGCCTCGGCCGCATCGGTCTAGACGAGTGGCTCCGCCGCTCACAGGCAGGAGCCTGATCTCGCATCCCGCCTCCGCCAACCGAAGGGATTGTGCCAAGAAAAAATCTGCGCCGTTCAGCGCGTTACGAAATCGGCGCCGGCGAGGCGGCATGGTTCGCAAAAAAGTGAACCGGGCCGAACGTCGGCGTGTCTCTTTTGGCCCCTCTCGTTCGTCTTGTAGCCAGAGATAGCTGCAGTGGAGCCAAAGCAATGAAGAATTCCCGCTATCGCTGGGTGATGGTCGCGGCCGGGGGCCTGCTGGGCTGTGTCGCCGTCGGCGGCATGTTTTCGCTGCCGGTGCTGCTGCAGCCGATCGCACGGGACACCGGTTGGTCGGTCACGGGCGTATCCAGCGCCATGACCATCGGCTTTCTCGCCATGGCGCTGACCAGCATGGCCTGGGGCAACCTGACCGATCGCCTCGGACCGTTGCCGGTGGTGCTGACTGGCTCGATTGTGATTGCGGTGAGCCTTGCGATGGCGAGCCGGGCGACATCGCTGCTCGCATTTCAATTCATCTTCGGCGTGATGGTCGGCGGCGCCACCGCCGCGATCTTTGCGCCGATGATGGCGACCGTCACCGGCTGGTTCGACACCCATCGCAGCCTCGCCGTATCGCTGGTCTCGGCCGGCATGGGGATGGCGCCCATGACCATGTCGCCACTGGTGGCCTGGCTGGTCTCAAACCATGACTGGCGGACCTCGATGCTGATCCTCTCTGTCGTCGTCGCCGCAATCATGATTCCGGTCTCGCTTTTGGTGCGCCGCCCGCCGGCGCTTGACGCGGCGCCTTCTGCCTCGGCCGACGGCGGCGGGCCTCAGGCGGAGATGTCGCTGGCGCAGGCGCTACGCTCGCCGCAATTTATCATCCTGATCGCGACCAACTTCTTCTGTTGCGCAACGCATTCGGGCCCGATCATCCATACCGTGAGCTATGCCATCAGCTGCGGCATCCCGCTGGTTGCCGCGGTCACGATCTACAGCGTGGAGGGGTTTGCGGGATTGTTCGGCCGCATCGCCTTCGGCATCGCCGGCGACCGCCTCGGCGCCAAGCGCGTGCTGGTGGCGGGCCTGCTCGCGCAGGCGTTCGGCGCGCTGGCCTATGCCTTCGTGCGCGAGCTCGCCGCGTTCTACGCCGTGGCGGCACTGTTCGGCTTCATCTACGCCGGCACCATGCCGCTCTATGCCGTGCTGGCACGCGAGAACTTTCCGCTGCGGATGTTGGGCACCGTGATCGGCGGAACGGCCATGGCCGGCAGCCTCGGCATGGCGACCGGGCCGTTGGCCGGCGGTCTGATCTACGACACCTTTGCGAGCTACGCTTGGCTCTATATCGGCTCCTGGGCCTTCGGGCTCGGCGCTTTCCTGATCGCCTTGACGTTCAGGCCGTTTCCCCAGGTCAAAGCCCGGCCCGCGCCAGTGCCGGCGTGAGGACCAATCTTGACAGACGCGCTCCATGTGATTTGCCCAAGCCCGGGCAAATCACCAAAAGTCTGTCCAATCCTCTGCAAAAAATATTGCGCTTAAACTCTCGGGGCGGCGGGATCGAAGGCACATAGCTTGTTCAGCTGTTTGAAAAAAACGCAACAGTGGGTGTGAAGACAGTGCATGTCCATTTCCGCTAAATCGCCTCATCCGCTTGACCATCCGATCTGGAGCGCCCTGACCACCCGGCAGCAGGCCCTGGCGGAAGGCGGCAAATTGGCGCGGCGCTATCCTTTCGCCATCGCGCCGTTCGCGGCAATGCTGGACACCTCTCCGCAGAGTTTTGCAGCGCTCGGCGCGCTGATGTCGGCATCCGAAATGGCCGTGCTGTTCACGCCCGACCCCGTGGCCCCGCCCGCCGAATTCAGGATTGTGTTCGCCGACACCGGAGAGCAGATGATTGGAACGCCCGCGGAAAGCGCAATCCGCTGCGTCGAAGTCGTCCCGCTCGGCGTCGATGACGCGCCGGCGATGGTGGCGTTGACCGAACTCACCAGGCCCGGTCCGTTCACGCTGCGGACGCATGAATTGGGAACGTTTCTCGGAATTCGGATCGACGGACAGCTTGTTGCGATGGTGGGCGAGCGAATGAAGCCCGCCAACTACACCGAGATAACGGCCGTCTGCGTGCATCCGGATCACCGCGGCCGCGGGTACGGGCAAGTGCTGCTGGCGGCGATATCTCGCGAGATTGTGGCGCGGGGAGAGATTCCTTTCCTGCACGTATTTTCCAACAACAATTCGGCCATCGCGCTCTACCGCCGACAAGGCATGGAGATCCGCCGTCGCCTGTACGTGACGGTGCTGCGGCGGCAAACGTGATCGCAACTGGCTCGCTACTTGCGCGTGGGGTGGATGGGGGTCC
>DASSGM010000047.1:0-3665 GCA_035693465.1 Bradyrhizobium sp. | reverse complement strand
CGTAGTCGGCTTGTACAAGGCAGCCCATCCCTGCAAGGCAAGGTCCGACGCGGTCGGATTGGTCTGGTGCTCCAGTTCGATGCTGCGGGCCGCGAGGACGACCAGTTCCAATCCGAGCATACGCGCGATCCGGCCGGTTATGTCATCCTGCAATTCCAGATAGTTGCTGCGTGGACGATCGAAGCGATCCGACCAGACATGGCCGCCAGTTTCGGTGTCGATGAGCTGCGCGTTGACCCGGACCCGATCGCCGGCGCGCTGCACACTGCCTTCAAGCGCGTAGCGGACACCGAGCTCCCGTCCGATCTGCCGGGCATCGATCGCCTTGCCCTTGTAGGTGAACGCCGTATTGCGCGCGATAACGAAGCTACCCTGAATTCGGGAGAGATCCGTCGTCAGGCTGTCGGTGACTGCATCGGCAAAATAATCCTGCCCCGGATCGCCGCTCAGGTTCGTGAAGGGAAGCACGACAATGGACAAGCGCGGCGCGGTCCTGGGCGGCGCAACGGTTTGCGGGGCCTGGGTTACCGGCGATGTGACGCCCATGCCATCTCGCAGATACCACGCCCCGCCGCCCCCAATGGCTGCGAGAGCGAGGATTACGGCTGCGGCCACGGTGATTGATCGGACGCCGGGTTTCGCGAGCGACGGCAGCCGCGCGCCGACCGGATCGACCATGAACACCTGCACCGGCTCGGCGATGTTCTTCAGGCGTTGTCGGCCCCGGTCGTGCATCGCAACGGCAATCTTGCCCTTGACCTGATCGTAGGCCGCGCGGGACAGACAGATGCCGCCCGGGGGCGCGATGTTCTCCAGACGTGCGGCCACGTTGACGCCATCGCCCATCAGGTCGCCATCCGCTTCGACCACGACGTCACCGAGATTGATGCCGATGCGGAAATTGATCTGCTTGTTCGCAGCCATGCCGGTATTTCGTTCGATCATCTGGCGCTGCAGCTCGACGGCGCAGCGGACGGCATCGACGACGGAGGCGAACTCCACCAGCATTCCGTCTCCGGTCGTTTTGACGATGTGACCATGATGCGTCGAGATAGTCGGATCGATGACGTCTTTCCGCAGCGCCCGGAGCCTGACAAGCGTCCCTTCTTCGTCGGTCCCCGTAAGCCGACTGTAGCCAGCCACGTCGGCAGCCAGGATCGCGGCAAGTCTGCGTTCGACGTGCTGCTCGGCCACGGTCCATTACCTCTGATTTGACGGCTGAACTCTAGCACGACGGCGAATTGCCAGCAGTTGACTCTACGATGCGACAGCGCCAGCCAAAGCAGCCCCGGCTGCGATAGGCGGCAAGAATATCGGAGGTGGTCAGGGATACGTCCGTTCCGGGGCCAATTCCGGACGTCCGCGCACTTCCGAGCCAGGTCCGCTCGACCCCAGGAAACGGGACATCACGCGGCGCCAGCGCGAGGTCCGAAAGTGTGCCAAAAGGGGACACAGTCATTCCGCCGGCGCGGTCTTTTCGCTTGCACCGACAGCACATTCTCGTGCGAGCCTTGCAGCCATTAAGATTACGTCTTAACCATTCATTAAGTATGCGTTGGTGGGGGCGATAGCCCCGGCCTAGTATGGGTTTTCCGATGTTTGAGAATGAGCGGGCGTGCCATGATGTATAAAGCGTATGCGGCCTTCCTGATGTGTCTCGGCGTAGCGCTCACCATTGCCTCCAACCAGGCATCCGGCGGCGCAAGGGTCGTCCATGGCGGCGTTTCCGCTTCGCCGCACTCGCACTCGACGACTTTCCATCGATCATTCGCGCGATTGCACCACCGCGGACGCCACCGGGGCGATTTCTTTCCGGGAAGTTTCTTCTGGGGACCGTATGACCAGCCCAACGTGGATATCCCGCCGCCGATATCAGGCCCGGCATCAAACGACGTCACTTACACCTACAAAATGGATGTCCCCTGGGATTGGGCACACCGATTTCCGCCTAGTTTTTTTGCCAACAGCAATCCTGAACCAGCTTCGCCACCGGTGGCCTACGTGCCGGGCTGCGCCAAGCAGGTCGTGACGGTCCCCGGGGCCGACGGCAAGGACCAAACCGTCACCGTGGTCCGCTGCTGAAGGAAAGCGGGCGTTGGCCATTGTGAATGGCATGTCCGCCTGGTGACAAGCGGACATCGGCCTCGATCCGCGTTCGCGAATGAAAGCCGGCTCTCTCAACGGTCGGGCACGCCGAGCCGCTAGAGCATGGTCCGGAAAAGTGTGTAGCGGTTTTCCGAAAAGATCATGCTCAATTCAAAAACCTAAAGCGCGATGGCGATTCAACCAAACCCCATCGCGCTTTAGGCGCGGTTCGATAAGTCCAACAGACATCGTGCCTACTCGATCACCTCGTCGGCTGTGGCGAGCAGCGACTGCGGCATGGTCAGGCCGAGCGTCTTTGCGGTCTGGAGATTGACAATTAGCTCATACTTGGTCGGCGCCTGCGCCGGCATGTCGGCCGGTTTTTCGCCCTTGAGGATGCGATCGACATACCCCGCGGCTCGCCGCAGCGGATCGAGCGTGTTGGGTCCGTATGTGACCAGGCCACCGTCTACGGCGTAATAGCGATAGGGATAGACCGCCGGCAATTTGTGGCGAGCGGCAAGACTGATGATGAGCTTGCGACGAGCCCCGGTGCCGGCTGCCGTGACGATCATGCCGCCATTGCCGGAACGTGCGAACGCCGACACGTTCCGCTCGATTTCGTCGGTGTCGCGCACGTCCACCGGCGTGAGCTCAACGCCAAGCGACTGCGCTACCGCTCGAACAGCCGCGAACTGTCCGATGCCAGCCGCTGAGGCCGGATCACGAAGCACCAAAGCTCGGCTCAGGTTTGGCGCGATCTGCTTGAGCAACTCGGCCCACTTGCCGCTCATGCTGTACTCGAAATTCGAGAAGCCGGTGATATTGCCGCCCGGGTGGGCCATGCTCTGGACGACCCCGGCACCGACCGGATCGGGAGCGTTCACGAACACGATCGGGATAGTACGAGTGGCTTGTTGCATCGGCGTGATCGCCGCACCGCCGATGGTAACGATCACGTCCGGCGCGAGTGCGACCAGTTCCGCCGCGTAGCTACGAAGGCGGCCGACATCGCCTCCAATCTGGCGAATTTCAATCGTCAGATTGCGGCCGACCACCCATCCTAATTGCTGAAGAGTTTGCTCGAACACCGCGATCCGTGCTTGCGCCTCGGGATCGTCCGATTCGAGGGCATTGAGCATGCCAATGTGGTATATCCGCTCGGGCTGTTGCGCGCGTACCGCAAGGGGCCGCGCCGCCGCCACACCGCCGAGAAACGCGATGAAATCGCGCCGCTTCATCTGTCCCCCGAGATAGCCTGGTGCAGGCCACTAAACCTTAGCACTTTGCGACCGGGCGGCGAGGGGAAATTGCGCACAACTTGACACTGATCGGGTCGGGACAGGTCGACTGATCTTGCCGAAGGGCAAATCAGATCGCTTGCTGATTTGCCGCCATGGCAAATCAAATCCGCACCTTTGGGCTGCGGCAAATCAACCCGACGGGCAAATCACTTCGGATTATCAGAAATGAAAGTCAAGCCCCGAAATCAAAAATATTTCTGTTTTCGCCCGACCCAAATCAGTTCACTGATTCGCACCGTCTCGTCCCACCAGAGGGGCGATCGCGCGTCGTCACGA
>DASSGM010000046.1:0-10534 GCA_035693465.1 Bradyrhizobium sp. | reverse complement strand
CGGAATAAGCCGTAAAACCATTGCGCGGGGAATGCCGGGTTTACTCCGGTGTACCTGTGGTGACTACGCTCGTGTGCCACTTAACATTCGCACGCGAGGCTGCGGGCGCATTGGGCGCCCGGCATTCCCTGCGCCCTCTGTGATCAGAGGCGCGAATGATTTTTGCAAACCTCGGGCGATCAGCGGCCGCGAGAATGGGAAACTGCGTCTGTCAGCCGTCATTGCGAGGAGCGGAGCGAGTCGGAGTTGGAGCGCGCTACAATTCTATCCACGTCGTCCCGGACAAGCGAGTGCAGCGAGTGCGATCCGGGACCCATAACCACCAATGTCCATGTTGCGTGAAGCTCGGGCCGCAGTTCTGTCTACAACAGGCATCGGTGGTTATGGGTCCCCGCTTTCGCGGGGACGACACAGACTTGCTCATTCGTGCCGATCCGTCGGCTGTTTGACAATTCAATCGGCGCCTGGCGCTCGAGGCAAACGTCACCCATGCACAATGTCCTTCGCGATCATGCAATGGATGCCCTTGGAGCCGTTGACGGTCTGGGTCACGCGCAGATCCGCTGCGAGGCTGCAAAGCGTATAGGCGTCCTCGCGCGACAAATTCCGCTTTTCGCCGAGCAGCGCGATCATGTCGCGGAGCGCCCGCACCACGCACTGGTCGAGGTCGGGATCCATCGCCATCGTCATGTAGTGCGTCGGCGTCTCGGCGCGCGGATAGGCGAGCCGCAAATCCTTGCGCAGCGTCAGCCGGAAGCGTCCCTGCAACGCGGTCTCGATCGCGGTGACGCAGACCTCGCCATCGCCCTGGACGCCATGACCGTCGCCGCAGGAAAACAGCGCGCCCGGCACGAACACCGGCAAATAGAGTTTGGCGCCCGCGATCAGCTCCTTGTTGTCGAGGTTGCCACCCATCGCGCGTGGGATCAGCGAAGTGATGCGGCCCCAGGCGAGCGGCGGCGCGACACCCATCACGCCGAAAAATGGCTTGAGCGGCAGCTCAAGCCCCCATGGCAACCGGGCCACCATCCGCTTTTGATCCAGCGGAATATTGATCAGCCGCGTCTCGTGAAAATCGTCGGGCAAGGTGCCGGCGAGCGGACGGATCAGGTTATAGCCCCAGTCCTGCCTCAGCTTGACGTCGAGAATCTCGACTTCCAGCACGTCGCCCGGTTCGGCGCCTTCAACGACAATTGGACCGGTCAGAATGTGGCCGGGCAGCATCCGTTCGTTGTTGGCGTGAACTTCGTCGAGTTCGGGCGGGACGTGAAATCTTTGCCGGTCCGGTACCATGTCCGGGCCGCCGCTGATGGTGTCGACGGTCACTTCATCGCCGCTGGCAATCGTGAGGACCGGTTTCAGCCTGGCTTCGAAGAAGCCCCAATGACAGCTCTCCGGGCTGGAATGCAGATGATGGTGTGTCATGGGAGCACTTCTTGTCAGGACAGGGGTCGGGTATGACGCTGTACCAGACATTCAATGAGGCTTCTCTTGTTTTTCGTACTCTCCAAAACGCTTGGCCTGATGCTGTTGCCGACCAATTTCCTGGTCGGCGTGGGCATCCTCGGCACAATTTTGTTGGCCACGCGATTTGCTTCCCTTGGCCGCAAGCTCCTGGTCGTTTCGGTCATATGGCTCGCAATATGCGGATTTTCGCCGCTCGGGAAGCTCTTGCTCTATCCGCTGGAGTCCCGATTTCCCCCGTGGGATGCCGCGCGAGGTGCGCCGGACGGCATTATCGTCCTCGGTGGCTCGATCGAGGCCGATCTCTCCGCCGCGCATGGCGTAACGGTCACCAGCGGCGGGGCAGATCGCGTGATTGCGGCGGCAGCGCTTGCGAATCGTTATCCGAACGCGCGCATCATCTATTCCGGAGGAAGCTCGAAATTGATCGCTGACCAAGCGAGGGAAGCCGATTACGCGAGCGCGTTGTTCGAGAGTCTCGCAATTTCCAGAGCGCGACTGACGATGGAGCGGGGCTCGCGAAACACTCAGGAGAACGCCGAATTCTCCAAAGCGCTGGCCGCGCCGAAAAACGGCGAGCGATGGCTGCTGGTGACATCGGCCTACCACATGCCGCGGTCGGTCGGTGTGTTTCGAAAGGCCGGATTTGATGTCGAGGCTTATCCGGTGGACTGGCGGCTCGGCGAGCGCGCCGACCTTCTGAGGTTTTCGACCCTTGCGCTTGACGGGCTGGAACGCGTGGACGTTGCCACGCGCGAATGGATGGGTCTTGTTGCCTACTGGGCCACCGGCAAGATCGATCGGTTGCTACCGGGGCCCACCAGCGAGTAGAAGCGCCTGTCGCAAGGCGCGAACAATCCGGCTAAGGTTAAAACTCAGAGCCATGGTCAGTCCGCCGTTCAGGGAGTCTCAGTTCATGCAGCATGCAGCAATCCAGCAGGAAAAGTTCGACTTGGCCGGCATGGTCACCGATCTGAACAGCCTGCTTCGCCTGAAGACCACCGTGATCGGCATGAAAATGTTCGCGCACGCCGACGAGATGGCCGCGATACCCAAGATCAGGCGGCCGAGCGCAGTCCACACCACCGACCAGATCGTGAGCATGGCCTCGCGGCTAGGCTGGACCGTCGGCATCACCGCGGACGATCTCGTCGGCGCGCAATGCCGCGCGGTGATCGGGCTCGCCCCGCAGGATGAGAAATGGCTCGCGGGTGAGACTTATGTCGGCGTCTGGCACGAGAATGCCGAGGATGCGCGCAAGCGCCAGGAGGCGCTGGATGTCGTCGCCTTCGGCAAATACCAGGCGCTGGCGGTGAGTCCGCTCGCCAGCGGACGGCTCAACCCGCCCGATATCTGTCTGGTCTATGCGACGCCGGGCCAGATGATCATTCTCATCAACGGCCTGCAATGGACAGGGTACAAGAAATTCGAATGGGGCGTTGTCGGCGAGACCGCTTGCGCCGATTCATGGGGACGGGCACTCAAGACCGGCGAGCCGAGCCTGTCGCTGCCGTGCTACGCCGAACGCCGCTATGGCGGCGTACCGGATGAAGAGATGCTGATGGCGCTGTCGCCTGCGCATCTGGCCAAGGCGATCACCGGCATGAAGGCGCTTGCGAAGAACGGCTTGCGCTATCCGATCCCGCCGTACGGGATCCAAAGCGACGTCCGCGCCGGCATGGGCGCTTCCTATGCGAGGAAATAAGTTTGAACGAAATAGACTGTCGTTGCGAGGAGCAAAAGCGACGAAGTAATCCATACTTTGTTCTTGGTCCTATGGATTGCTTCGCGGAGCCTGTCGCAATGACAGACGCTCCAAGACGCAGATCAGGAAATGCATATGAAGCCTTCGAAATTCGACATCATTGTCTATGGCGCTACCGGCTTCACCGGCCAGCTGGTCGCTGAATATCTCGCGCAGCGTTACGGCGGAAACGGCGACCCGAAATGGGCGATGGCCGGGCGCAACCTGGAGAAGCTCGCATCGGTGCGCGATGCGATCGGCGCGCCCGCCGACACACCTCTGATCGCCGCCGATGCCGGCGATGTTACGTCGCTGAAAGCGATGGTCGACCAGGCAAAGTCGGTGATCTCTACCGTCGGCCCATATCAGCTCTATGGCTCCGAGCTGGTAGCGGCCTGCGCAGGGCAGGGCGTCGACTACTTAGACCTCAGCGGCGAGCCACTGTGGATGCGGCAGATGATCGACAAGCATGAAACCGCAGCCAAAGCGAGCGGTGCGCGCATCGTGTTCTCCTGCGGCTTCGATTCGTTGCCGTTCGAGCTTGGCGCGTTGTTCGTGCAGGAGGCGGCAAAGCGCGCCTTTGGCGCTCCGGCCGCGCGAGTGAAGGGCCGGGTGCGCGACATGCGCGGCACCTTCTCCGGCGGCACCGCGGCGAGCGCGCGAGCAACGTTCGAAGCGGTGGCAAAAGATCTCAGCCTGGTTGCGCTCCTGAAGGATCCGTTCGTCCTGACTCCGGGATTTCAAGGTCCGAAACAGCCGCCCGGCAACAGACCGGTGTTCGAGGAAGATCTGCAATCCTGGACGGCGCCATTCGTTATGGCGACCATCAACACGCGCAACATCCATCGCTCCAACATGCTGATGGGCTTCCCTTACGGGAAAGAATTCATCTACGACGAAATGGTGCTGACAGGCCCCGGGGAGAAGGGCGAAGCCAACGCCAAGCGCGTGATGGCTGCGAATACGGAAAAGACCGGCCCCAGCTCCCTCAAGCCGGGCGAGGGCCCCTCGAAGGAGGAGCGCGAGAACGGCCGCTACGATCTCTTGTACATCGCGATCGCCTCCGATGGCCGCCAGGTCCATGCGTCGGTGAAGGGCGATCGCGATCCCGGCTATGGCTCGACCTCAAAGATGATCTCCGAATGCGCGATTTGCCTGTTGCGCGATACCCCGGACGTTCCGGCTGGAATCTGGACGCCGGGTGCCGCGATGGGAGACAGACTGATCAAGCGGCTTGTCGATCACGCCGGCCTGACGTTTGAGGTTGAGCCATAGGCGCTGCCGAATAGTTGACGTCTCAATGCAAACTTCGGGCATTCTCCCAAACAATAACTGCGCCTTTGGCGGCAGCCGCGGAGCGGCTGTGGACGCCGAGGGTTCGAAACAGCGAGGCCAAATGCACTTTGACCGTCCCTTCGCCGAGGCCCAGTTGTTTCGCGATTTCCTTGTTCGAACTGCCTTTCACAACGAGCGTGAGAACGTCTTTTTGCCTGGGGGTAAGCGTCGCGGCCACCTCTGATCCCGCGGGGGCGATTTCGTCGGCCGGACCAGTGGCGCTCGGACTCGCCATCGAAGCCGGCACGTAAACCGTGCCTCTCAGGATCTGAGTTAGCGCAGACGAAAATTCCTTTAGGCCGATGCTCTTCGGAACGTACCCGTTCACGCCGGCTTGAAGCGCCAGCAGAATATCCTCTCGCCGATTTGAGACTGAAGCCATGACCAGACACAAATGGGGAAAGCGGTCGCGCACGCCCTTCAAGCTGCCGGGTCCGGCCATGCCCGGCATGACCAAATCAAACACCGCCAGATCGATCCGTTTCTCGGATAGCAGAGCGGTGGCCTGGTCGAACGTTTCTGCCTCCAACACATCCGAAAATCCCAGCGTATTCGTGAGAATTGTCCGCAGGGCCATTCTGAAGAACTCGTCATCGTCGGCGATGAGAGCAGTTTTGTTGGAGCATCCCATAGCAGACTCCAGTATTACTTTGCCGCAGGGGTCAAAACACCAAGATCGGAATAGCCCGATCAGTTTAGGTTAATGCTAGTTAACGGTGCTCATCCTGCATAGTTCCCCTCCAAAAAACCTTGGTCATCAGCCGCCTAGTATAGACTGGACGGATTAGGCCGCTTACTTGCCTAAGTTGTGAAGAGTCGCAGCTCAATTTCGGCGGAACTTTGTTTGCTCCGGATGAAGCACACAATCGATACCGTTGGGCGACGAGTTCATTAGGCGCCGAGTTCAGATTTGGAAGATCGAGACCGCATGAAAGCGGCGGCGAAAATATTCCAGCCGGTGACCACTACCTACAATCGACGCGCTTGCCGCGCTTCATCGCCAGCTCTGCTTCGCGCAAGCGATCAACGATTGCAAGACATTCGGCCTAATGCGGTTGGGAGGTCGGAGTCATAGGTCAACTGGATCGGAGTTCTAGGTCATGAAGCTGAATAGTCACACCGGATCGGTTTCGCCACATAACATGGATGACATTGCGCCAAAAATTGCTGAGGTTTGGCTCGCCTGCGCGTGTTGCAGTTCTTGCAGCCTCGATCTGCGCCTGTTCATTATGTCCTAATGCTTATGCAGACGATCCGAGAGCCGTTCCCGAAGCGCCCCGGGATTCGCCGCCGATCCAGACGTCGCCCCCAGCAAAGTTCTTCACGATCAATGGCGTTCTCGAAAAATTGGATCGCGCCCAGGGTCGAGGAAAAGGTGCAATTCGTCTCGCCTCGCTAAGGTCGTCGAACAGCGTGATGGATGCTCGGGCGGCACTAACGCAGGCCGCCGCTGGCGGCACAGAGCCGTTTGGACTGTTCACATTCCGCGCTCCCGAAGGTTTGCTTTCGCGCAAGTGGCGGGGCCTGCAATCAGATATCCTCAAGGAAGAGAAGGTTCTGGACCGATGCCGGGCCGACGCCAGCGATTGCCCGTCATACGCCGCTCAATTTCTGCGGCTGATCAACGCAATCAAGTCAAAGTCCGGCCGCTCTCAGCTTGAGGAAGCGAACCGCGGCGTCAACGCGGCTATCCGTTTTGTTTCGGATTATGCCCAATACGGCGAGGCCGACCACTGGAGCGCGCCGCTTGCCACCTTTGCGACGGCAAAAGGAGATTGCGAGGACTACGCGTTTGCCAAATACGTCGCGTTGCGGGATGCCGGATTTCCGAGTGACGATCTGCGGGTGATAATGGGTCGCGACCGCACCTACCGGCAGGACCATGCCGTACTGGCCGCACGCCTCGACGGCCGCTGGTTGATTCTCGACAGCCTGCACGCGGAGCTGATCGAAGACTCTCGCGTACCGAGCCTTACCCCGGTGTTTGCTATCGATCACCAGGGTGTTCTGCTGCTGGCCGCGAAATATGAATAAGTGCGGCCATTGGGCCTAACCTGATCGAGGGATTCTTAATGGTGAAGTCTAGAGGAATCGGTCGAGGCGGCGCGAGGCCTGGATCGGGTCGAAAGCGAAAAGCGATCACACCGCGTCTGGAGGCCCTTAAGAACGCCTTGGCAGCACTGCTGAGTAGCGACGCCTCGAATTTGCGCGAGGCCGATCGGCGCTTTGTGCGGGCGATGATCGCATTGGGCGCGCCGAATAATGCGACAGCCGGCGCACTCGGCATCTCCGAAGCTGAATTGCTCGCGAAATTCCCAGATCAGCTAGGACTGGGCGGCACGGTCCTGTGGGCGGTTGAGACTCGAAAATACAGCGTGGAATCGCGAGGTCCTGAGTATTCGGCTCCGCCACAAGTCCAGCTCAAGCTCGCCGTCGGGAAGACCTGAGGACTAGGAACAATTGGTCGTTCGCGAGATGGTTTATTCGACCTCCTGGGACGGCCCGTCATCACGAGAACGCGCTGCAAGCGCGTCGCAGTAACCCGCCAATACCCCTTCGACCATCGCCTTTTGTGAAAAATGCAGAAAGACTCTTTCTCGCAGCGACTTTGCCCGCGCCTGCGCGGCGGCGGGATCCTCGAGTGCGCTCTCGATTGCGTCTGCCACCGCCCCCACGATATTGGGCGCGAACAGCGCGTCGGTATGGGAAGCGAAAATCTCCGGAATACCGCCTACATTCGCGGCGACCATCGGAATTCCCGCCGCGGCCGCCTCGATCACGACATAGGGCAGCGAATCCGCGCGAGAGGGAACGACCAGCAGCCTGCCCTTGGAGAACCCGCAGCGCGCCTTGACGTGGCCAATAAAGCGCACCGCGCCGGCAAGACCGAGCTTTTGGACCTGAGCCTTGAGAGCCTCGAGTTCCTCCCCGTCACCAGCAAGCGTCACCGTGAACGCTTTGCCATCGGAATGTAGCCGCGCCACTGCATCGATCAGCAGGTCGGCGCCCTTGATACGGCTGAACTCGCCGACATAGACGATATCGGTGGCGTCAGCCGCCCTGACCACGGGATCGAACTCGTCGGCGGTTACGCCGTTGAACACACAACGTACCAGCCCGCTCGGCATGCCGATCGTTCGCCGATAGGCATCGCGCGCGAATACGCTTTCGAACAGGAACAGATCAGTCGAGTTCATAAGTGCGCGTTCGAGGCGACGATGGATCGCGCCCTTCACTGTGTTCAACGGATAATGCAGGAAGCCGCCATGCGGCGTATAGACGCGAATCGTGCCCTTCGCACGCCGCGTCAGGCGAACGAAGGCGGCGGCTTTGGCGCCGTGTCCATGCAGGACGTGCGGCTTCAGCCGCAGTCTCAGGCGCTTGAAGCGAAGCCATGCCAGAAAGTCCATGGGAGATGGTCCGCGGCGGATGGCAAGGCGATGGACGCCAAGCTTCAGGCGCGGCGCGATTTCGTTAAGTGCCGCCTCGGCGCGTTCACCACCGGTCAGGCTATCGGCGACGATGCCGACGTGGTGGCCGCGATCGGCCTGGCCCTTGGTAAGGTCCAAGACGTGGCGGAAGATTCCCCCGAGCGGTGCACGTACCGCGTGCAGGATACGAAGCGGCTGATCGGTAATCGCGGGCATTAGAACCAACATTCGCCGACGAGTATAATGTTGTCGGGCTGCAATCCCCCACGAATATCAATTCCAATCAAGGACTTCCATCACGGTTGCTCGATGCCGGAGCCGGCGATCGCCTTGGTTTCTTGCAAAACCTGTCTACAGTAGCGGCAACGCGGCCGCGGTGGGGCGGCGCCAGCCGCATCCAGGGGCGAGACGCTTGCCATCCGATGTCAGTTTCTGGGCGAGCCTGAGACTGGAACTCGCCTATCTCAGCGGCGTGCCATGGTTGCGGGGACGCCGGGCCGGCGGCGCCGGCGTCATTTTGCGGTTTGAACGTGTGCGCCCGCGGCGCGCGACGCGGTTTCAGCCGTTCAAATCGCGGGAAATCACCCCCAAATTTCTCGATCGAACGATCCGCGCGTTGAAGCGCTGGAAATTCGATATCGTCTCAATGGACGAGGTTTGCCGGCGCGCGGTCACGCTGGCTTCACGACGGCGGTTTGTTTGCCTGACATTCGACGGCGGCTATAAGGATTTGGTGACGGCAGCCTATCCGGTGCTGTCGCGACATGGTGTGCCCTTCACCGTCTATGTGCCAACCGCCTTCCCGGATGGCGTTGGCGAAGCATGGTGGCTCGCACTTGAAGAGGTGATTGCGCGCGAGAATCGCCTGAGCCTCGTGATGGATCGCACCGAGCGGCATTTCTACATCGGCAATGCTTCCGAAAAGTACCAGCTTTATCAATTTCTCGAGGACTGGATGCGCTCGCTCGCGCCGCCCGAGGTTTCATCCGCGATCAACGATCTCTGCAGGCGATACGCGGTCGACCTCGCGGCGCTGTCGCGCGAGGCATCGATGGACTGGGACGACCTGGCGAGGCTCGCGGCCGATCCGCTCGTCACAATCGGAAGTGCGACTGTGAACTATCCCGTTCTGTCGAACCTGAAGGACGCGCCCGCGCTGCGCGAGATGACGATGGGGAGGGTGGTCGCGCAAGCCGCGTTGCAGCGCGACGTCAGGCATTTCGCCTATCCGTTCGGCGATCGCGCTGCCTTTCGCCGGCAACATGTCGTGATGGCCGCCGAGGCCGGCTTCGTCAGTGCGGCGTCGGCGATACCCGGCATTGTGGAGGCGGAAGGCCGAACCAACCTGCACGTGCTTCCGCGTATCGCCTGGGACGGGCGGCAGCGTTCGCTGCGCGCGATGCGCGTGATTCTTTCCGGCGTCACCTTCCCTCCGGTGCAAAGTACCCAAGGGACGTCACTTACGCATCCGGCCGCGCCATCCAGCTGATGATCGGCATCGCCGGCAGCACCCATCCAAGGCCGGCCACGACGTAGAAGATTGCCTGCAGCAGTCCGGAACTCGCAAGCCACGGCGTCTGTGCCACGGTCATTCCCATCAGCGACCACGCCACCACCAGCAGGAGCAAGGCAACGGTTCCAAAGAATTTGCGGGTGCGTATTGTCATGGCGGAAACGTGCGGCTCGTTTCGGTGACGCGCCTTGCGCGCGGGAAGGGGCGGACTATAAGGTGCGCACAAATTCATTCAAGCGCAGCTTCGATGGCCGAAATTTCCCCGCTCCAGACATCGCATCACCCCGCCGTCCGTTGGTGGCTCGTCTCGATCGCCGCGTTGATTGCGATCATGGTGCTGGTTGGCGGCGCCACGCGGCTCACCGAATCCGGGCTTTCGATTGTCGAGTGGAAGCCGGTCACCGGCACGCTGCCGCCGCTCAATCAGGGGGAATGGATCCAGGCGTTCGAAGCCTACAAGACCATCCCGCAATACCGCGAACTCAACGCCGGTATGAGTCTTGCCGATTTCAAGATCATTTTCTGGTGGGAATGGAGCCACCGGTTGCTCGGGCGCGCGATTGGGGTTGCCTATTTGTTGCCGTTTCTTTGGTTCCTGTGGCGTGGCGCCTTGAGCGCGGAGCTGAGGCGACGGCTATGGCTGATCTTCGGTCTCGGCGCGCTGCAGGGCGCGGTCGGCTGGTGGATGGTGGCGTCGGGACTTTCGCAGCGGGTGGAAGTCTCGCAATATCGTCTGGCTACTCATTTGGTGCTGGCGCTTCTGATTTTTGCGGCCGTGGTCTGGACGCTGCGCCGGCTGGCAGATCGGCCGCGATCGGCCGCATCCTCGCGGCTGAAGATCACCAGTGTGGCTCTGATGGTGTTGACCTTCGTGCAGCTTTATCTGGGTGCGCTGGTCGCGGGCCTGCGCGCGGGTCGCGTCTACAACACATGGCCGGACATTGACGGTGCGCTGATTCCGTCCGCGGCGCGGTTGTTCTTCGAAGCGCCGTGGTGGCGCAATCTGTTCGACAACGCGCTCACCGTGCAGTTCGAGCATCGCATGAC
>DASSGM010000045.1:0-8981 GCA_035693465.1 Bradyrhizobium sp. | reverse complement strand
GGTACCGAGGTCATGCATCCGAAATCAATCTCGAGAGAACTTGCTCAAGAGAACCAAGATCGTCCTGGCATTGCCTAGCTATCATCGACAGCGTTTGAGCAGCATTCGTCGAGGTTGGTGCCCGTCTCGATCCCAAAAGGGATTTGAAAGGGTGATCCGTTCCGACGCTGGCGTCGCTCACCGCCTGTCGTTAAGTGCGCGGGTTGTATCGACGGGAGATAGTCAAGTCCAGGCGAAACGACAAGGGTGGAAGCGCCTCTGGCGCTTGCAGAATCGGCCTCCGCCGGTGACTCCAGAAGCTTGTCAGAGGCAGCTTGCCGAGGGATACGCAACAGGCTCAGACCCGATTTTACCCGGGTATTATAGGGCAGATCGCCGTCCGCCGCCGCCTTCAACAGGGCGCACGCCGCCTCCGATCCCCAGAGGCTGCGCATTCGCCCCGGCGCAGAACCGAAATTTTGCGCTTAATCCTCGTCATCATCCTCGTCGCTGTCGTCGTCCGGCTTATCGGCCTCCGCATGCGGCTTGTGGCTCTGATCGTCCCACAGCTTTCGATAGACCCCGTTGGCGGCGAGCAGCTTTTGGTGCGAGCCGCGCTCGATCGCCCTGCCGCCCGATATCACGATGATCTCGTCCATGTCGACCACCGATGTCAGGCGATGGGTCGAGAAGATCATGGTGCGTCCCCTGGCGAGCTTCATCAGTGTCTTGTTGATCGCCGCTTCGGTGGTTTGATCCAGCGCCGAGGTCGCCTCATCGAGCAGCAGCACCGACGGATTGCGGACGATTGCGCGGGCGATGGCGATGCGCTGGCGCTGTCCGCCCGACAGCGTATCGCCGCGCTCGCCGACCACGGTGTCGTATTTTTGCGGGAGGCTCCTGATGTAGCGATGGATTTCGGCCTTGCGCGCCGCCTGCTCCACCTCTTCGTCGGTGGCGCCCTCCTTGCCGAGCCGGATGTTTTCCCGGATCGACATGTTGAACAGCATGTTCTCCTGGAACACCACCGCCATGCTCCTGCGCAACGACTCACGCGTCACCTTGCGGATATCGACACCGTCGATGGTGAGGCGCCCTTCATCGGGCACGTAGAGCCGAAGGATCAAATTGAGCAGCGTGCTCTTGCCGGAGCCGCTCGGGCCGACGATGGCAATGGTCCTGCCGACCTTGAGCTTGAGGCTGAGATTGTCGAGGACCGGGGTTTCGCTGCCTTCATACTGGAACGTGACGCGGTCGAAGGTGATGTCGTTGGTGATACGGGGCAGGTCCGGCGCGCCGGGCCGATCGTCGGCGCCGCGGGTCGGTTCGTCGAGCAGTTCCTGAATGTGACGTACCGCCGCTGCCGCCTGGATCGACACCGGAATGAAATGCATCAGATGGGCGATGTTGTAGGACACCTCCCAGAACGCACTTTCGAATGTCACGAAGGTGCCGATGGTAATTTGGCCCTTGGTGGCGAGGTAGGCGCCGATCGCGAGCACCACGAGATGCAATAACAGCACCGAAATCGTGACGGTGCGCTCGACCATGGTCGACAGGAACAGCGCGGAAGCGGTCTTTTGGCGGACCTCGATGTTCCGCATCGTGAACCAGCCGAGCGTCCGGCGCTGCAGGCTGAATGCCTTGACCACCGCCTGCGCGGCGATGTTCTCCTGAACCACGCCCAGCAGCGAGGATTCATTGAGCTTCTGCTCGTAGTTCGCCTGCACCGCCTTTGGCGTCAGAATCCGCGGGCCGATCAGCGTGATCGGGAACACCAGCAGCGCCACCGCCGCGAGCTGCCAATTCAGGAACAGCATCAGGATAATGCCGGCGATCAATTCCAGGAACGGCAAGGTGGCGCTGTTGGCAAAACTCTTGATCGATCCCTCGAAGGCCGAAAGATCGATCGAAAAACGCGAGAGAATTTCGCCGCGCTTGGTGCGGGCAAAATAAGCCGCCGGCAAATCCTGGACGTGCTCGAACAGACGGGATCGCACGTCTGCAATGATCGACGCCGCCAGCCGCGCATCCCACCGTTCGTACCAGACCGCGACGATCGAGGTGAAGATGCCGGCGGTCGCGAGCACCGCCAGGATCACATAAAGCGCCTGGAAATCCTCTTCGCCGAGCGCATCGTCGATCAGGAATTTCAGGCTCAGCGGCATGAAGACATTGAAGAGTGTCTCGACCACGACGCCGAGGCCGACGAATGTCAGGATCTTCTTGTAGTTCTTCAGGTATGGTTTGACGAACGCATAGATCGTCGCCAGCGCGCCGGCGGCTTCCTTCGCGGTAAAGACGACGAGATCCTCTTCCTCCTCGTCGTCTATGTCGAGCTCGAGATCATCATCGTCGTCCTTGTCTTCGGACGGAGGCGAGGTAGCCGGCTTGTCGCCAGGGGCGCGACGCGCGGCGTCAGGGTCTGCCGCGAGCTTCTTCTCGAGCTCCGGCGCGGGCGGTTCATCCGCGGGAGCCGCGATCTGCTTGTCAGACGGAAGAGGCTTGGACGCCATGAAACCAACCGATGCTGCACGGTCGGCATGACCGCAAAATCGACCCGTGGTCCCTGAACCACCGGGCCTAGCTTATGCGATCCGAACGCGGCCGGCAAAAGCTGCTTGCGCTTGCTTGCCACGACCACGGGTCGAGTGGCTCACTCGTCGCTCGTGACCTTGTCAAAGAACGAGTAGCGCAGGCTTTCGGAATCCGCATACCACTGTCCCGGTCCCTTGTTGGCGGCCAGTGTCGCCGCCCACAGCGCGTCCGTGCAGTCGCGGCGGTGCATCGAGAGGTCGAATCCGTTGGAGAAGAACAGTTCCGACCATTCCCACCAGGTGCCGAGTTTCTTCACTCCGCGCAACAGGTCGTAGCGGTCGATCAGCACAGGGGCCATGTCCGAAGTCACCGATCCGAACACGAGGCCCGTCTTCATGACGCGGTTCAGCTCGCGAATGGCGCGAGGCACTTGCCGTTCCGCGACATGGCACAGGCTGGTCTCGAATACGAAATCGAATTCGCCATCCCTAAACGGCATATCGACGATCGAGCCAAACTTGTTGAACTTTTTCAGCGCTTTCGGCGTCCTGGCGTGGATCGCGCGGTTGTTCTCGATGCCCCACGCATCAATCCCGCGCTCGCGCAGCGCCGCCACCAGTTCCCCGCTGGCGGAGCCGGCTACCAAGAGCTTGTAATCCTTGGTCCGGTTCCAGACGATCCTGATGAGGTCGGTCAGGTATGCCGGATCGGTAAACCGGCTCCAGACCTCGTGATAGGGGCCAAGCCCGCGATAATTGTCGAAATAATCGCGGTCGATCCGGTCGGACGCACCATTACGGCGCGCGCGGCGCAATTTCATCATCTCGGTGACGATGATGTCGGTAGCGGCGTCGGAGGAATCGAGCAGTCCGTTCAACGTCGAATCGAACAGATAGTCGCCGACCACAACCAGCCCCGGATGCTGCTTCGGTTCGGGCCGATGATTGGTCATGACGTCGCGCGCCGGCAAGCCGCCGGGAAGCGCATTCACCGACGAGAGCCAGCGATAGGTCTTGCCCTCGAGGAAATGCGCGCGTGCGTCGCCGAGCGACGCCGGCAGAGATTTCAAGGCGGCGTCGATCAGTTCCTGATCGCCGAGATTGGCGAAAGCCAGCGCGTCGGAACCGGCGATCAACCAGTTCAGCACGCCGTGCCTGCCGACGTCGTGACGCGCGCCTTCGTTGTAAACGCAGCAGCCGCCGAACGCTTCCGACATGAACCAGGCGCCCGGGATTTTCTCTCCCCAAAACGGCTCGTCGAACAGGATCGACACGCGTAGATAATGCGCCGGACGATCGAAAAAGGCGATGTGCTTGACCATCGACTTGCGCAGTTGCTCCCCGTCCCATCCCATGGTGGCGAGCCAGGAGTGCGGCAGACACATCAGAACGAGGTCGAAGTCCTTGGTCTCCGGTCCCTTGCCGTTCATCATTTTGAGTTGATAGCGACCGGCCGCGGTCTTGCCGACCTTGAGCACCCGGTGATTGAGGTGAATATCGGCATTGACCTCGGACTGCAGGCAGTCGATCAACTGCTCATTGCCGTTCTGGATCGAATACAGGCCGATGTAGCCGTCGACATCCATGACGAAGTTCTTCAGCGCATTCAGCCCATTGGTATTGTGGCTCTCGGTGGCGAGATCGGACCGCGCCATCACCTTGAAGAAGCGTTTGGCGATCGGATCGTCGACTTCTCTGTCGAGCAGCTCTTCGCAGCTGAGGTAGGCCCAGGGATGCTCGTTGTCGTGGGCGCCGACGCCCTCGTAGTATTCGACCGGAGACATTATCTCCGTGCAGCGCTTGCGGAACGCCTCGATCGCGTCCGCGGTCCTGGCGCCGTATTTGCGACGCATGCCCGGCACGTCGTTCAAGAGCTCGCCATCGAACAGGACCTGCTCGGCATCCATCGGAATGGTCTGCAGGCCGAAATGCTGGATCAGTTCGCGCAGGGGATCGGGGCCGGTCATCGAGTAATCGTAAATCTCGGCGACGCCGGCTTCGTACATTGCGGGCGCTGAATCGAATTTACGCGTCAGGATCTTGCCGCCGAGGCGGTCGGACGCCTCGTAAATGGTGATGCGGCAAAGCTCGCCCAGCTTCTTTTTGAGGTACCAGGCGCTCATCAGGCCGCCCGGCCCGCCGCCGACTATTGCAAGATCCAACATATGTTTTCCGTGATCCCCCGCCGCCCCGTTCGGGACATCCGGTCTAAGCCGCCCTAGCAAAAGCGCTTTTCTGCCTGAAGGAAAGATGAACAAACCCGGTTTGGGCGCCAGACCGGCGCAAAAATCCGAAAAAAAGGCCGGCTTGCGCCGGCCTTTCTCCTATCATGATGAATCCGAGCGGCTTTATTCCGCCGGCGGCAGCGCCAGGGGTTCGACTTCCGGAGCCGCCGGCACGATCGTCGCCTGCTTCTCCCGCTCGTCGAGGATCAGCTTGTCGCGCTTGACCGCGACCTCGCGGATCTTGGCCATCGAGGCGCCGGTGCCGGCCGGGATCAACCGGCCGACAATGACGTTCTCCTTGAGACCTTCCAGCGGGTCCACCTTGCCGTTGACCGCGGCTTCGGTGAGCACTCGGGTGGTCTCCTGGAACGAGGCCGCCGAGAAGAACGAGCGGGTCTGCAAGCTCGCCTTGGTAATGCCGAGCAGCACCGGCGTTCCCGTGGCGGGTTTCTTGCCCTCTTCCTTGGCCTTGACGTTGACCTGGTCGAACTCGATCTTGTCGATCTGTTCGCCCGGGATCATGTCGGTATCGCCCTGGTCGGTGATCTCCACCTTCTGCAGCATCTGACGGACAATCACCTCGATGTGCTTGTCGTTGATCAGCACGCCCTGCAGCCGGTAGACCTCCTGGATTTCGTTGACCAGATAGGCCGCGAGTTCCTCGATGCCCTTGATCGCCAGAATGTCGTGCGGCGCCGGATTGCCTTCGACGATGAAGTCGCCTTTTTCGACGATATCGCCGTCCTGCAGATGGATATGCTTGCCCTTCGGGATCAGGTACTCGCGAGGCTCCTCGCTCTTGTCCATCGGCTCGATCGAGATGCGGCGCTTGTTCTTGTAGTCGCGGCCGAACCGGATGGTGCCCGAAGTTTCAGCGATAATCGCAGCATCCTTCGGCTTGCGGGCCTCGAACAGTTCCGCAACCCGCGGCAGACCGCCGGTGATGTCGCGGGTCTTGGCGCTCTCGGTGGAGATACGCGCGAGGATGTCGCCGGGCTTGACCTTGGCGCCGACGTCGACCGACAGAATCGCATCAACCGAAAGCATGTAGCGGGCCTCGCCGCCACGCGGCAGCTTGAGGACCTTGCCGTCCTTGCCCTTGATGACGATGGCCGGGCGCAGATCGGTGCCGCCCCGCGACGTCCGCCAGTCGATGACGACGCGCTTGGCGATACCGGTGGATTCGTCGAGCGTCTCCGAGATCGACTGTCCCTCGACCAGGTCCTCGAACCCGATGGTGCCCTCGACTTCGGTCAGGACCGGGCGGGTGTAGGGATCCCATTCGGCGATGCGCTGGCCGCGCTTGACCATATCGCCCTCATCGACCCGCATCCGCGCGCCGTACTGAATGCGATGGGTCGCACGCTCGGTACCGTCGGCATCAGTCACCGCGACCACCATGTTGCGCACCATGGCGATCAGATGGCCCTCGCTGTTCTTGGCGATGGCCTTGTTCTTGATCGTCACCTTGCCGTCGAAATTCGACTCGACGAACGACTGCTCGTTGATCTGCGCCGCGCCGCCGATGTGGAAGGTCCGCATCGTCAGCTGGGTGCCGGGTTCGCCGATCGACTGCGCGGCGATGACGCCGACCGCTTCGCCATGGTTGACCGGCGTGCCGCGGGCGAGATCGCGGCCGTAGCACTTGCCGCAGATGCCGTTGACGAGTTCGCAGGTCAGGGCCGAGCGGATCTTCACTTCCTGGATGCCGGCCTGCTGAATGGCTTCGACATGGCTCTCTTCCATCAGCGTGCCGCGCTTGACCACGACCTTGTTGGTCGCGGGATCACGCAGATCCTCGCCCGCGGTGCGGCCGAGAATGCGTGACGCCAGCGAGGCAACCACGGTGCCGGCATCGATGATGGCGCGCATCTTGATGCCGAGCTTGGTGCCGCAGTCATCGGCGGTGATGATGCAATCCTGCGCCACGTCGACGAGGCGACGGGTCAGGTATCCGGAGTTTGCCGTCTTCAACGCGGTATCGGCAAGACCCTTGCGGGCGCCGTGGGTCGAGTTGAAGTATTCGAGCACCGACAGACCTTCCTTGAAGTTGGAAATGATCGGCGTCTCGATGATCTCGCCCGACGGCTTCGCCATCAGGCCGCGCATGCCGGCAAGCTGACGCATCTGGTCCTGCGAACCGCGGGCGCCGGAGTTCGACATCATGAAGATCGAGTTGATCTGGGGCTCGCCGCCCTTCGGATTCTTCTTCACGGCGGAAATTTCCGCCATCATGTCTTCCGAGATCTTCTTGGTGCATTTCGACCAGGCGTCCACGACCTTGTTGTATTTCTCGCCATGGGTGATCAGGCCGTCATTGTACTGCTGCTCGAATTCCTTGGCGAGCGCGCGGGTTTCGTCGACGATCTTCCACTTCGACGCCGGCACCACCATGTCGTCCTTGCCGAAGGAAATGCCGGCCTTGAACGCATTGTAGAAGCCGAGCGCCATGATGCGATCGCAGAAGATCACCGTCTCCTTCTGGCCGCAGTGGCGATAGACCTGGTCGATGACGCCGGAGATTTCCTTCTTCGTCATCAGCTTGTTGACGATGTCGAACGGCACCTTCGGCGATTTCGGCAGCACCTGACCGAGCATCGCGCGGCCTGCCGTGGTCTCATACCAGCGGTAGACCGGCTTGCCGCCCTCGTCGATGCCCTGCCAGCGGTATTTGATCTTGGTGTGAAGATGGATCACGTTGGAGTGCAGGGCATGCTCGATCTCGGCCATCTCACCATAGAGCTTGCCTTCGCCCGGCAGGCCTTCGCGCAGCACCGACAGATAGTACAGGCCGAGCACGATATCCTGTGACGGCACGATGATCGGCTGACCATTGGCCGGATGCAGGATATTGTTGGTCGACATCATCAGCACGCGCGCCTCCAGCTGCGCTTCCAGCGACAGCGGAACGTGCACGGCCATCTGGTCACCGTCGAAGTCGGCGTTGAAGGCCGCGCATACCAGGGGATGCAGCTGGATCGCCTTGCCTTCGATCAGCACCGGCTCGAACGCCTGAATGCCAAGGCGATGCAGCGTCGGCGCGCGGTTCAAGAGCACGGGATGCTCGCGGATCACCTCGTCGAGAATATCCCAGACCTCGGGACGCTCTTTTTCGACCAGCTTCTTCGCCTGCTTCACCGTGGTGGACAGGCCCTTGGCGTCGAGTCGCGAATAGATGAACGGCTTGAACAGCTCAAGCGCCATCTTCTTCGGCAGGCCGCACTGATGCAGCCGCAGTTCGGGACCAACCACGATCACCGAACGGCCGGAATAGTCGACGCGCTTGCCGAGCAGATTCTGCCGGAAGCGGCCCTGCTTGCCCTTGAGCATGTCGGCCAGCGACTTCAGCGGACGCTTGTTGGCGCCGGTGATGACGCGGCCCCGGCGGCCGTTGTCGAACAATGCGTCGACGGCCTCCTGCAGCATGCGCTTTTCGTTGCGGATGATGATGTCGGGGGCGCGCAGCTCCATCAGCCGCTTCAGGCGGTTGTTGCGGTTGATGACGCGGCGATAGAGATCGTTGAGGTCGGAGGTCGCAAAACGGCCGCCATCGAGCGGCACCAGCGGACGCAGGTCCGGCGGAATCACCGGAACCACCGTGAGGATCATCCACTCCGGCTTGTTGCCGGAATAGCGGAACGCCTCGACGATCTTCAGACGCTTGGCGAGTTTCTTGTGCTTGATGTCGGATTCGGTCTCCTGCATCTCGGCGCGCAGCGAGGCTTCGAGCTTTTCGAGATCGATACCCTTCAAAAGCTCGCGGATCGCCTCGGCACCGATCATGGCGGTGAAGCTGTCCTGGCCGTACTCGTCCTGCGCCTTCAGATACTCGTCTTCCGACAGCAGCTGACGGTCCTTGAGCGCGGTCAGACCGGGCTCGAGAACGACATAGTATTCGAAATACAGAATCCGCTCGAGATCCTTCAGCGTCATGTCGAGCAGAAGGCCGATGCGCGACGGCAGCGACTTCAAGAACCAGATATGCGCCACCGGCGCGGCCAGTTCGATATGGCCCATGCGCTCGCGCCGGACCCGCGACAGCGTAACTTCGACCGAGCATTTTTCGCAGATGATGCCCTTGTACTTCATCCGCTTGTACTTGCCGCACAGGCACTCGTAGTCCTTGATCGGCCCAAAGATGCGCGCGCAGAACAAGCCGTCGCGCTCGGGCTTGAAGGTGCGGTAATTGATGGTCTCCGGCTTCTTGATTTCGCCGTATGACCACGACAGAATCTTCTCC
>DASSGM010000044.1:0-13459 GCA_035693465.1 Bradyrhizobium sp. | reverse complement strand
GTCAGGCAGAACGCGGTATATCCGCTGGCGATCGCGCGGCTGACCTTGTCCTCGACGAAGTCGTCGTCGCCGCGGACATAGAGCTGAAAAATACGCAGCGCGTCAGGCGCGGCCCCGGCGACTTTCTCGAGGCCAGGCTGGGTGACCGAACTTACCATATGGGCTGCGCCGAATCTTTGGGCCGCCCGCGCGACGCTGGCGCCAGCGCCCGGATCGAACAGTTCAAGGGCACCGACCGGGGCCAGCATGACCGGCAAGCGCAATTTGCGGCCGAACAGCTCGACGGAGGCGTCGACCTTGGCGACATTGCGCAGCACACGCGGCCGGAATGCGATCTCATCGAGCGCCATGCGGTTGCGGTGCATCGTGGTCTCGGTCTCGGCGGCGCCGACAATGTAGTCCCAGGCATTCTGATTGAGCTTCGCGCGCGCTTTTCGCACGAACTCGTGCAGGTTCTGGAACTCTTCTCCGCTAGCGCCGAGCTCGGCAGTGGGCGCCGGCTGGATGCGGGTCGCTTCGTTCATAATATCCTCCCGGAAATATGTGACTGCTTCGCCTTGGCCTCTCGCGTACCGTGTCCTGCGCTTCCGCGCCATCCCGAAAATTGCTATGGCTGGTATCAGCGGGAAGCGAGCAACATTTCCGGCGTCCATCGAAGGGAGGAAGCCATGAAAAGACCGGCGGTCTTGGCGGCGCTTGGCCTGAGCCTGTTCGGCACCGGCGCCGCGAACGCGCAGAGCATGAGCTTGACCAGCACCGACCTCAAGGAGGGCGCCACCATTGCCAATGAGCAGGTATTCAAGGGCTTTGGTTGCACCGGCAGCAACGTTTCTCCGGCCTTGAGCTGGAGCGGGGCGCCCAGCGGCACCAAGAGCTTCGCCGTCACCATGTATGATCCGGAGGCGCCGACCGGCAGCGGTTGGTGGCATTGGGTGGTGTTCAATATTCCGCCTGCCGCCACGTCGTTGCCCAAGGGTGCCGGCGATGCCAAAAAGAAGCTGATGCCCAAGGGCGCAATCCAGGCCCGAAACGATTATGGCGCCTTTGGTTATGGCGGCGCGTGCCCGCCGCCGGGCGACAAGCCGCATCATTACCAGATCACGGTCTTTGCGCTCGATGTCGACAAGCTGCCGAATGCGAAGAACGATGCGGTTTCCGCAGCGCTGGTCGGTTTCGATTTGAACTCCCATACCTTGGCCAAGGCGACCTTGACCGGGCTCTACGGCCGCTGAACGTTTTCGCTTGCCGCCCGCGCAAGCTGGCCGTGTTCAATAGTTGATTTGGTCGCCGTGTCCGGGTTGACCCGGACTGGAGCTAAGCCATGCCCCCGATCGATGGTTTGATATTCGCAGGTTACCGTTCATTCGACGCCGGCGCCGACGATCCGTTCCGCATCAAGTGGAATGCAGTTCGGCCCTCGCTTGAGCTCCCGGCGGGTGCGGAGATTCCGGCGCTTACGATGCCGGCGATCAGTGGGTTCAATGCGGATATCAATCAGAGAATAATCTATACCCCGGAGCCAGATAGCGGCGACGCCTGGCAAACGCCGGCGCAAACCTTGGCGATTTTACACGGCGACTGCGAAGACTACGCGATCCTGAAATATGCGACGTTGCTTCGAGCCGGGCTATCTGCCGCCTCTCTGCGCATCGTCATTGGCGAGATCATATCGATCGCCGGCAACGAGCCGCATGCATGGTGCGCTGCTCATATCGAGGGCATCTGGCATGCCCTGGACAACAAGTTCCCGCAGATCATCGCGACTGCCGAATATATCAATTGGCTTCCACTGGCGGCAATGCACGACGCGAGCGTCGTCCGGTTTGGCCGCGAATTCACCATCAACGACAGGATTCGATGACCCGGGGCTCGGGGACTCGAAGGCCGCGAATTACAATCTGAATATGATCCGGCAGGTACCTTGAGCTTAGGGCGTGATTTGCCTTCGCCTTCGGGCCCGGCGCAGGTCCACGGCCGCTGATGGTTCACGGTGCGCGAAGCACAGCTGGTTGATCTCCGCGGCCGACTTCGGCGGACTGAACAGATCGCCCTGCATTTCGGAGCAGCCGAGCGCGCGCAGCAATTGCTGTTGCTGTCGCGTTTCAACCCCCTCCGCGGTCGTCGTGATGTGGCGTTCTGCTGCGATATTCACCACCGCCTGCACAATGCAGGACGAGCCGTCGGGCTCCGCGATATCGTTGACGAAGCAGCGGTCGATCTTGATCTTGTCGAACGGAAAGCGCTGCAGATAGCTCAGCGAGGAATAACCGGTGCCGAAATCGTCGAGCGCGATACGCACCCCGATGCCGCGAAGCTGGTGCAGGATCGCGAGCGCGGCCTCATCGTCGCGAATGAGTACCGCCTCGGTAATCTCCAGCTCCAGCCTGTTCGCAGCAAGGCCGGAGGCCGCAAGCGCCGCAACGATCTTCAGTGCCAACGTACCGCTCTTGAACTGAACCGGCGAGACATTGACTGCGAGATTGATGTCCTCGGGCCACGTCGCGGCTTCCGCACAGGCCGTCGTGAGCACCCATTCGCCAAGCTGATTGATCAGGCCGGTGTCTTCCGCAATTGGAACGAACTCGGCGGGCGGGATCATGCCGCGCTCGGGATGGTGCCAGCGCAGCAGGGCCTCGCAGCCGGTTATGCTGTTGTCCTGGAGACTGATGCAGGGCTGATAGTAAACTTCCAGCGTCCCATCTGTAATCGCCTGGCGCAGATCCATTTCCAGTTTGCGGCGGGCTTTTACCTGGGCGTCCATCGCCGGCTCGAAGAAGCGATAGGTCCGGCGTCCCGCCGATTTGGCGGCATACATCGCCAGGTCAGCGTTCTTCAGAATTTGATCGAGATCGACGCCGTGCGGCGGCGCCAGCGCAATGCCGATGCTGGCGTCCGTGGTCACCTGATGCCCGAGACATTCGTAGGGCTCCCGGATCGCATCGAAGACGCGCGCCACGAGGTCGGCGACCTCAGCGGGAGCTTTGACCGCGGTTTGAACAATGGCGAATTCGTCGCCGCCGAGGCGCGCGACGAAGTCGGTGGCTGCAACGCACTGGCTCAGACTAGTGGCCACGGATTTCAACAGTTCGTCCCCGATCAGATGTCCAAGCGTGTCGTTGACGCTCTTGAATTCATCGATGTCGATGTAGAGCACCGCCAATTGTTGACCTGCAGCAATGCGAGCAAGTTCCTGTTTCAGCCTCTCGTGAAACAGCGCTCGGTTCGGCAGGTTGGTTAGCGCGTCGTAATGCGCGAGATGCGTGATGCGCTCCTCGGACCGTCTGCGCTCTGTGACATCTTCGATCGTGGCCACCCATCCACCCGCTTCCAGCGGTTGGTTTATAATCAGAATCGATCTGCCGTCTGGCGCGTCCGTGATCTGATGCGTAACTTTCCCGAGCCGCACATTGCGGATGATGGCGGCGCAAAATTCCTCAACGTCGCCATCAAAGGATCCGGTTGCCTTGCGATGTGCGATCAGATCCTGCATCGTGCAGCCAGGCTTGGCTACATCCGGTGACAATCCGAACATCTCGAGGTAGCGCCGGTTGCAAACGGTAACCCGCGCATGCGCGTCATAAACTACCAGGCCCTGCGGAATGTTGTTCACCGCGGTGTCCAGACGTTGCGTCTCCAATTGATGCTGCTGCGACAGCTTGCGAACGACGAGGAACAGAATGATCGCGATCACGAGCACGGAGACGCCCGCTACGGCAACCAAATATCTGGTTTGCTCGCGCCAATCGGACAACGCCGCCGAGGCGGTCGTGGTCGCTATGATCGAGATTGGAAAGTCGGCCAGGGTGCGAACTGAAGCCAGCCGATCCAGACCGTCGAGCGGACTGCTCAGACGCATTGTCCCATGGTTCGACCTGGATAAAATCTCGCGATGCATCTGGCCGGTTGCGAAATTCTTTCCGATCATCGCTTCAATATGGGGATACCGCGCCAGCAGCGTTCCGTCGCGATGATACATTGAAATCGCCGCACTCTCTCCAAGCGCCAGCGATGCGAAGAATTGTTCGAAGCTTGCTGGCGTAGTCGCTCTTGTGACCACTCCGAGGAACTCGCCTCTTGGCCCACTCACCTTGTGAGCGAACACGATCGCCCAGCCGCCGGAGAAGCGGCTGCGCACCAGTTCGACCACAGCCTGCGTTACCGCAGCCCCCGATTTGAATGCTTTGAAGTAAGGCCGATCGCCGATCTTGATGTCCGGAACCGGCCAGGTCTCCGACGAGTTGATCAGAACTCCCTCTGAATCGAACAGGTTGACGCCAGCGACATCGGAGTATCCCTCGGCCTTCACCCTCAGCACTTCGTGCCATTCCAGGGTAGCCATTTCTCCCCTGAAAATATCGGATGATGTGATTCCGGTCAGCTGGATTTGCCTGATTGCGTCCTTCTGAATGACCGTGAAATCTTCGAGTTGCTTGTCGAAGTGGCGGGCCAGCAGCAAGACGGTGTTTTCCAGTTCGCGTTTGCTGCTGTTCAGCGCGCGTTCGCGGAAATTGCCGGCCATCATCGTGGTGCCGATCGTGATGGCCGCAATCAGGAAAACGCCGCCAAGGATAAGCCAGTGGATCGGATTGACGCCGGAGGAATGTCGGGCGCGGAACGATACGGTACGGTTTGCCGTCATGGGTCTAGATCGCTGCCCAGGCTACAACGCCAGAAGCAGGTTTCTTACGCCCCGGCCCAGCACAGGAGTACGATGACGGTATGGAAGTGACGTTAGGAATTTAGGTTAATAGGGCACTAATTGGCCTCTAGCCCCGGATGCGAGGGCGGCTATCTGTGGGTTAGACCATTTGCCGCGGTTACTGTGGGCGCAACGTCGAACGATGTAGCCGCGGCCGCTTCACGGCAATTCCGACGGTTTCGCTTTGCGCGAGTCCGCGCCGCGCGTAGGGATCGGTGTAGGGGTTGCCCGGGCCCTTATTCTGGCAGTTCGCGTTGGGGTAGAAGAAAGCGCAATAACCAGGTTCGGATATCACCTGCTGCGCCGGCGCCGGTGTTGCTATCGCGGTCGACAGGATGGCCACCGCGCCAAGTAGCTTGAAGGTCGACATTGCGTCTCTCCGCGTTGGGTTCATGCGCTGATGGCGCCACCACAATAACACCGAAGCAGACGCGCTCTTCCATTCCCGCCGATCACTCCGCCGTGAAGGCAAAATAGTGGACGGTGATCAGGCGCGATAGTGCCCGGACTTGCCGCCCTTTTTCTCAACCAGATGAATGGCTTCGATGCGGGCGCCCCGCTCCACCGCCTTGATCATGTCGTAGATTGTGAGGCACGCGACCGACACGGCCGTCAGCGCTTCCATCTCGACGCCGGTCGGGCCAGTGACCTTGACGACGGCGCGGACAATGCAGCCGGGCAGCTTGTTGTCGGGCGTGATTTCCAGCGTGACGTTCGACAGAGCCAGCGGATGACACAACGGTATCAGATCCGAGGTACGCTTGGCTGCCATGATGCCGGCGACGCGCGCGGTGCCGAGAACGTCGCCTTTCTTGGCATTGCCCGAGACGATCAGCTCGAGCGTCGCCCTGCCCATGATGACGCGTCCTTCCGCCAGCGCGGTGCGTTCGGTGGCTGGCTTGGTCGACACGTCGACCATCCGCGCTTCGCCTGCTGCGTCAATGTGGGTGAGGGTGCGACCGTCCTGGGAAGATTTGCGCGCCATGGGCTATTGCGTTCCCGTCGCGCGGGGGGTGTCCTCACGCGCCAGCAGCGCGCGGGTCGCCGCCGCGACATCGGCCTGCCGCATCAGGCTTTCGCCGACCAGGAATGTCGAGATGCCGAGGCGCGCGAGCCGTGCGAGATCGCCAGGGGCAAAGATGCCGCTTTCTCCGATCATCAGGCGGTCGCTCGGGATCAGCGGCGCCAGCGCTTCGCTGGTCGCAAGAGTGGTCTCAAAATTCCTCAAGTTGCGGTTGTTGATGCCAATCATCGGCGAACGAAGTTTAAGAGCCCGATCCAGCTCGCTGCGTTCGTGGATTTCGATCAACACATCCATGCCGTGAGCAATCGCTGCATCCTCGATATCCCGAGCCGCGGCATCGTCGAGCGCCGCCATGATGATCAGGATGCAGTCGGCGCCGTGCGCGCGGGCCTCGACCACCTGATAGGTGTCGTACATGAAATCCTTGCGCAGCACCGGCAGCGCGGTGGCGGCGCGCGCCGCCACCATGAAATCGAGATGGCCCTGAAACGACGGTGTGTCGGTCAGCACCGAAAGACAGGCCGCGCCTCCGGCTTCATAGGCCTTGGCAAGTACCGGCGGATCGAAGTCGGCACGAATGAGTCCCCTTGAGGGTGAAGCCTTCTTCACTTCGGCAATCAGTGCGTACTCGCCCTGAGCGAGCCTTTTGCGGATGGCATTGATAAAATCCCGCGGCGCGGGCGCGGCCTTCGCAAGCGCTTCGACGCCTGAAAGCGGATGCGCACGCTTGGCGGCGGCGATTTCCTCGCGTTTGTAAGCCTCGATCTTGGTCAGGATATCGGACATCGCGAGGCCTCCCCGGTCAGCTGTTGGAGACTGCGATCAGATGCTTCAGCCGCGCTGCCGCAGCGCCACTGTCGAGCGACTTGACGCCCAGCGCGACGCCTTCCTTCAAATTCCTCGCCCGGCCGGCCACGATCAGCGCCGCCGCAGCGTTCAGCAATGCGACGTCGCGAAAAGGGCTCGGCCTCCCGTCGAGCACGTTTTGCAGCGCCATCGCGTTGGCATCGGCATCGCCGCCCTTCAGTGCGTCGCCGCCGACCCGGGTAAGACCCGCTTCCTCCGGCGTCACCTCGAAGGTGCGGATATCGCCGTTCTCGAGCGACGCAACAAACGAAGGGCCGGTGAGGGTGATTTCATCGAGCCCGTCGGAGCCGTGCACTACCCAGACGGATTCGGCGCCGAGGTTTTTGAGCACCTGCGCCAGCGGCTGCACCCATTGCCTGGAAAACACGCCCACCATTTGCCGCCTCACGCCGGCCGGATTGGACAGCGGCCCGAGCAGATTGAAGATCGTGCGGGTCGCCAGTTCGACGCGGGTCGGGCCGACATTCTTCATCGCCGGGTGATGCGATGGCGCGAACATGAAGCCGATACCGGCTTCGGCGATGCAACGGCCGACATGCTCGGGCTTGATGTCGATCCTGACCCCGAGCGAGGAAAGCACATCAGCCGCGCCCGAGCGCGATGATAGCGCGCGATTGCCATGCTTGGCGACGGGCACGCCGGCCGCCGCGACGATGAACGAGGCGCAGGTCGAAACGTTGACCGAGCCGGAGCCATCTCCGCCCGTGCCGACCACGTCGACAGCATTGCCGGGAGCCTTGACCCGCAGCATCTTGGCGCGCATTGCCGATACCGCGCCGGTGATCTCATCGACGGTTTCGCCGCGCACGCGAAGCGCCATCAATAGCCCGCCCATTTGCGAAGGCGTCGCCTCGCCCGACATCATGCTGTCAAAGGCGGATGCCGCTTCGTCGCGCGACAGCGTTGCGCCGGTGGCGACTTTTCCGATGATGGATTTCAGGTCGTTCATCGCATGCTTTCGGGAGTGCTCATCCTTAGCATGATCTTTGCGGAAGACCGGTGCCCACTTTTCCGGATCATGCTCAATTATTCGCGCCCGTCACCTGTGCGAAGGCGGCCTGATTGATGGTCGTGCCGATATCCGTTTCAAGCTTCGCGACGTATTGCGCGATCTGTTCATCGGTCAGGCCGCGCTGAAGGGTCTCTTTCAGTTTCTTCATGTCGTCCGAAGCCAGGTCGACCGGCGGCACACTGACGTCGGTCACGCGGAATACGATCCATTCACTTGAGCCGGCGCCGGCGGTCTGTCCGACGCCATCCTTGGCGGTACGAAACGCCGCACTGATCGCGCTGGCGGGTACGCTGGGCAGCGAAGCATCGCGCCTGAATCCACTGGCCGTTTCGACCTTCGATCCCAGTGCTGCGGCTTCGTCGGCGAGGTTGCCGCCTTGTTCGAGCTTTTGAACCATCTCCGTTGCCTTGGTCCGCAGCCGGCTTGCGATCTGGTCGTCGCGCCATCGCGCCTCGACCTGATCCTTCACCTCGTCGAGGTTGCGTTCCCGCGAGGGGGTGATGCCGAGAACGTCGTACCAGACATAGCCGCCATTGAACGAAATCGGGTCGTTGTCGACGCCGACATCGCTGTTGAATGCCTGCGAGACGACATCGAGACCGCGGGGGATGTTGCCGGCCGGCTGGCCGTTTGGTTGGCGGCCGGAGCGATCGACGGCGTCGATGGTGATCGCGGCAAGCCCCAATTTCTGCGTGGCCTCGATGACGCTGGCGCCGCCGCCGCGCTCGTCCTCCATCTTGTCACGCAGCTCCGCAACCTTGGTGCGCGCGCGTTCAGTGGCTATTTCCTTCTTCAGGTTGGAGGCGACGCTTTCATATGATGGTTCGGCCCCGGGTTCGATCTTGCCGATCTTGACCAGCGCAACCCCAAACCGGCCCTGCACAGGCTGGCTTACCTCTCCGGAGGCGAGCGAAAACGCCGCATTGGCGATCGCGGTATCGATAATGGCGGATTTCGTAATCAGCCCGAGATCGACATCGGACGGATTAAGCCCGCGCTCCTTGGCCAGATCCTCGAATGATAATCCGGACGCAATGCGACTACGCGCCGCCATGGCTTCTTCCGTATTTGGAAACACGATTTGCGAGACCTGGCGCTGTTCCGGGGTTCCAAGCTTGTCGCGGCGTTGCTCGAAGATCTTTTTGGCATCCTCGTCGGAAACTTCCGACCACTTGCCGATATCTTCCGGTGTGATCACGACAAAGGATATCTTGCGATATTCGGGCGCCCGGAACTGGGCCTTGTGATCGTCGAAATAGCTGGCCAGCGTCTCCGGCGAAGCTGGATCGATCGGCCCGGCCTGCGCGGCGTCGAGTTTGACGTAGTCTATCGAACGCTGCTCATTCTGGAAGCGGCTGAGGGCTTCAATCAGCACTTTCGGTGGTTCGAGACCGGCTGAGATCGAGCCGGCGATTTGACGCCGCAGCGACACCCGCCGCTGCTCGGCGAGATAGCGCTGTTCCGTGAAGCCGTATTGGCGAATCGTGGCTTGGAAGCGTCCGGGATCGAACGCGCCGCCGACACCCTTGAAATTGGGGTCGTTGAAGATCATCCGCATGGTCTCGGCATCGGACTGTCCGAGCCCGAGCCGCCGCGCTTCCTCATCAAGGGCGGCTTCGGCAATGGTCTGCTGCAGCAGTTGGCGGTCGAGGCCGAAGGCGCGGGCCTGATCGGTCGTCAACGGGCGGCCGAACTGGCGGCCGATCTGCTGCAGCTTCTCGGTATAGATTTGACGGAATTCATTGATCGAAATCTCGGTGCGGCCGACCGTCGCCAGCGTCGACTGCCCAAAACCCCTGAAAATGTCGTTGATGCCCCAGATCCCGAAACTGATGATCAAGACGCCCATCACCACGGCCATGATGATCTTGCCGAGCCAGTTTGATGAGGCTTTCCGCATTCCTCGAAGCATGGGTCCAACTTTTTGGCAGGAGGGAACCGGCTGGCGCCCAAGCGAATTCGGTAGCGAATTCCGCAAAAGGGCATCACCGAGTTGATAAGCATCATAAAGTGGCAGCCGCCTCGTCGCAACCTTGGCGGGGAGGGCCGATTTAAGCGGCCAGCGGCTCGCCGGCGCCAAGCTGTGTCTGGAACTGGCCCCTGTGCTCTGCTAGCGCATGTTTGAGCTGATACTCGCGAGAACCCACCATGACCGATGCCATCCGGCCGCTGATTGCCGGCAACTGGAAAATGAACGGCCTGAGGGCCTCCATGGGCGAATTCGAGGCTATGCTCGCGGGCGCCTCCGAGGTCGCTGACAAGGCCGACCTGCTGGTTTGCCCGCCGGCGACACTGCTTGCGGCCTTCGCGGAAAAGGCCGGCGGTTCAAGAACTGTCGCGGTCGGCGCTCAGGATTGCCACCCCAAGGCGTCGGGCGCCCACACCGGCGACATTTCAGCCGAAATGCTGGCGGATGCCGGCGCGCGCGCCATCATTGTCGGCCACTCCGAGCGCCGCGCCGACCACGGCGAAATCGATGTGTTGGTCCGGCAGAAGACGGAAGCGGTCTGGCGCGTCGGCCTCACCGCGATCGTCTGCATCGGCGAAACCCAGCGCCAGCGCGATTCCGGCCATACCCTCGACATTTGCCGCGGGCAGCTCAACGTCTCGCTGCCGGATGGCGCGCGGGCCGACAATCTGGTGGTGGCCTATGAGCCGGTCTGGGCGATCGGCACCGGGTTGACCCCTACGGCCGAAGATGTCGAGCAAATTCATCAATTTATCCGGGAACTCCTCACTACGCGATTTAACCGCGAGGGGGCCAGAATCCGTATCCTGTATGGCGGCTCGGTAAAACCCTCGAATGCGAGGGAATTGATGGCGGTCGCCAACGTCAATGGCGCGCTGGTCGGCGGCGCCAGCCTGAAAGCGGCCGATTTCCTTGCGATCGCGCGTAGTTGTCCCTAGCTAACGGCAAGGCGTGTGCCGGGGGTGACAATGCCCCGCCCAATCGTGTAACACCGCGCCACTTCAAACCCCGCAAGCCCCAGTGCAGCCGGACGCCGGCGTCTTTAGGCTTGCGACGGAAGGTAGAGATGCAGACTGTCGTTATCGTAGTCCACCTGATGATCGTTGCGGCCATGATCGCGACCGTACTGCTGCAGAAATCCGAAGGCGGTGGACTTGGCGTCGGCGGGGGCGCCGGCTTCATGTCGAGCCGCGGCACCGCCAATTTGCTGACGCGCACGACTGCTGTGCTGGCGGTGGGTTTCTTCCTGACCAGCCTGTTCTTGTCCTGGTACGCAAGCTACGACCGCAAGCCGAGTTCGATCATCAATCCAGCCTCGCAGTCGCAGCCGGCTGGACCGGCAACGCCGGTGTCGCCGCCGACCAGTGGCGGCATTCTGGATTCGCTGAAGAAGTCGGACGAGCGGCCGCAGAGCCCACCGGCGCCATCGGGTCCGCAGGCGCCGCAATCGCAATAAAGCAGGGTGGCCATGCAGGATGGCGGTCTGGCATCCCGCATCAGTAATCCCCATCAATACACTGATAATACTTTAATTTTCACGTCACCCACAGCCCGACAAGAGGTTTGCTGCGGCTCACGATTCGCTTTGGCGAATCGCGCCGGTGGCCTTAAAGGTTAAGTCCCATGGCGCGGTACATCTTCATCACCGGCGGCGTGGTTTCCTCGCTCGGAAAGGGTCTGGCTTCGGCGGCGCTCGGCGCCCTGTTGCAGGCGCGCGGCTACAAGGTTCGCCTGCGCAAGCTCGACCCCTATCTCAATCTCGACCCCGGAACGATGTCGCCGTACCAGCACGGCGAAGTATTCGTGACCGATGACGGCGCCGAGACCGATCTCGATCTCGGCCACTATGAGCGCTTCACCGGACGTCCCGCCACCAAGGCCGACAATATCACCACCGGTCGCATCTATCAGGACATCCTGACCAAGGAACGGCGCGGCGATTACCTCGGTGCCACCATCCAGGTGATCCCGCACGTCACCAACGCCATCAAGGATTTCATCCTCGACAGCAATGACGAGTTCGATTTCGTGCTGTGCGAGATCGGCGGCACCGTCGGCGACATCGAGGGGTTGCCGTTCTTCGAGGCGATCCGTCAGCTCAAGAACGATCTGCCGCGCGATCACGCGATCTACATTCATCTCACACTGTTGCCGTTCATCCCGAGCGCCGGCGAACTGAAGACAAAACCGACGCAGCATTCGGTCAAGGAGCTGCGCTCGATCGGCATCCAGCCGGACATCCTGTTGTGCCGCACCGACCGGCCGATTCCGAAGGAAGAACGGCGCAAGCTCGGGCTGTTCTGCAATGTGCGCGAAAGCGCCGTGATCGAGGCGCGCGACGTCGATAACATCTACGCCGTGCCTGAGGCCTATCATGCCGCCGGCCTCGACAATGAGGTACTGGCGGCGTTCGGCATCGTGCCCAAAATTCCGCCGGCCCTGCAAAGCTGGCACCTGATCAACGAGCGGGTGCGCAATCCCGAAGGCGCGGTGACCATCGCCATCGTCGGCAAATACACCGGCATGAAGGACGCCTATAAGTCGCTGATCGAAGCCCTGTCGCACGGCGGCATCGCCAACAACGTCAAGGTCAATCTGGACTGGATCGAGAGCGAAGTTTTCGAGAACGAGGACCCCGCGCCGTTTCTCGAGCATGTCAACGGCATTCTGGTGCCCGGTGGCTTCGGTCAGCGCGGCGCCGAGGGCAAGATCCGCGCCGCGCAGTTCGCGCGAGAGCGCGACGTGCCCTATTTCGGCATTTGCTTTGGAATGCAGATGGCGGTGATCGAAGCCGCGCGCAATCTCGTCGGCATCGAGGAGGCGAATTCCACCGAGTTCGGTCCCACGCCCGAACCGGTGGTCGGCCTGATGACGGAATGGCTGCGCGGCAATGAGCTCGAGAAGCGATCGAAGTCCGGCGATCTCGGTGGCACCATGCGCCTCGGCGCCTATCCCGCGGTGCTCAAGCGCGGCAGCCGGGTGTCGGAGGTCTATGGCGGGGCCACCGAGATTTCGGAGCGCCACCGCCACCGCTACGAGGTGAACACTGCCTATAAGGACCGGCTCGAGCAGCATGGCCTGCGTTTCTCGGGCCTCTCACCCGATGGTGTGCTGCCGGAGATCGTCGAATACGAGGACCATCCCTGGTTCATCGGGGTGCAATTCCATCCCGAACTGAAATCGCGCCCGTTCGAGCCGCATCCGCTGTTTGCCTCGTTCATCGAGGCGGCCGTGGTGCAGTCGCGACTGGTATAGACGAGGCAGCTTCGCTCGCCCGCGCTACGCATTCAGTTGTCAAACAGCCAAGGCACATGTGTTTTGGATTCGTCATTGCGAGCGAAGCGAAGCGATCCATGTTGCCGCGAAGTAAGAGTGGATTGCTTCGTCGCTTCGCTGCTCGCAATGACGGCAACTCCGAATATGACTCCGCGATCTCGCGGCGCGGTGCGCCCGAGTGGTGCATGAACTGTTTCGCCGCTCTTAACAATAGAGGGCGCAGGGAATGCCGGGCGCTCGATGCACCCGCAGCCTCGTGTGTGATGAAAACAAACACACGAGCGTAGTCACCACGGTCACACCGGAAATCACCCGGCATTCCCCGCGCAATGGTTTTACGGCTTACTTCGCGCTCTCCCCGGTGACCACGCTTGTTTGACACCGTCGCCTGCGCTTCTTATCGCAGACTTGACACCTGCATTGGGGCGCCAGAACGACACGACTTGGCCGTACGCGAGCAGGCCGCGTTCGTCTCGTGCGCTGCCGCGTCCACCGCATCCCGCCCCGCGTTCGTGACGTGCGCACGCCCCTCTGTGGGACAGGACGGCGCGAATCAGTGAACTGATTTGGGTCCGTTGGCAAGCGAAATTTCGGAATTTCAGAAACTGGTCG
>DASSGM010000043.1:0-4003 GCA_035693465.1 Bradyrhizobium sp. | reverse complement strand
GGTCAGCATGCCCAGCGCCAGCACATCGACCTTCATCATGTTCAGCGCATCGACATCGTCCTTGTCCCATTCGATGAAGGTGCGGTCATCCATCGCGGCATTGCCGATCGGCACGTAGGTGTCGAGCCGATCCTGGGTCAGGACATAGCCGCCGACATGCTGCGACAAATGCCGCGGGAATGTGATCAGTTCGGTCGCCAGTTCGACGGCGAGTTCGATCATCGAATTATGCGGATCGAGCCCCGCCTGCCTGACCTGCATTTCGTCGAGGCCGTCGCCCCAGCTTCCCCACACCGTGTCGGCCAGCGCCGCCGTCACGTCTTCCGTCAGCCCCAGCGCCTTGCCGACATCGCGGATGGCGCTGCGCGGCCGATAATGAATCACGGTTGCGATGATGGCGGCGCGGTGGCGGCCATATCTCCGATAGACATACTGCATCACCTCCTCGCGCCGCGAATGCTCGAAATCGACGTCGATGTCGGGCGGCTCCAGCCGTTCCTTGGAAATGAAACGCTCGAACAGCAGATCGATCTTGGTTGGATCGACCGAAGTAATGCCGAGTACGTAGCACACGGCCGAATTCGCCGCCGAACCCCGGCCCTGGCAGAGGATTTTTTGCTCGCGCGCGTAGCGAACGATGTCGTGCACGGTGAGAAAATAATGCGCGTATTTGAGTTTTCGGATCAGGCGCAGTTCCTTGTGCAGAACCTTCTTGGTCCTGGGTGAAATCCGGACCGGGAATCTCTTGTGCGCTCCCTGCCAGGTCAGATCTTCCAGATGACGCTGCGCGGTCTTGCGCGGCGGCACCGGCTCGTCGGGATACTGGTATTTGAGCTGGTCCAGCGAGAACGTGATGCGGCTTGCAAAGCGCATGGTTTCCTCAATCGCCTCCGGCATATCGCGAAACAACCGCGCCATTTCATCCGCAGGCTTGAGATAGCGCTCCGCATTGGCTTCAAGACGCTTGCCGATGGTCTCGATGGTCGTCTTCTCGCGAATGCAGGTGAGGACATCCTGCAAGGGGCGGCGCGCGGGATGGTGATACAGCACCTCGTTGGTCGCCAGGAGCGGCACGCCGGCGGTTGAGGCAATGCGCTGCAGCCGCACCAGCCGGCGCCGGTCATCGCCGCGGTACAAAAGGCTAGCCGCGAGCCACACGCCGTCGGCGCGGCTGCGTTGCAATCGGCCGAGAACATCAATCGCTTTCGCCGCCTCGAAGCGATGTGGCAGCATCACGGCCGCAAGCTGACCTTCGGCGAATTCCAGGAGGTCGTCGAGATCAAGATGACATTGCCCCTTCTCGGTATCCTCCCCTCGCTTGCCGCGGGTGAGCAGCTGGCATAGCCGGCCGTAAACGGCGCGGTCGCGCGGATAGACCAGGATGTCCGGCGTGCCGTCCCTGAAGACGAGGCGTGAGCCGATCAGAAGTTTTGGCTTGAATTCAACCCTTGGATTTTCGAGCTCCACGTAAGCCCGTACGACGCCAGCCAGAGTGTTGTGATCGGCAATGCCGATGACGGGAAGGCGCAGATCGCCCGCCTCATGCACGTAATCCTGCGGATGCGATCCGCCGCGTAGGAACGAAAAATTCGTCGTGATTCCGATCTCCGCATAGGCAGGGGTAGTCATGCGAACAATCCGTGCATGAACCAGTTCGGCTGAACCGCCTTGCCTTCTTCCTGTTCGATCTCGCGATCATAAAGTCCGTCGCGATACAGCCAGAACCTTAAACCCGCCTTATCCTCGACGCGGAAATAATCGCGCGTCAGCATCTCGCCTTCCCCGCGCCACCACTCCATGGCGACGCGCTCGGGGCCTTCGGCGCGAACCACGGCATGGGTGGCGCGGCGCCAGACAAATCGGGCGGGCGGACCATCCGGCACCTGCGCGATGACCTTAATCTGTTCCGGCCGCTCGAACAGCCGCAACGGCCGCAGCGGCGGCTCTCCCTCCACGCGTGCCGGCCAGACCGCATGGGTAGCGGCTGTCAAATGATGCTGCGCCGGCGCCGTCATCACCGCGCGCTCCGGAATATGGGTGTCCTGCGGCAAATGCACGACCACCCGCCGTCCACCGATGCGCGCGGCGATCCGGTCGATCAGGGCTGCAAGTTCGTCATTGTCGTGCACATTGGCATCGAGATCGCGCTGCTGCTGCACGACGATTTCCGTGCGGCTTGCGGACAGGCGAATGAGATCGAAACCGAAGCCGGGATCGAGCGGATCGCTCAAAGCATCGAGCCGTTCGCGAAACAGGCGGTCGATCACCTCAGCTCTGGTCACGGGTTGTCCGGTGTCGACAATGATGGTGCGAACCGCGCCATCGGTGCGGAAGAAACCGGCCTCCAGCCGCCGCGCCCCCTTGCCTTGCTGCGCCATCGCCACGACCAGCATCGCGGCCAGGCGGGATAATGTCGCCGATATCACCACTTCCGTCGCCACCGGATCGGCGAAACGCTTCTCCACGATGTAATCCGGCAGCGGCTTGCGCGGGCTGATCGGCGCATCGCCCTGCCCCACTGCGTGTTGCAGCAAGGTTGTGAAGCCGGCGCCGAATCTTGCGGTGATTTCATGGCGCGCGCGGGAGGCGACATCGCCGATGGTTTTCAGTCCGGCGCGGCGCAAGCCGCGGGCGATGGCCTCGTCGGCACCCAGTGCGGATACCGGCAGCGGCCTGACCGCATCGGCTTCCTCACCATCGCGGACGATGCGGCCATGGACATGACGGGTCATCGTCCGTGCGCATACCGAGGTGCCGGCGATGGCGGCGCTGACCGCAAAACCTTGCGCGGTCAACACCTCACAGATGAGCCGCATCATCGCGGCCTCGCCGCCGAACAAATGGGCGCATCCGGTGATGTCGAGAAACAGGCCATGCGGGGAATCAAGCGCTACCAAGGGCGTGAAGCGGTCGCACCACTCGGCGATATCATTCAGGGTCTTTGCGTCGGAAACTTCATCGGCATCGAACACCCTTAATTGCGGGCAGATGGCCCGGGCATTGGCGAGCGGCAGGCCGACCTCGAGACCAAGACGCGCGGCCGCGTCGTCGAGAGCAAAAATTTGCAAGGCATTGTTTTGCTTGGCGACAACAATGCTGGGATCATTGTCAGAGTTTTGTTTTGACGCGTTTTCTTCTTCACGCGAACCAGTACCCGCTTTCCTTGTAAACGCTTTAACTGGCGCGGCGTTGCCGCGCGCGAGCTGGCGTTTGATGCGGTCGATGGGCAGGCGCGGCAGCCACAGGCTGAGGATACGCCGCCGGTTTACTGAAAAGGCACTCATCACATTTCCATTCCATGATCCACCGCCCAACAGGGCCATGACGGTTGCGGACAAGCTGCGCGTCGAACACCGGCGCGCCCCACGCGCTCCAAGCCGCCGCAGGCATTGAAGAGGAGACCGGCGGCGAATGCGCCGCGCGCACGATCCATCTCGTCTCCGCTGTCGAGGGCTGTGGCTCCGCCGCCAGCCGCAACAACAGGCCGGTGACGCCCGACGCCTGCGCCGCCAGCGTCAGCTTGCGGCTGGCGACGAGATCGAGCTGCCGCGCTTGCCCCCAGACTTCCAGCACGACGGCGCCGAGCGCATCGCAGGCGAGCGCATCGGCCGCGGTCCGCAACGCGGCGTCCACATCGGCCGCGCGCACCGTCACCAACAGGCGCGGATCGAGGCCGAGCTCGGCTAGCCCGCTCATCGACAGCGCACCCGATTCAATGTCGATGAAATCCTGACGCACCCAAACCAGCGGCCGCCGTGCCGCCACCCGCCCCGCAAGGCCCGCGACAAAACCGGTCGCCGCGGCACTTTGCCGGCCCGCATCGGTGAACACCTCGTGCATCGCAGCCACGGCGAGGCCGCCCTGCAGCATCGCATCGGCGTCGGCATGCCCGAGCGCCACCCTGCCAGGCGCGCAGGCGTCGCCATGCGTCTCGATGCGCTCGATGCTGCCGCGCAAGGTCGCAAGCGTGCTCGTGCGTGCGCCGGTCATTGCGCCGCTCCTC
>DASSGM010000042.1:0-3156 GCA_035693465.1 Bradyrhizobium sp. | reverse complement strand
TCGGGTACCCGCGCCAGCGTGTTGATATGATTGACGGCGTATTCGGCGAAACCGCCATCGGTGGTGAAACCGTTGGCGCGATGACCCTTGTCCGGTTTCCCGTAGTTAAGGCAGGAGGTATACATGCCCTGTCGGCACCGCTTGCACTGACCACATCCGGCGTGGATTTCCACGCTGACGCGTTCGTCGATTTCGAACTCGTCGACACCTGGTCCGAGCGCGGCAACCGTGCCCATATATTCGTGGCCGGGCGTGAAATTCTTGTTGAAGGACAGGCCGCCCTGAATGATCGCCGGCGAGCCGCCGTGAATGATCTCAAGGTCGGTTGCGCAGATTGCAACTGCGTCGATGCGGACCAGAACTTCCGCACGTCCGGGGACCGGTGTCGGTTTGTCGCGCAGCAGAAGCTCGTCCGGGTTGCCCAGCACCCACGCTTTCATCTGCTCCGGAACAAGAAATTCGGGTAATGTTCTAACACCCGCAGGGTTATACATTGGCGCGGTTCCCTGGTTCGATGAGAGGCTTCCATGCGAAAAGTATTTCTAACCGCCCTCCGTGCGACTGCAACGGTTTTTCGTCGCTGACGACAGCTTCGTCTCAATCGATATTGGTTGCGGCTACCGCGCGCACCCCAGCCCTTCCATTTCTCCTGTTACGGGCATCCAGAACGGCGACGCGCGCGCTGCTGCCAGTCGAACAGAATGTCGCGAGCCGCACGTGCGCTCATCTCAGTCGCGCTCACCACCGCCACGTCCCGCACCGATTCAAGGCGCGGCCCACCACATATCCCGGCCTTGCCGGGAATCCGCCGTACCCGGGGGTTCCGATGGCTTGCCTGATTGTTTGAACCATGAAAGGCTTGGCGCGTGTAATTTTGGGCCTGTTGGCGTCGGGAAAGTGGAGTGGGCATGATGCGGATACGTTCCAGATTTATTTTGGCGGCTGGAGTTGCGGCCGCCGTTTTTGCCGGCGTGAACTCATCTTTCGCCCAACAGACGATTCGCGTCGGCTGGACCATTCCGGCCGAGGAATCGAAGTATTGGATGATGCGGCGACCGGCCGAATTTCCCAATCTCGGTAAGACGTACAATATCGAATGGACCCAATTCCAGGGCACCGCGCCGATGACGCAGGCGCTGGCCGCGGGCGCGCTCGACTGCGCAACGCAGGCGCCTTTGTCGCTGTCGAATGGCGTGGTCGGCGGCAATCTGAAGGCCTACATCGTGGCCCAGCACGTCTTCGAAAAGCCCGGCGGCTTTTCGGTCTATTGGGCGGTGAAAGAGGATTCGCCGATCAAGACCATTGCAGATCTCAAGGGCAAGACCGTCGGCATATCCGTAATCGGCGGCGGCACCCAGGGGCCGTTCAACATGCTCCTGAAGCAGAACGGGGTCGACCCGACAAAGGATATCAAACTCGTCGAAGTCGGCTTTGCCGTTTCCGAAGACGCACTGCGTCAGGATCGCGTCGATGCTGTCAACTTGAATCAGCCTTTCGCGGCGCGGGCCGAGGCCAAGGGCGGAACGCGCAAGTTGTTTTCGCTTTCCCAGGCGATGCCAAATATCGTCCATATCCTGGAAGCTTGCCGCGCCGACTTTGTCGACAAGAACCCGGAACTGGTAAAGGCTTACGTGCGCGATATCACTTCCGGGATGAAGAAGGCGCTGGCCAATCGTGAAGAGACGCTGAAGGTTGTTAACGAAGTGCTGAAGGCACCGATACCAGTTCTCGACACCTACCTCCTCAAGGACAATGATTTCGGCCGCGACCCCGGCGCCGCGCCGAATTTCCCGGCGATCCAGAAAATGCTCGACATCTATGCTGAGACCGGAATGCTGCCCAAGTTGGACGTTGCGCAGTTCAAGCACCCGACGATCGTCGCGCCGCTGCAATAGGCGAGGACGTCTCAACGAGTCGTCCCGGCGCTGGCCGGGACGCGCGGAGAAATTTTGCACATGAAGAAGTGGCGATCACGCGTGACGACCGATGGTCTCGATCGTGCGCCCCACCGCGCCTTCATGCGGGCGATGGGGCTCGACGACGAGGCGCTCGCCAAGCCAATGATCGGGGTTGTCAGCATGAAGGGCGAACAGACGCCCTGCAACATGACCCACGATTTTCAGGTCGATGCCGCCAAGGCCGGGATCACGGAGGCCGGCGGCACGCCGCGGGAGTTCACTACCATTTCGGTATCCGATGGCATCAGCATGAACCATGAGGGGATGAAGTTTTCGCTTCTCTCGCGTGAGCTGATCGCCGATTCGATCGAGGCGGTGGTTCACGGGCTCGCCTACGACGCGCTGATCGGATTCGGCGGCTGCGACAAGACGCTGCCCGGCGTGATGATGGGAATGATCCGCTGCAACGTACCGTCGATCTTCATCTACGGCGGCAGCGCGCTTCCGGGACGGTTCGAGGGAAAAACCCTCACTGTGCTCGATTCCTATGAGGCCGTCGGCGGCTTCATGACCGGCGAAATCGACGAAGCGACGCTGGCCGGTATCGAACGGACATGTCTGCCGACGATTGGCGCCTGCGCCGGTCAGTTCACCGCCAACACCATGGCAATGGTTTCCGAGGCGATGGGGCTGACGATGCCTAATGCCTCGATGATCCCCGGCGTCTATCCTGAACGCGCGCAGGTCGCGCGCCGGGCAGGGCGGCTTGTGATGCAGATGCTGCACCGAGGCGGACCATTGCCGCGCCAAATCGTGACGCGAAGTTCGCTGGAGAACGGCGCGGCCATTGTCGCAGCCACCGGCGGATCGACCAACGCCGCGCTGCATCTACCGGCGCTTGCCAACGAAGCCGGCATATCCTTTACGATCGACGACGTCGGCCAGGTCTTTGCACGCACGCCTTTGATCGGTAATTTGCGCCCTGGCGGGAAATATACCGCGAAAGACGTCTACAATGTCGGCGGCGCCGCCGTTGTGATCCGTGCGCTGGTCGAGAATGGCCACATCGACGGTACTTGCCTGACGATTACCGGCAGGACCATTGCGGAGGAATATGGTGAGGCGAATGCGCCGGATGGCGAGGTCATCTACTCAATCCGCGCGCCGATCATGCCCGATGGCGGTGTGGCGGTTCTGAAGGGAAATCTCTGCCCGGATGGCGCCGTCATCAAGATCGCAGGTCTCAAGAAACTGGTGT